>CAYMHO010000034.1:3244-34971 GCA_964390195.1 uncultured Fimbriiglobus sp. | reverse complement strand
CGGACGAGGAGGAGGTGCGGAAGGCGAACAAGCCGATGCTGGCGGCGAGCATGGGCCGAGACCGCAAGCGGCCGCTCCGCCGCGACTGGGAGGGCGTGAAGGAGCAGGTGATGCTGGAGGCACTGCGGGCGAAGTTCACCCAGCACGAGGGGCTGAAGGCGATCCTGCTCGGCACCGGGGAGGCGGTGCTGGTGGAGCACACCGCCAACGACAGCTACTGGGGCGACGGCGGCGACGGCAGCGGCAAGAACCGCCTCGGGCAGTTGCTCATGCGGGTGCGGGCAGAGTTCCGGGGATCACTTGCCACTCCCCCCTCGGGGGGTGAGTCAGCCGCGGTGTAACCGTCTTCTGGCGACTCCAACCCTTCGCCTGTCGAGGAGACACTCCCCCGGCCCGTCCGCCCCTGATCAGCCCTCGCGAACTGAACCGCCCGGGTGCACCACGAATCGACCGGGCGAGCTCCACCCATTTTCTTCCCCGCCTGCGACAACTTTTTCCGTACTTGTTCGATTCTCTTCCGGGTGCGCCTTTCCCCATGGTCCTACAGGAACCACCGGCATGAACGTCAAGCTGAAAGCCCTGGTGATCGACGACTCCGGGGTGATGCGAAAGATGGTGATGAAGTCGCTCACCGATGCCAACCTCGGCCAGTTCGAGTTCGTGGAGGCGGAGGACGGGCGGGACGGGCTGGCCAAACTGGCGGCGAACGAGGTCCACATCGGGTTCGTCGATTGGAACATGCCGAACATGACCGGCATCGAATTCGTCCGCGAGGTGCGGAAGCTGGAGAAGGAGAAGGGTCAGGAGGGCATCCCCCTGGTGATGGTGACGAGCGAGAAAACGATCGCCAAGATCGAGGAGGCGCTCGACCAGGCCGGGGCGGACACGTTCATCACCAAGCCGTTCACCGTGGCCGAACTGTCCGCCAAGTTGAAGAAAGCGGTGTCGAAAGCCGAACTGGTCTGCCTGAGTCGTCGCCGCCAGCAGCGGGAGGAGCAGCAGACCGCGGCTCAACCGGCTGCCCAGGGCGGGTTCTTTAGCAAACTCTTCGGATAACCCTCCCCCCCGAGCAACACCCCAGGATCAGCCATGACTGCCACAGAGGCCAGTCCCGATACCACGTTCCCGCCCGCCGTCGCCGACGCGGTGTGGGCCGCGGTCGATAACACGTACTCGGCCATCGCCGGGGAGAAGCCGAGGCGGCACCCGGGCGAGACGCACCCCGCCTGCCCGTGCGTCGCCGGCATCATCTCGTTCGTCGGAAATTCGCCGTGGACCCTGTCCTGGTTCCTCACCAGCGACACCGCTCCGGTCATCGCCCAGAAGTTCACCGGCATGGAGATCCCGTTCGACAGCGGGGACATGGGTGACGTGGTGGGCGAGTTGGTGAACGTGCTGGCCGGCGAGGTGGTGGCCCAACTCGACCGGCGGAAAATCCCGGCGCAAATGTCGCTCCCGACGGTCGCCCGGGGGAGCCCGCTCGAGCTGATGCCGGAGAAGGGGTACGGCGTGGTGCAGATGGATTACACTTCGAGTCAGGGCGCCTTCTGGCTGCGGCTCGCCATCGCCGGCAAGTGCAAGGGCGCGTTCCACCGCATGCCGGGCGTGTGAGGCGGTTCCCAGGAATTGGGTGCCGGGTGCTCGCTGTAGCCGGCCTCTGTGAGGCCGGCTACAGTCGGCCTCACAGAGGCCGGTCGGACCGGCCTCTGTGAGGCCGGCTACAGTCGGCAAGATATTCCTGGGAACCGTATCATCGGGCGGGGGCGAAACGACGGCGACCTCGAACCCCGGCCCGACCACCCGTCGGGGTGCCTGCTCAGGTGGTGCTGTCGAGTACGGATCGGACCTTCCGGGCCAGTCCGAGCGGGGTGAACGGCTTCTGCAGAAACTCGACAGATTCCCCGCTCACCCCGTGACGGACGACGGCGTCGTCGGTATACCCGCTGACGTACAGCACCCGGATGCCAGGGGCCGACGATCGGATCACTTCGGCCAGTTCCCGTCCGCTCATCTCCGGCATGACGACGTCGGTGATCAGCAGGTGGATGGGCCCGGTGTGCGTGGCGAGTGCGGCGATGGCCGCCCGCCCGCTCGCCGCTGCCACCACCGTGTACCCTTGGGCCTCCAGCGCGATCCGGCACAACTCTCGAACGGCGTCCTCGTCCTCGACCAGCAGCACCGTTTCCTTGCCCTCCCGCACGCCGAGCAGTTCCCCCGAGTGGGATGACTGCTTCGGTGCGTCCGCCTGGGGGAAGAGCACCCGGAAAGTGGTCCCCCGCCCGACCGCACTCTCGACCGCCACCCCCCCTCCCCCCTGTTGGACGATGCCGAACACCGTCGCCAGCCCCAGCCCGGTGCCCTTGCCCGGCCCCTTGGTGGTGTAAAACGGCTCGAAAATCCGCCCCTTCACCTCGTCGCTCATCCCGCACCCCGAGTCCTCGACGGTCAACTCCACATACCCCCCGGCGGGCAGTTCGCCGGTATCGACGGTGGTCCCGTGAGGCAGTTCGACGACCCGCGTGCCGAGCGCCAGCCGCCCGCCGGTGGGCATGGCGTCGCGGGCGTTCACGGCCAGGTTCAGAATCACCTGATCCACCTGGTTCGGGTCGGCGTACACGAGGCACGGCCGCGGGTGCGGGGTGACGGTCAGAACGACGTCCTCACCGATCACCCGGCGGAGGAGCCGCTCCGCCTGGAGGACCATGTCGGTCAGGTCGAACACCCGCGGGGCGATGATGGTCTTCCGGCTGAACGCCAGCAGTTGGGCGGTCAGACCCGCCGCCCGCTCGCCGGCGTCCCGCACGCTCGCCACCGCGGCCCTCCGCTGGTCGGTCGACGGCAGGCTCACCAGCAGCAGGTCGGCGTACCCGTTGATGACGGTGAGCAGGTTGTTGAAGTCGTGGGCGATGCCGCCGGCCAGGCGGCCGACCGCCTCCATCTTCTGCGACTGGCGGAACTGCTCCTCCAGGCGCTTCCGCCCGGTGATGTCGTGGGACACGCAGAGGATGCCCGCGGGCGTCCCGTCCGGCCGGTCGAACCGGCGGACGCGGGCGTCCACCCACACCCGCGACCCGTCCTTGCGGTAGTCCTCGTACTCCCCTTGCCACTGCTCGCCGTCGGACCGCTCGCGGGCGTGCCCGGCCGCCTCCGCCCGGACCGCTTCCGGAAACCGGTCGGCGTACGGCCGGCCGACCATCTCCCCGGCCGTCCTCCCGTACAGCCGCACGGCCCCCTCGTTCCAGAAGCTGACGACCCCGTTCGGGTCGGTCACGACGACCGCGTCCCGCACCCCGGCCAGGATCTGGGCGTCTCGGGTCAACTCCTCGGCGGCCAACTTCTGGTCGTGGATGTCGGTGCACGTGCCGACCCACTTGGTCACCGCCCCGTCCGCCCCGCGGATGGGGACCTGGCGGCTGATGTACCACCGGTACTGGCCGTCCGCCCGGCGGAAGCGGCATTCGAAATCCTGGGGGTTGCCGCTCCGCAGCACTTCGGACCAGGTGGCGTGAACGCGGGACAGGTCGTCCGGGTGGGTGACCCGCCCCCAGTCCCACCCGTGCAGGGACTCCACCGACAGGCCGGTGTACTCGGCCGCCCGCACGTTCAGGTAGTCGATCGCCCCGTCCGGGCTGCTCGTCCAGACGATCTGCGGCACCCCTTCGGCGAGCGCCCGGTACCGCTCCTCGCTCGCCCGCAGCGCCTCCCGGGCCTGCCGCTCGGCGACCCGCAGCCGCCGCTGCACCCGCGCCTGCCGAACCGCCTGCCCGAGGCGGGTGAGTCGGTCTTTCAGCAGGTAGTCTACCGCCCCGAGTTTGATCGCCCGTGCCGCGGCCTCCTCCCCGATCGACCCGGAGACGATGACCACCGGCACGTCCGGGTGCCGGTCGACGGCGATCTCGAGCGCCCGCTCGCCGCTGAACGCGGGCATGTTCCAGTCGCACAGGACCACGTCCGGGTTGGCGGACAGGGCGGCCGTGAACGCAGCCTCCTCGGTCACGTGCGTACAGTCCACGTGGTACCCCACCTTCCTCAACTCGTTCAGCACGAGGCACACGTCGGCCGGGTCGTCCTCGACGAGGAGCAGTCGGAGGGCGGGATCGGGCATGTGGGTCACGCGGGGGGGGGTTGGTTGATCAGCAGCCAGTAGAACCCGAGTTGCCGGACGGCGTCGTCGAACTGGGCGAAGTCCACCGGTTTGACGATGTAGCTGTTCACCCCGAGGGCGTAGCTCTCGGCCAGGTCGCGGTGCTCACGCGAGGAGGTGAGCATGACCACGGGGATGGTGCTGGTGGCCGGGTCGCCTTTGATCCGGCGGAGCACCTCGATGCCGTCCACCAGGGGCAACTTGAGATCGAGCAGGATGACGAAGGGCGGGCCGGGCGGGCGGGCGGCGTACCGGCCGGTGCGGAAGATGAACTCCAGCGCCTCCGCCCCGTCCCGCACGACGTGAACCGTGTTGGTCAGGTGGTGCTTCCGGAAGGCGTGCTGGACGAGGGCGAGGTCCGCCGGGTCGTCCTCGACGAGAAGCACCTCAACGGGGGGAGTCATTGGCAGCCCAATTGAAACCGGTCGTGTTCGCCACACTCCCGCGGTAGACGACATCCCTCGGACACATGCACACGGAGGCCCGTGTCTTGCTCACGCGGGGTCGGGAGGCGCGTGCCCGACCCCGTCTCCGCCGCTCAGGGTGAAGTAGAACGTCGCCCCGTGCCCCGGCTGGGAGTCCGCCCACACCCGCCCGCCGTGCCGGTGTACGATCCGCTGCACGAGGGCCAGGCCGATCCCGGTGCCCTCGAACTCCTCCGCCCGGTGCAACCGCTGGAACACCCCGAACAGCTTGCCGGCGTACTGCATGTCGAACCCGACCCCGTTGTCTCGCACGAAGTAGGCCGGGCCGTCGGGCGTCGCCTCCACGCCCACCTCGATCACCGCCGGGTCCCGCGGGCCGGAGTACTTGACCGCGTTCGCCAGCAGGTTCAGCCACACCTGTCGCACGAGCGAGGGGTCGCCCTCGCAGTCCGGCAGGTGGCCCACCCGGGTGTCGAACCGCCGCGGGTCGGCCGCATTCATCACCTCTCGGAGACAATCCCCCACCAGCCGGCCAGTGTCGATCGGTTGCCGCTGCACCGACTGCCGCCCGAGCCGAGAGAAGCGGAGCAGGTCGTCCACCAGTTGGCCCATCCGCTTGGCCGCCCTGGTGACCTGTTCCAGGTGCCCGCGGCCCTCCGCCGACAGGTGTGCACCGCCACTTTCCAGGACCAGACTGGCGAACGCGGTGATGTGCCGGATGGGCGGGCGCCCGGAGGTCGTGGGACACCGAGTACGAGAAGGATTCGAGTTCCCGGTTGACCGCCTGCAACTCGGCCGTCCGCTCACGCACCCGCCGCTCCAGTCCGGCGTTCAGCTCGCGGATTTCTTCTTCCGCCCGCTTGCGGTCGGTGATGTCCTGGATCGACCCGCGGACCCGTACCACCTTACCATTATCGACGATCGGCCGACAAATTGTACGCACCCACTTCCGCCGGCCGTCGGTGGCGGTCAACTGCAATTCCAGGTCGTGCGGGGTGCCGTCTCGGATCGCCGCGTCGAGGGCGGCTTCGAGCGTCGGTCGTCGCTCGCCGTTAAAGAAGTCCAGTGCCGTCGCGATGCCCGGCGGTTCGGCCGGGTCGAGGCCGTAGATGCGGGCCACCTCCGGCGTCCAGTCGGTCTTGAGCGTGGTCGGGTCGAACCCCCACCCGCCGACGTGGGCCAACTCGCCCGCCTCCCGGATCATCAGCTCCTGGTGGCGGAGTTGGGCCTCCACCCGCTTCTGTTCGGTCAGGTCGTGCAGCACCACCAACAGCGCCCGGGTGCCGCGGTCGATGACCGGCAGGGCGGTGACGAACACCGGCACCCGTCGGCCGTCGAGCCGCAACACCTCTTCCTCAATCCCGGACGCCTGCTCGCCGGTCGCCTGAGTGGCGATCCGGTTCCGGATCAGGTCGTGCCACTCTGGCGGGTGCAGGTCGAACGGCGTCTTCCCGATCAGTTCCTCGGTGCCCGACGCCCCAAACAGGCGGACGCACGCGGGGTTGCAGAAATTCACCCGGCCGTCCACGTTCAGGAAGATGGCGTCCGGCAGGAACTCGATCAGGTTGCGGAACCGCGTCTCGCTCTCCCGGACGGCGGCCTCGGCCGCCTTCCGGGCGGCGATGTCCTCGACGACGGAGATGAAGTGCAGCGGCGCCCCGCCGGCACCCCGGCGGAGGGACACGGTCATGTTCACCCACACGAACCCGCCGGCCTTCCGGACGTACCGCTTCTCCAACGCGTAGTGGGGGATCTCGCCGGCGAGCAGTCGGCTGACGAGTGCCAGATCGGCCAGCAAGTCGTCCGGGTGGGTGATCACCTGGAAGGTGTTGGTCAGCAGGTCCTCCCGCCTGAACCCGGTGATCTCGGTGAACCGCTCGTTCACCCGCACGAACCGCCCGTCCAGGGCGACGTGCGCGATGCCCACCGCCGCCTGCTCGAACGTCGCTCGGAACTGCTCCTCGCTCTCGCGGAGGGCGGATTCCGCCCTCACCCGGGCGCTGATGTCTCGCACGATGGCCGTCGAGACGCGGTGGCCGCCCACGTCGATCTGGGAGATCGACGCCTCGATCGGGAACTCCTCGCCCTCCTTCCGCAGGGCGGTGATGGCCCCGAACTCCCCCATCGACCGGCTGGTCACCCCGTCCCGGCGGAACGCCTCCACGTGGCCGACGTGGGCCGCACGGTGCCGAACCGGCAGGAGCCGGTCGAGCGGTCCGCCGAGGACCTCCGCGGCCGACAGCCCGAACATCCGCTCCGCCGCCGGGTTGAACAGGATCACCCGCTGGTCGGCGTCGATCGAGATGACCCCGTCCATGATCGAGTCCACCAGCCGGCGGAACCGCTCCTCGTTCTCGCGGAGGGCGGCTTCACCCTGCACACGGGCGGTGATGTCTTCGGTGAACATGGCGATGCCGGCCACCACACCGGCCGAGTCGTGCCACGGCCGCACCTCCCACCGGAGCCACTGGGTCGTCCCGTCCGCCCACTGGAACGAGTCCCGTTCGGCCCGGACCACCTCCCCCGCGAGCGCGCGAGCGTGGACGGCCCGCCACTCGGCGGGGATGTCGGGGAAGAGGTCGTAGTGCGACCGCCCGACGAGGTCGGTCTCGGTGAGCCGGTAGTCGGACACCCACCGCCGGCTGGCGACCATGTACCGCATGTCCCGGTCGAACATGGCCAGCGCCGCCGGAGCGTGCTCGACGAACAGCCGCAACCGCCCCTCGCTCTCCCGCAGGGCGGCCCGCGAGCGGTTCCACTCGATGAACTGGCCGATCTGGGCGCCGAGCACCTCGAACACGCGGATCAGTTCCTCGTCCGGCGGGGCCGTCTGGGTGTGGAAGAACTCGACCACCCCGGTGACATCACCGCCGCCCCGGATGGGGAACGCGAACGCCCCCTGGAACCCCGCCTGGGCGGCCTCGGCTTTCCGTTGGAACCCCGACTCGTGGACCACGTCGGGCACCCACACCCCTTGCCCGGCCTGCCACACGCGGCCCGGCAGGCCGACGCCGCGCGCGAAGGTCAGGCGTCGGCCCGACGTCAGGAATGCCTCGACGCCTTCCCCCTCCCCCCACACGTCCACCGGAGCGAGCCGCGTCCGCTCGCGGTCGAGCATCCACACCCCGCCGGCCGCCCACCCGAGCGTCTCGCATATGGTCCGCAGGATCGCTTGCGCCGCCTCCCGCAGGTGGTCCGAGTCGGCCAGGATGCTGGCCACGGCGTGCTGCACGGCCAGCCGTTGTCGGCCGCGGACGCGGTCGCCGATGTCTCGGGCGATCTTGGAGACGGCGATCACCCGCCCGGCGGCGTCCCGGATCGGGGAGATGGTGAGCGACACGTTCACCCGACGGCCACCTTTGGACACACGGGCGGTGTCGATGTGTGCGACCGGCTCACCGTGGACGATGCGATCCGAGATGGCGTCCTCTTCAAACAGCCGGTCCTGCGGCAAGAGGATCGTGACAGGCCTGCCGACGGCCTCGTGTTCGGTGTACCCGAACAGACGTTCGGCCCCCTTGTTCCACGACTGGATCACGCCGTCGAGCGATTTGCTGTAGATAGCGTCCTCGGACGACTCGACGATCGCGGCCAGCCGGGAGCGGGTCGATTCGGCGTACTTGCGGTCGGTGATGTCGGCCACCACCCCGGTCATCCGCGTGGCCAGCCCGTTCGCGTCACGTGACACCTGGCCCTGGTCCAGCAGCCAGCGGACGGACCCGTCCGGCCGGACGCAACGGAACTCGTGGTCGAACGCCGGCCCGCCGACCGCCAGACTGGCAGAGACCTTGGCCCACAGCGCGTCTCGGTCGTCCGGGTGAACCAGCCGCTGGAAGTCGGCTAGCGAACTGCCGGACTGATGCGGATCCA
Source organism: uncultured Fimbriiglobus sp. (assembly GCA_964390195.1). Taxonomy (GTDB): domain Bacteria; phylum Planctomycetota; class Planctomycetia; order Gemmatales; family Gemmataceae; genus JALHQU01. The sequence goes on along the minus strand of CAYMHO010000034.1, from coordinate 26,532 downwards.
CGCCTACTATGGCGAACGCCTCTTCGGACCAGAAAACGGTGTCCGTCTTCAGGTCCCACTCCCACACCCCGAGCCGCCCGGCGGAGAGCGCGAGCCGCAACCGCCCCGCGCTCTCCCGCAGGGCCGCCTCCGCGCGGGTCTGCTCGGTGAAATTGATGTGGACGACGACCGCCCCGCCCCCGTCGGGGAGCGGGCTGACGAGCACCTCGAACCACCGCTCCTCGGTCGGCGAATGGCAGGTGTACCGCATGCGAAACTGCCGCCGCTGCCCGCGCAACACGGCCTCCACCCCGGCGGCCACCTGCGGCCCCTCCGCCGAATCGGGACCGACGGCCGACCGGGCGACGGCGATGTAATCGGCGCCGAGCGTCCGATCCGGGTCCAGGCCGTTCGAGCGGGCGAACGCCCGCCACGACTCGTTGACCGCGGTGACCACGCCCACCCGGTCCAACAGCGCGACGTGGAGCGGGATCGCGTTCAAGACGGCGCCGTGCTCCTCGGCCAGGGACCGGAATCGTGCCTCGCTCTCCCGCAGCTCGCGGTCCGCGCGGTCTCGCTCGACGGCGATGCTCGCCAGGTGTCCGGCCCGGTCGAGCAGTTCGACCAGGTGCGGGGTGGGTGCCCGCGGGGTGCGGGCGTAGATGGCGAACGTGCCGAGCACGGCCGCCGGGTCGTCGCCGCGGGAGGTGGCGAAAATGGGCACCGACCAGCAAGCCCGCAGCCCGTGGCCGACAGCGAGGGCTGCGAAGTCCGCCCACCGCGGGTCGGTCGCGATGTCTTCGACGAACACCGGCTCACGGGAGTGCGCGGCCGTGCCGCACGACCCGACGTTCGGGCCGATCCGGACGCCGTCGATGGCCGCGTTGTACTCGGGCGGCAGGCTCGGCGCGGAGCCGAGCCTCAGTCGCCCCTCCCCGTCCACGAGGAGGATCGACGCGAGCGTGTCGGGGTCGAAGGTTTCGACCAGCCGCACGATCTGCTCGAGGACGCCGGGAAGTGCCTCCCCCGACGTGATCCGCTCGAGGGTGGCGTTCTGCCACATGAGGAGTGCGGCGTCCCGCTTCCGGTCCGTGACGTCACGGGCGATGACCTGGATCCCGCGTTCGCCACCAACGTCACAGGGGCCGGCACGAAGCTCGACGTCGATGTACGAGCCGCCCGGTCGCCGGACCCGCACCTCGTGGGGCGGGAAGACCTGGTTCCGTTCGACGACGGCGGCCTGACGTTCCAGGCTGACGGGGCGGTCGTCCGGGTGGAGGTGGTCGGTCAGTGACGTGCCGACCAACACCTCCGGCGAGGGGGCGGAAACCATCCGCGCGGCGGCCGCGTTCGCGAACGCCACGCGGCCGTTGAGGATGAGCACGATCGCATCCGGGGCGAGTTCGACCAGGGCGCGGAACCGTTCCTCGCTCTCCCGCAATGACCGCTCGGCCCGCTTCCGATCGGTGATGTCGCGGGAGATGCCGATGAGCCCGACGACCGCCCCACTCTCGTCCCGGTACGGGGCTTTGGTCGACAGGTAGGTGCGGGTGACCCCGCCGGCGGTCAACTCCTCCTCATTCGTCTCCGTTTCGCCGCCCGCCAGCACCCTCCGGTCCCGGTCCATCACCCGCCGCGCGCTGTCGGGGTCGAACAGGAACGTGTCGTCATGGCCCAGTACCTCGGCCGACGGTCGCAGGGCCAGTCGCGCAGCCCCCTCGTTGAACAGCAGGTACTTGCCGGAGGCGTCTTTGACGAACACCGCGTCCGTCGTCCCGTTCACCACCGCCTCCAGGAGGCGGGCGGAACTCCGCTGCACGCGGACCTCTCGCCTGGCGGACAGGTACACGACGACCGTCGAGAGCGACACGAACACCGTCCCCTTGATCGCCGCGGCCCAGAAGTTCAGTTCCCCCGAGATGCCGAAGGCGATCAGCACGCCGTCGGACAGCCAGATCCAAAGGAGGCTGAACGCCAGGTAGACGGCGGCGATCCGGGCGGGTGACGCCCGACTCCCTCGCAACAGGGCCTGGACGACGGAACTTTTCGGCGGCGGGGAGAGGGGGTCGCGGCGGCCAGTAGGCATGGCGTGCCTGCGGGAGGATGAAGTTGAGACGGAACCGGGGCCAGTCCGTCAACCGCAGGGAGGGCCAGCGGCGGACACCCCCGCCCGCGACCTGTGGACACGGGCGGTCGTGTCCCCGAATCGGGGGAGGTGGCGGCGCGAGCGCAGAAGTGAGGACAGTGTAGCACACGGCAGCCGGATGTCACGAGGGGGTGCCCCGCCACGCGGCTGCCGTGCGGGACGTCGGAACCCCCTCTCGCCCCGGCCGGCGGTCACGAGCCGGGGGTGCGGACTTCCACCGAGAACGTCTGATCGGCGGCCCGGAATCCGAGACCCCCGGCGGGCGGTTCGGCCGGCAGGTCGTCGCGGGTGACGGGCGGCGTCAGGGTACACCCTTCGGGCAACAGGGCCTTGAGCTGGCCGCCGGTCATGTTCGCCAGCTCGCCGACCGCGTCGTGGACCATCTCGCGGGTGACGGCCGCCTCGGGGACGGCGAAGAAGGTGGCCGCCGCCCGCCGGGCGAGGGCGGCGTCGCACCCGAGGGTGACGTCCGCCTGGCAGGAGCCGCGGATGCTCACCGTGCCCACCACCCGCGGGCCGGCGGCGTGCGCGGGGGCGTCGTCCGGCACCGCCGGCAGCCCGAGGGCGGTCTGCCACACGTCACCCACCACTTGGACCACGTCGTCGCACTCGATGCCCATGGGCAAGCCCCCTCAGGGTTTCAGGCGGTACGCACCCGCCCGTTCCAGGTCCACCCGCACGAAGCTGTCGTTCAGGTTGTAAGTGGTCTCCGCCCCGCCGAGCATCAGGTACCCGTCGGGCCGCAGCATCCGCTGCACCCGCCCGAGGATGTCCTTCTTGGTGGGCACGTCGAAGTAGATGAGCACGTTCCGCATCATGACCAGGTCCGGCCGCCCGAGGTCGGGCCACGGCTCGATCAGGTTGAGCGGGCGGAAGTCGATCATCTTGCGCACCTCGTCCTTGAGCTGCCAGTTCAGGCCGACCCGCTGGAAGTACTTGGGCAGGAAGGCGGCCGGCAGCCCGCGGTTCACCTCCAGTTGCGAGTACTTCCCCTCCCGGGCGCGGGCGAGCACGTCGGTGGACAGGTCGGTGGCGACGACCCGCACGTCCCACGTGTTCAGTTGCGGGAAGTGCTCGCGGATGAGCATGGCCAGGCTGTACGGCTCCTGCCCGGTGGACGACGCCCCGCACCAGATGTTCAGCCGCCGGTCCTTGCCGCGGGCGGCGACCAGTTCGGGCAGTATCGCCTTGCGGAGCGCCTCGAACGGCTGCACGTCGCGGAAGAAGGAGGTCTCGTTCGTGGTCAGCGCCTCCACCACCATCTCCCGCAGCGGGCCGGTGGACTGGGCCTGACACTGGGCGAGCATCCCCTGAATGGAGGGGAACCCCTGCAGGCGGGCGAGCGTGGTCAGCCGCGACTCGACCAGGTACGCCTTCTCCTCCTCCAGCACGATGCCGGAGCGCTGGCGAACCACTTTGCGGACGTAGTCGCACTCGGCTGTGGTCAACGGCAAGGTCAGTCCCTCCGCATCAGGTTCGTTCCCCCGCCCGCAGGCGGGTGGCTTGTACGCGGCGCACGATCTCGTGCGCGATCACCGGCAGCGGCAGCACCCGGTCCGCCAGCCCGGCGCGGGCGACGAACCCGGGCATCCCCCACACCACGCTGGTCGCCTCGTCCTGGGCGAGGATCTGCCCGCCCGACTCGGCGATCACCTCACACCCGCGGAGGCCGTCCTGCCCCATCCCGGTGAGCACCACCGCCAGCACCCCCGGCCCGTAAGCGGCGGCGGCCGAACGGAAGAGGACGTCGGCGGCCGGGCGACACGAGTTCTCCGGCGGCGCCTGGTTCAGGTGCACCCGCGGCCCGGTGTGGTCGCGGGTCACCGTCATGTGGTGGTCGCCGGGGGCGACCCACACCGTCCCCGGCGTCGGGCGGGCGGCGGGTGACGCCTCGTACACCCGCACCTTGCACGCCGAGTCCAGCCGCTTGGCGAGCAGTTGGGTGAACACCGGCGGCATGTGCTGCACCACCAGCACCGGCACCGGCAGGTCGGCCGGCAGTGCCGGGAGCACCTCGGCCAGCGCGTTCGGCCCGCCGGTCGACACGCCGACGACCACCACCTCGACCCCGGCGGCGGCGGTCGGCCGACGGGCGGCGACGGTCGGACGGGTGACCGCCGGGGCGGGCGGGGGCGTCGGCTGCCGCCCGCACCACTGCTTGATCTTGGGGATCAACTGCTCGCGGATCCGCTGGAGGGCGACCGCCACGCTGCCGACGTTCGCCGGCTTGGTGACGTAGTCGGTCGCCCCGAGCGAGAGCGCGTCCAGCGTGGCCGACGCCCCCCGTTCGGTGAGCGTGCTGAACATGATCACCGGCAGCTTCGGGTGGGTCTTGCGGATCTCGGCGAGCGTTTGCAGCCCGTCCATGTCCGGCATTTCCACGTCGAGCGTGACCACGTCCGGGTTCACCTGTGGGATCTTGGCCAGGGCGATCCGCCCGGTGGCCGCCACCCCCACCACCTCGATGTCCGGGTCGGACGCCAGCACGTCGCCCACCATCCGGCGGACGACGACCGCGTCATCGACGATGAGCACACGGATTTTGGGCATGGGATCAGACCGGTTCCACCCCGAGGAGGGACAGTTTGTCGAGCAGGATTTCTGGGGTGAACGGCTTCATCACGTACTCATTCGCCCCGGCCGCCAGCGCCCGCACCACCTGAGACGCCTCCGACTCGGTGGTCACCATCATGATGGCCAGGTCGCGGTAGCGGGAGTCCGCCCGCACCGCGCGGATGAAGTCCAGGCCGTTCATCTCGGGCATGTTCCAGTCCACCAGCACCACCCGCGGCTTCCGCTCGGACAGCCGCTCCAGCCCCTCGCGGCCGTTGCCGGCTTCGGTCACCTCGTACCCGAGTTTGCCGAGCAGACGGCCGATGACGGCGCGGGTGGCTTTCGAGTCGTCGATCACCAGAGCGTTCATGTCGGTCCTCGGTGCGGGGGATCAGCGGCCGGCCTTCTGGCCGACCACCTGCTGCAGTTCGGCGGCCATGCGGGACAACTCGCCGGCCGCCTGCTGCACGTTCCCCGCCCCTTGGGTGGTGTTCTGGGCGGCGTGGGCGACGGCGGTGATGTTCTGGGCGATCTCGCTGCTCCCCTTGGCCGCCTCGGCCACGTTCCGCCCGATCTCGTTGGTGGTGGCCGTCTGCTCCTCCACCGCACTGGCGATGGTGTTGGAGATGTCGTTGATCTGGTTGATGATGGTGCTGATCTGGGCGATCGCCTCCACCGCCCCCTTCGTCGACCCCTGGATGCTCTCGATCTTCTGGCTGATGTCCTCGGTCGCCTTCGCCGTCTCCTTGGCCAGTTCCTTCACCTCGTTCGCCACCACCGCGAACCCCTTGCCCGCCTCGCCCGCCCGGGCCGCCTCGATGGTCGCGTTCAGGGCGAGCAGGTTGGTCTGCTGGGCGATGCCGGTGATCACCTTGATCACCTTGCCGATCTCCGCGCTGCTCTCGCCCAACTTGGCGATCGTGCCGTTGGTCGTCTCGGCCACCCGCACGGCGGTCGTCGCCACCTTGGCCGAGTCGGTCGCGTTCTTGGCGATCTCCTTGATGCTCGCGCTCATCTCCTCCACCGCGGTGGCCACCGTCTGCACGTTCTTGCTCACCTGCTCGGCGGCCGCCGACACCACGTTCGACTGGGCCGACGTCTCCTCCGCGTTCGCGCTCAGCTGGGTGCTCACCGACGTCAACTCCTCGGCCGCCGCCCCCATCGAGGTGGCGTTGTCGCTCACCTTCTCCAGTACCACTTGCATCCGCTTCCGCATGTCCACCTGTTCGGTCACGTCGGTGGCGAACTTCATCACCTTCACCGGCTTGCCGGACGGGTCGAGGATGGGGAAGTACGACGCCTGCACCCACACCGCCCGCCCGCCCTTCCCCACCCGCTGGAACTCGCCGGACACCGTCTCCCCGCGGTTCAGCCGCGCCCAGTGGTCGCGGTAGTCGGCGTCGGTGGTGGTGTTCGGGTCGACGAACGTGCGGTGCGACCGGCCCTTGACCTCGTCCAGCCGGTAGCCCATGGCGGCCAGGAAGCTGTCGTTGGCGTTCAGGATGGTGCCGTCCGGCTGGAACTCGATCACCGCCTGGGCCTTGTCGATGGCGGCGAACGCGGCGGCGTACTCTTGGTTCTTGGCCGCCAGGTGCAGCTTCTCGGTGATCACCTCCCACGTCACCATCGCCCCGACGTACTTGCGGTCGGCGTCGAACACCGGCTGCACGTTCAGCTCGAGCGTCTCCGGGCCCACGTGGATGTTCGTCTTGTGCGGCAGGTTGCCCGAGTCGCCCAGCATCCGCCGCTGGTGCGACGGGTTCTTGTGGAAGATGTCGATGCTCTGGCCGATCATCTGGTCGGCCCTGACCGGCAGCAGGTGCTCGATCTTGCGGAGGGTGCGGGTGGACGCCTGGTTCATGTACCGGATGGTGAACGTCATGTCGGCGTACATGACGTTCATCGGCACGTGCTCGAGCATCCCGGCGGCCAGCACGGTCAGATCGACCTGCGGGGCGATGTCGGCGGTGGTGCGGCTCGCGCTCTGCGGCCGCCGCGGCTTGGACAGGGACATGGTGGGGACTCGCGGGGAGAGGCCGCTCGGCCTCGGGGTTTGGGAAGGAGGTCAGGGGGCCAGTTCGATAGCCCGTTCGGTGTCCAGGGTGAGCAGCAGGCGGTCTTTCAGCTTGTACGCCCCGCGGATCAGCTCGCGGGCCACGCCGCGGAGGGTCTCGGGCGGCCGCTCGAACGCCCCCGCTTCCACCTCCACCACGTCGCCGATCTCGTCCACCAGCAGACTGACCGGGCGGTCGTCGGTGCGGATGACCAGGTTCATCGGGGTACGGTCGGCCGGCCGCTCGGACAGCTCCAGCCGCCGCCGCAGGTCGATGGCGGTGACGATCTGCCCCCGCAGGTTGATCAGCCCGCGGACCACCGGGGAGGCGAGCGGCACGCGGGTCATCTCCAGGTAGCGGATCACTTCCTGCACCTTCCGCACCTCGACGCCGAACAACAGGCCGTCCAGGTGGAAGGTGCACAGTTGGGTGGGCGTCATCGTGTCGTCCTCTCATCCGGCCGGGGCGGTGACACACCGGCCGGTGGCGGTTCAGCCGGCGGTGCTGGTGAAGAATTCCGGGTCGATCGCGCGGATGACGCCGGGCACGTCGAGCAGGTCGGTGACGCGGTCCTGGATGACCGCCGACCCCTGGACGCCGGCCCGGCGGGGCGGGTGGAGGGTGCGGACGCTGGTCTCGACGATGTCCAGGATGCGGTCCACCACCAGCCCGACGCTTCGGCCGTTCTGGGTGAACACCACCACCTGCAGCAGGTCGGCCGCCGCGTCCGCCCCGCCGCCCAACTGGTCGGCCAGGCGGATGAGGGGCATGATCTGCCCGCGGTACTGCACCACCTCCTGCCCGTCGGCCCGCTCCACCTCGCCCGTCGGGATCTCCTCCAGCCGGGCGACGAGGGACAGGGGCACGGCCAGCCGGTGGGACGAGCCCAGGCCGAGCAGCAGGAGGGCCTGGCTGTCGTCGGCCGTCTCGTGCGGGCGGGCGGTCACGTCGCCGAGCACCCGGTCGCGGACCTCGGACACCACCCCGGCGCTCTGGGCCAGGCCGAGCACGTCCAGGATGAGGGCCACCTTGCCGTCGCCCATGATGGTCGCCCCGGCGAACACCGGGATGTTCTTCAGCTGCTGGTCGAGCGGCTTGACCACGATCTCCTCGGTGTCGCAGATGCCGTCCACCACCAGCCCGAACTGGCGGTCGTCGGCCTGCAGGACGACGATGTTCAGCACGTCCGTGTCGGCCGGCGGGCTGACCCGCAACTCGCGGTCGAGGAACACCAGCGGGAGCAGCCGCCCGCGGAGGCGGTAGACCGGCGCGCCGTGCACCTTCTCGATGCCCCGCCGGGCTTGCTCGCCGTCCAGCCGGACCAGTTCCAGCAGGCTCACCTGCGGGATGGCGTACCGGTCGCCCCCGCAGGTGACGACCAGCGCGGGGATGATGGCCAGGGTGAGCGGGATCTTGATCTTTAGCTTGGTGCCGTGCCCCGGCTGGCTCTGCAGGTCGATGGTGCCGCCGATCTTCTCGATGTTCGTCTTCACCACGTCCATGCCCACCCCGCGGCCGGACACGTTGGTGATCTTCTCGGCGGTGGAGAAGCCGGGCAGGAAGATGAGCTGGTGGGCCTCGCGGTCGGTCATCCGGGCGGCCCGGTCCGGGGTGATGAGGCCCCGCTCGAGGGCCTTCCGCTTCACCCGCTCGGGGTCGATGCCCGCCCCGTCGTCGGCGATCTCGATGTTCACCTGCCCGCCTTCGTGGAACGCCCGCAGCCGCAGGCACCCCTCGGCCGGTTTGCCGGTCGCCGTCCGCACCGCCGGCGACTCGATGCCGTGGTCGACCGAGTTCCGCACGATGTGGGTGAGCGGGTCCTTGATCGCCTCGATGATCGTCTTGTCCAGGTCCGTCTCCTGCCCCTCCATCTCCAGCCGCACCTGCTTGCCGCACGTCACCGCCAGGTCGCGGACCACCCGCGGGAACTTGTTCCACACGTTCCCGATCGGCTGCATGCGGGTTTTCATCACCCCCTCTTGCAGCTCGGTGGTGATCAGGTTCAGCCGCTGGGTGGTGCCGAGGAAGGTGACGTCCTTCTGGGTGGCCGTGTACTGCAGGATCTGGTTGCGGGCGAGTACCAGTTCGCCCACCAGGGTCATCAGCCGGTCGAGCAGGCCGACGTCCACCCGGATGTTCGTGTCGGCCACCGGCGGGCGGGCGTCCTTCAGGACGGTCATCGCCTCGCGGACGTCCTGCACCTTCACCACGTTCTTCTCGACCAGGATCTCACCGACCCGCAGCGGGTCCCCCTCGGCCTGCCGGCGGAGGGCGTCGAGCACGTCCTCCGGTTTGGCCTTGCCCTGTTGGATGAGCACCTCGCCGATGTTCTTGGGGGCGGCGGGCGGCGGGGGGCTCTCGGGCGGGGGCGGCACCTCGGTCTGCAACCGGGTGAGGGTGGCGACCAGGTCGGGGTAGTCGGAGTCCCCGTCCTTGCCCGTCTGCTCGATGCACCCGAGCATGGCCCGGACGGCGTCGAGCATGGACAGTAGGGCGGTGGTGATCTCGGGGTTCAGCACCAGTTCGCCGTTGCGGAGCTTGCTCAGCAGGTTCTCGCCGGCGTGGGCGACCGCCTCCAGCCGGCCGAAGTCGAAGAACCCGCACGTGCCCTTGATGGTGTGGATGGTGCGGAAGATGCTCGCCAGCCGGTCGCGGTTCTGTGGCTCCTGCTCGAGCACCACCAGGTCGCGGTCGAGTTGATCGAGGTTCTCGTAACTCTCGACGAGGAACTCGCGGACGATGTTGTCGAGTTCGTGCATCACGACCTCCCGTCTCCCCGACCTGAATTCAGGTCAGGCATCGACTGAGGTCAAAGTCGAATCGGATGTTAACTTCGTGCCAGGCGAATCGGCTTTTCTCGTCAGCGTGTGACCCGACTTTCGTCGATTCCGCTGCGGCAGAGTTTTTCAGCCCTCAGATCGCGCAGAAGGGAATGCGGGCGTTTGAAAAAACCGAGTTCTTGTGGAATTTCACATGCCCGCCCCCGTTCCCTCGGGTCCCACTCAACAGAGGACGTCAAGACCCCTTACGAGCGCGTCGCCCGGAACGAAATCCGACCCCGGTGCGAGAACACCTGCAACACTCGAAGTCCAGGCGCGAAGTGAGCCGCACCGGGCGTTCGCCCGCCCGACGAGGGGTGAATCCGAACAGGTGGGCGAGGGCGAGAGCCGGCGGAGGTTTCGCCTGGCCCGCTGTCTCCGGCCGGGCGGCACCTACTCCTTGCGGGTCGGCACCCGGCCCATCGCTACCCCCACCCACCGGGCGATTGACCACAGCACCACCGCCCCCACGCACGCCACCACGAACACCGTCATGGCGATACTCAGCGCGCCGGTGACGACCGCCTTGCCCCCGGCCGCGTTCCCGGCGTCCACCATCTTCTGCCCGTCCGAGATCATCGTCGGGAACCGCACCGTTACCAGGTTCGTGGCGGCGGTGAGGGTGGTGGAACAGACCCACAGCATCGGCACGATGGTGACGAAGCTCCACTTCCCGCGGCCGGTGTTCACCAGCCAAGTGGTCACGACGGCGAGTGCCAGGATGGCGAGCGACTGGTTCGCCACCCCGAACATCGGCCAGATGGTGTCCACGCTGCCGGTGTAGATGAGCCAGCCCCACCCGGCGGTGATCACCCCGCTGGCGATCAGTGCCCCCGGCAGCCAGTCCGGCCTTGCGAACTTCGGGTACACCTTGCCGACCGTCTCTTGCAGCAGGAACCGGCCGATGCGGGTGCCGGCGTCGATGGTGGTGAGGATGAACAGGGCCTCGAACATGATGGCGAAGTGGTACCAGTACTTCAGCAGCCAGTCGCCGGTGACGCCGGCCCACTTGAACGTGTCGTCGAACACCACCGACATGCCGACCGCCAGCGTGACCGCCCCGCCGGTCCGCCCGCGGAGCGACTCCCCGCCCACCTGCTGTTCCACCGTACCGAGGTTCAGGTGGGCCACGTCCTTCCCGTCGGTCGCCATCGGCGGGTACTTCTCGTTCATCTCCCGCTGCTTGTCCTGGAACACCTGCACCTTGTCGATGGGCACGTTGATGTCGTAGTACAGGTCGTTCGGCAGCGCCGCCGACGCGATCAGCGCGGTCACCCCGACGACGCCTTCGATCAGCATCGCCCCGTAGCCGATCGGCCGCACGTGCGACTCCTTCTCGATCATCTTCGGGGTGGTGCCGCTGCTCACCAGCGAGTGGAACCCGCTCACCGCCCCGCACATGACGCAGATGAACACGAACGGGAAGATGTTGCCGGCGAACGTCGGCCCGCCGTTCTGGTACACCTCGTTCAGCATCGGCGCCTGCAACGCCGGGTTGGCGATGCACACGCTCGCCACCAGCAGGATGACGGTGCCGATTTTGAGGAAGCTGCTCAGGTAGTCCCGCGGACCGAGGAGCAGCCACACCGGCAGCACCGCCGCGACGAAGCCGTAAATGGCGAGCGCGATGGCGGTCTGTTCCTTACTCAGCGAGAAGAACGGCTCCAGCGGGGAGCCGGGGATCCACCCGCCGACGACCACCGCCCCGAGCGTCAGCCCGCCGCCGATGATCGACCCGGCGAGCACCCCCACCCGCTTCCAGAACTTCATCAGCAGCCCGACGAAGATGGCGATCGGGATGGTGCAGGCGATGGTGAACGTTCCCCACGAACTGCCGGGAATGACCTGCGTGCAACCGGCGGGGAGGGTGACGGTGAACGGGGCGTCCGACTTCTGTCCTGGAGAAACGGTTTCCATGCGGATCGTGCGTCCATCCTCCAATTTGCCCTCAATTCTCCCTGGCCCCTTCACTTGCAGTGTGCGGTCTTCCGGCGGATAGACCACCTTCACAGTGAACGACTCCGAGCGTGTCGTACTCGCTGTGTCTGCCGAATACTTCACGCTACACCCGGCAGGGAACTGAAATACCTCAAACGATCGATGTGGTCCCTCCTCCAGGGAGCGGACGTAGGAATTCGCAGGGACTTCGATCTCCATCCCCTTCGGCAACTTCGCTTCCTCGCCGCCGAGCGCCTTCACCACCACGATGCCCAACCCGGCGAGCGCGATGGTGATGATGAACAGGATGGCCAGCGCCGCGATGAGTGCCGCCGGCTTGCCCAGTTCGTGCTTCGCAATCTCGGCGATGCTCTTCCCGTCCCGTCGCACGCTCGCCGCCAGCACGAGCATGTCTTGCACCGCCCCGGCCAAACACACGCCGATGACCAGCCAGAGCAGCCCCGGCATGTACCCGTACTGAATGGCCAGCACCGGGCCGATGAGCGGACCGGCCCCGCTGATGGCCGCGAAGTGGTGGCCGAACAGCACCCACTTGTTCGTCGGGTGGTAGTTCTGGCCGTCCGGGTGGGTCATCGCCGGGGTCGGGCGTTTGTCGTCCAGGCAGGCCACCTTCGCCGCCAGGAACTTACTGTAGAAGCGGTAGGCGATGGCCAGCACGCACAGCACGCCGATCATCACCGGCATGGCGTGCAGGATGACCCGCCAGTCGCCGTTCGGCAACTGCTCCCAGTGGTACAGGGTGAGCGCGAAGAGGGGCATGGCGTGCGGCGCGTAAGGGATCGGGTGGGCAGGTGGTAGGGTATCTAGGACCTCACCCCCCGGCCCCCTCTCCGAACGGAGAGGGGGTGTTCAACCCGAGTACGTTCCGGCTCGTTGGCGAACGCGCCTGAGAGGTATCGGTCTTGAACACCCCCTCTCCGTTCGGAGAGGGGGCCGGGGGGTGAGGTCTCTTCTGTACAATCAGTCCCGTCCCTTTCCCCGGAGTTCTCCGCATGAACGCACGCCTGGCACTGGCCGCAACCCTCCTGGCCGCCCCGCTCGCCGTCGCCGACGACTGGCCGCACTGGATGGGGCCGAAACGGGACAACGTGTGGTACGAGACCGGCATCCTGGAGAAGTTCCCGAAGGGCGGGCCGAAGAAGCTGTGGAGTACGCCGGTGAAGGGCGGGTACGCCGGGCCGGCGGTGGTCGGCGACAAGGTGTTCGTGACCGACTACGACAAGAAGACGGGCGAGACGGACGAGGGCAACTTCAACCGCAAGGAGACGACCGGCACCGAGCGGGTGCTGTGCGTGGACGCCAAGACCGGGAAGCCGGTGTGGGAGTACAAGTACGACGTCAAGTACGCCATCAGCTACCCGGGCGGCCCGCGGTGCACGCCCACCGTGGACGGCGAGTACGTGTACACCCTCGGGGCGGAAGGGCACCTGGCCTGCCTGAAGGTGGCCGACGGGAGCAAGGTGTGGGCGAAGGAGTTGAAAGAGGAGTACAAAACGAAGTCGCCGCTGTGGGGGTACGCCGCCCACCCGTTCATCGACGGCGAGAAGCTCATCACCCTCGCCGCCGGGAGTGAGGGCAGCCACGTGGTGGCGTTCGACAAGAAGACGGGCAAGGAGGTGTGGAAGTCGGGCACCGACGCCGAACCGACCGGCTTCGGGTACAGCCCGGTGACCATCATCCAGGCGGGCGGCAAGCGGCAGCTCATCGTCGTCGGGCCGAGCGCCCTCAAGGGGCTGGACCCCGAAACCGGCAAGGAGTACTGGAAGGAGAAGTACAGCGCCACCAACGGGTCGGCCATCATGACCCCGCTGGTGAGCGGCGAGTACCTGTACTTCGGCGGGTACTCGAAGAAGAACATCCTGATCAAGCTGGGCAAGGACGCACCGACCGCCAGCACCGAGTGGAAGGACAAGAAGGACCACGGGGTGGCGGCGGTGAACGTGCAGCCGTTCCTGCAAGACGGGGTGGTGTACGGGTTCGACGACAGCGGCATCATGTACGCGGTCGAACTGCCCAGCGGCAAGCGGTTGTGGGAGACGACCGACCTGGTCGGCGGGAAGGCGGTCGGGTCGGAGACGGCGTTCATCGTCAAGAACGGCGACCGCTTCTTCTTCTTCACCGAGAAGGGCGACCTGGTGATCGGCAAGCTGGACAAGACCGGGTACACCGAGATCGACCGGGCGAAGGGCCTGCTCGCCACCACCCAAACCGCCTTCGGCCGCAAGGTGATCTGGTGCCAGCCGGCGTTCGCCGACAAGAAGATGTTCGTGCGGAACGACAAGGAACTGGTGTGCTTCGATCTGGCCAAGTGACCGACCGGTGAACCGGCGGCGTGTGCCGCCTGGGTCCACCCACCCAGGCGGCTCACGCCGCCGGTTCACCCGGTGTAATCCCGAAATCGCGGATGGTGAACAGCGGGCGGAAGTCGTACTTGCTCAGGGCCTCCGCCGCCCCTTGCAGGCGGTCGCAGATGCACACCACGCGGGCGACCGTCGCCCCCTTCGCCTCCACCGCCTCGATCGCCTTCACCACGCTCCCGCCGGTCGTCAGCACGTCGTCGATCACCACCACCACGTCGCCGGGGTTCACCTGCCCCTCGACCAACTCCTGACTGCCGTGCCCCTTCGCCTGCTTGCGGACGAAGAACCCTTCCAGCGCTCGCCCGTGACGGTGGAACGCCGTCAGCGCCGCCGCCGCCATCGGGATCGCCCCAACCTCCAACCCGCCGATCGCCTGGAAATTCAGGTCGGCCGTCGCCTCGTACAGCAACTCGCCGAGTAGGGTGATGGCCTCGGCGTGGAACAGCACCTTCTTCGAGTTGACGTAGTACGACGACTTCTTCCCCGACGCCAGGGTGAAGTCGCCGAACTGCAACGCGCGGTCGCGGAAGAGGGCTTTCAGGCGGTCACGGGTGGTATCGGGTGTCATTGGTGGTGCTGGTGAGTGGGAACAATCCACGCCCACCTCTCCCCGCCGGGGGAGAGGTCGCCGGGGTGAACGCAGTGAACCCGGCGGGTGAGTGGTCTGCCAACCGCGCCCCTCACCCGCCGCCCTCGCTCCGCTCGGTGCGGCGACCTCTCCCCCGGCGGGGAGAGGTGGGCGTTGTTGTACTTCCACCAACGGTGAACGACCGAAACGGGTCACGCCCCGTCCGCCGCCTCCGGCACCACCAGCGGGTCGGGCGGCTGGTTGTACACGGTGGTCGGGAAGTGTTCGGCCAGGTAGCGGATGACCCGCTTGGCCGACAGCACCCCGACCGGGCGGTTGCCCTCGTCCACCACCGGCACGTGCCGGTACCCGCCCGCCTGCATCCGCTCGACGGCCGTCCGCACCGGGTCGAGCACGTTGACGGACACCGGGCGGGCGGTCATCACGGCGGTGATCGGCACGGTCAGCGGTTCCCCGCGGGCGAGCACCCGCTTGAGCAAATCCCGCTCGGTGAAGATGCCCACCAGTTCGCCGTGCTCGACCACCAGCAGGCAGCCGACCCGCTCCCGCCGCATGACCGCCACCGCCGCCGCCACCGGCTCGCCCGCGTCCACGCACAGCGGGCGGGTGGGGTTCAGCCGGCCGACGCTCTCCACCATCAGGTTGCGGGTGAGTTCCATCCGGGCGGCTCCGGGGCACACACCCACAGGTACGCCCCGACCGGTCGGTGGCAACCCGGCCGGGGTGAAGTAAGATTCGGCCGCCGGCCGCCGTAACTCCTCCACCAGCACTCGGAGAGCCGACCGATGGGGATGCCCGCCGCCCGCGCCACCGACATGCACGTCTGCCCGATGGTGACGGTCCTCGTCCCGCACGTCGGCGGGCCGATCCTGCCGCCCGGCTGCCCGACCGTGCTGATCGGCAACATGCCGGCCGCCCGCGCCACCGACCCGTGCGTGTGCGTCGGCCCGCCGGACATGATCGCCAAGGGGAGCGCGACCGTGCTGATCGGCAGCATGCCGGCCGCCCGCCTGGGCGACACCACCGCCCACGGCGGGTCGATCGTGGCCGGCTGTCCGACGGTGTTGATCGGATGACTTTCGGCCGGCGTCCTTCCTTTCGCCCGCCGCGGTCGCTAGTCTGATCTGCGGACTCGGCACGCCCCCGTCTCCCCGAACTCTCGGACCCCCTCCCCGTCGCCCACGGAGGCGCTGGCATGGGTGCCAACACGCCGGCCAGTACCCGCATTACGCTGTTGCACCGGCTGAACGAGCGGCCGGACGACCAGACGTGCTGGGCCGAGTTCGTGGCCGTGTACGGCCCGGCCATCCACCAGTGGTGCCAGCACTGGGGGCTGCAAGAGACGGACGCGCAGGACGTGACGCAGAACGTGCTGTTCCGCCTGACCAGCCGCCTGCCCAACTTCAAGTACGACCGCACCAAGAGCTTCCGCGGGTGGCTGAAGACGCTCACCCACCACGCCTGGCACGACTTCATCACCGAGGCCGGGTACCGGAACAACCGCGGGAGCGGGGACGCCGGGGTGAACGAGCAGTTGCACTCGGCCGAGGCGAAGCAGGACCTGGCCGCGCGGGTGGAGGCGGCGTTCGACAAGGAGCTGCTGGAGATCGCCGTCGACCGGGTGAAGGGGCGGGTGGCGGCGGCGACGTGGCAGGCGTTCCAGATGGCCGCGTTCGACGACCTGCCGCCGCAGGAGGTGGCCGACCAACTGGGCATGCGGGTGTCGCAGGTGTACCTGGCCAAGCACCGCGTGCAGAAGCTGCTGCAGGAGGAGATCGCCACGCTGGAAGCCGAAGAGGTGTAGGGGCGGGGGACCTCACCGCCCGACCGACGCGAACGCCCGTGTGTCCTTCGCCCGACCACTTCCCATGACCGTCCCCCTGACCGACTGCCCGCCCGACGAACTGATCGCCAAGTACCTCGACGACGCCCTGTCGCCGACGGTGAGCGGGCCGCTCACCGCGCACATCGACGGCTGCTCCACCTGCCAAGCCAAACTGGACACCCTCACCGCCGACGGGGCGGTGTCCGACCGCCTGCGGGCGCTGTCGTCGGCGGTACTCCGCGGCCCGCAACCCGACTCCACCCTCGACCGCGGGGTGGTCGCCACCACCGCCACCGACACCCAGATGTTCGGGTCGGACGGCATCCCGATGGTGCCGCGGGTGCACGTGCCGCGGCCGAGCGTGCCGGGGTACGAGGTGGAGGGGGAGATCGGGCGGGGCGGGATGGGGGTGGTGTTCCGGGCGACGCACAAGCGGCTGAACCGCACCGTCGCCCTGAAGATGGTGCTGGCGGCGGGGGTGGCCGACCCGCGGGTGACGCAGCGGTTCCTGTTCGAGGCGGAGGTGCTGGCCAAGGTGCAGCACCCGCAGGTGGTGCAGGTGTACGAGGTGAACATGTTCACCGCCCCGACCGGGGTGGTGTTCCCGTTCCTGGCGATGGAGCTGCTGTCCGGCGGCACCCTGGTGCAGTGGGCGGGCGGGCGGCAGATCCCCGCGGGCGAGGCGGCCGGAATGATGGAGGGGCTGGCGCGGGCCGTCCACGCCGTCCACCAGCAGGGGATCGTCCACCGGGATCTGAAGCCGGCGAACATCCTCCGCTCGACCGACGGGGTGTTCAAGGTGTCCGACTTCGGGCTGGCCAAGCTGACGGCCGAGAGCGGGGCGCAACTGACCGGCACCGGCATGGTGGTCGGCACCCCGGCGTACATGGCCCCGGAGCAGGCCGGCGGGGACGGCCCGATCGGCCCGCCGGCCGACGTGTACAGCCTCGGGGCGATGCTGTTCGAGCTGCTCGCCGGCCGCCCGCCGTTCCCCGGCGACGACGCCATGGGCGTCCTCCTGAAGGTCATCCGGGACGACGCCCCGGACGTGCGGACGGTGCGGGCGGACGTGCCGCGGGACCTGGCGGCGGTGGTGATGAAGTGCCTGAACAAGGAGCCGGCCCGCCGGTACCAGACGGCCGACGACCTGGCCGACGACCTGCGGCGGTTCCTGAACCGCCGGCCGACCCGCGCGCGGACCCTGTCGGCCGTCGAGCGGTGGTGGTACTGGGCCCGGCGGAACCCGCTCATCGCCGGCCTGCTGACCGCCCTGATGGTGGTGCTCACCGCCGGGTTCGTGGTGTCGTTCGTCATGTGGCAGAAGGCCGAGTGGACGGCCGGGGAGAAGCAGAAGGAGAGCTTCCGGGCCGGCCTGCTGGACGCCCAGGCGAAGGCGAAGGCCCAGGAGGCGGAGGCGAACCAGCGGGAGGCGGACGAGCGGCTGGTGACCATCGAGTTCGACCGGGCGGAGAACCGGTGCGAGGCCGGGTACGTGGAGGACGGACTGCGGCGGTTCGTGGCCGCCCTGGAGGTGGCCGAGCGGCTGCAGGACGAGCCCCTCCAACGGGTCATCCGGGTGAACGTCGCCGCCTGGGAGCGGGAGCTGTTCGCCCCGGTTCGGGCCGTCCAACCGCCGGCGGCCGTCACCCGCTCGGCCGAGTACAGCCCGGACGGCCGGTGGCTGCTCACCGGGGACGACGACTGCCGGGTGCGGGTGTGGGACGCCGACACCGGCAAACTGCTGCACACCCTGGACGCGGCCGCGGGCGACCTGATCGCGGTCGGCAAACGGGCGGCCGGTGCCCGCACCGGGTTCACCGGGGTGGCCGCCGCACCCGACCGCAAGTGGGTGGCCGCCAGCACGGACGACGGGTACCTGGTCGTCTGGTCGGTGGCCGACGGGCAGGTGCGGCACCGCACGCTGGTCGTGTCCCCCTTCGGGCGGAAGACCAGCCTGTGGCGGGTCGGGTTCGCCGGCGGGCGGCTGTGGCTGGGCGGGGACGAGGGCATCCTGTACGGGTACGACCCGGACAGCGGCAAACACGTGTCCTCCCTCCCCCTGCCCGGCAGCCTGCACCCGCAGGGGTTGGCGGCGGTCGGCGGGGGCGCCGTCCTGCACCCGCTGACCGCCCCGTCCGAGCGGCGGCCGGACGGCGTCGCCCGCGCCACCAGCGTCACCCAGGTGCGGCCGTCGGCCGACGGCACCCGCCTGTTCACCGGCGACCGCTCCGGACGGGTGATCGAGTGGGACCTGGAGGCCAACAAGGCGGCCGTGGTGTACCGGTTCGGGGGCAACCCGTGGGTGAGCGGGCTGGCGGTGTCGGGCGACGGGCGATACCTGGCGGCCACCAGCACCGACGGCACCGCCCGCCTGTGGCCGCGGGGCGACCCGACCCAACTGTTCGCCCTCGAACTGGACGGGGCGTACGGCGGCGGGGTGACGCTGTCGGACGACGGGCGGCGGATGGTGGTGGGCAACGCCGACGGGCAAGTGGTGGCGTACGACACCCGCGGGCGGTTCGCCGTCGGCGCCCCCCTCCGCCGCATGCGGGCCGGCATCATGGCCGCCCGGCCGAACGGCGGGGAGGTGCTGATCGGCGACGGGGACGGGGTGCGTGTGGTCCGCCCGCCCGACCCGCGGTTCGTGCCCGTCCCGTCCACCCGCCCGGACCAGACCGCCCGCCCGATGGTGCGGTTCCTCGACTTCCGCTCGGACGGGAAGGCGTTGCTGGTCGGGTGCGGGGGGGTGCGGGTGTTCGACCCGGACACCGGCCGGCGGCTGGCCGGCCGGCGGGAGGGGGAGGGGGAGGACGAGCCGCTCGGCGGGCGGTTCTCGGCGGACGGGAAGGCGATCGCCTTCGGCACCCGGCACAGTTGGGGGGTGATGGGCGGGGAGGGGTACCGCGAGCGGGCCACCTTCCCCGCCAACTCGGCGTACATCACCGTCTTCCCGGTCCCGCCGGGCGACGCCGTCACCCTCGTCAACAAGGGGTTCGCCTGCACCTGCGACCCAAAGACCGGCGTCCTGCGGCACTCCTTCTTCCTGACCGGGCTGGCGGACAACAACCCCCGCCTGCTGCTGGCCGCCCCCGGCGGGGGGGAGTGGCGGCTGGCCAACCGGGAGGCGATCGAGTTCCTCGACCCGGCCAACGGCCGCCACCTCCGCCCGCCGCTCAAGCCGGGCGGGCCGGTCACCGGCCTGGCCCAGACGGCCGACGGGGCTTCCCTGCTGGTGCTGGTGGCGGACGAGACGGCCCAGTGGTGGGACCCGCTCACCGCCCAGCCGCGGGCGGCCAAGCCGATCCCGGTGCGGCACCGCGGGACGGTGTCCGGACTGGCCCTCAGCCCGGACGGGAAGGTGCTGGCCACCGCCTCCCGTGACCGTTCGATGCAGTTCTGGGACACCGAGACGGGGCTGGCCCTCGGCCCGCGGCGGCACCACGCCAGCCCGGCCACCGCCCTGGCGTACTCGCCGCTGGGCACCCAGGTGGCGGTCGGCACGGCCGACGGGCTGGCGACCGTCTGGCAGGTGCCGCCCCCGCCCGCCACCGCCCCCCTGGCCGAACTGAAGGCCAGGTACCCGGCGGTGGTCCCCCCGCCCGAGACGAAAGAGTAGTTCCGGCGAACCGATCCGGACCCCAACCCCGCGGCCGCCGGCCGGCGGCGCCTACTCCTTCGGGTGCTTGCGGGCTTTCGGGGTGTCGTCGTCGTAGGCGTTCACGATCTTCTGCACCAGCGGGTTGCGGACGATGTCGGTGTCGCCCAGGTGGATGACCGAAATGCCGTCGATGTCCTTCAGCCGGGCGACGGCGTCGGCCAGCCCGTTCCGCATGGTGCGGGGCAGGTCCACCTGGGTCATGTCGCCGGTGACGACGATCTTCGAGTTGAACCCCATCCGCGTCAGGAACATCTTCATCTGCGGGACGGTGGCGTTCTGCCCCTCGTCCAGAATCATGCACGCGTTGTTCAGCGTCCGGCCCCGCATGAAGGCGAGCGGGCAGATCTCGATCACCTCCGTCTCCATGTACCGCTCCACCGTGGCCGGGTCGAGCAGGTCGGCGAGCGAGTCGAACAGCGGGCGGAGGTACGGGTTGATCTTCTCCTTCAGGTCGCCGGGCAGGAAGCCGAGCCGCTCGCCCGCCTCCACCGCCGGCCGCACCAGGACGATCTTCTTGACCGCCCCGCTCTTGAGCAGCGTCACCGCCCAGCCGACGGCCAGGTACGTCTTGCCGGTGCCGGCCGGGCCGACGCAGATGACCACGTCGTGCGACTTCATCGCCTGCACGTACCGCCCCTGCCCGTCGGTGCGGGGCCGCATGTACCGCCCGCCGTCGGCCGTCGGGGCGAGGGCCGTCTGCCCGCCCCCCTTCACCACCTCGATCACGCCCCGCACGTCCTCGGCCGTCACCTTCCCGTGCTTGCGGAAGATTTGCCGCAGTTGGGTGAACGTGCGGTCGGCCTTGTCCACCGCCTCATCCGTCTTCCCGGCGACGGTGAGCACGTCCCCGCCGCGGGTGAGCACCCGCACCCCGAACGCGTCCCGCACCAGGTGGGCGAACTGGTCCCGCGGGCCGCACAGGGCGACGCCCTCCTCCCGGTTGTCCAGGGTGAGCACGCGGGTGATCGGGTACTGCGAATCGGCCATGATGAAGGAACCTCACCCCCCGGCCCCCTCTCCCGCGGGAGAGGGGTGTCCAAGGGGTCATTCGGGTTCGTGTCTACGCCTGACAACCCGACACCGTTTCGGGTTCGGAAGCAACTGTTGCCCCTTGAGCACCCCCTCTCCCCTGACAGAGGGGGCCGGGGGGAGGTCTCTGACCGCTCACCGCAGTGTACTCAGCCAGTACTGCCCGTTGAACCACAGGTACGCCACCGGGCCGGCGAAGATGACCGAGTCGAACACGTCGAGCAGCCCGCCGAACCCGGGCACCGTCTGGGCCGAGTCCTTGGCGTTGCCGTCGCGTTTGATGAGCGACTCGGCCAAGTCGCCCAGGATGCCGGCGAACCCGAGGGTGACGCCGAACGCCACCGCCTCCACCCACCCGAGCCAGCCGGCGGAGAACACCTCCTTCCCCTGCCCCTTGCCGATGAACATCAGGGTGACGCTGGCGGCCGCCGCCCCGGCGAACCCGCCGATGAACCCGGCCCACGTCTTCTTCGGGCTGAGCAGCGGGACGGCCTGGATCCGCCCGAAGAAGCGGCCGACGAAGTAGGCGGCGATGTCGCAGCACTTGGGCACGAAGATGGTCAGGGCGAGCATCAGCCCGGTGCAGTCGGGCAGGGGGCGGCCGGGGTTCGAGCGGTCCTCGAACACCAGCCACCTCAGCTTCAGGAAGAAGCTGGGCAGCACCCCCAGGTAGGCGAACACGAACAGCGAGTGGGCCACCTTGGTCACGCTGTGCCCGGTCGCCCGGTACCGCCACATCTCCACCAGGAAGGCGAACAGGATGAACCCGCCGGACACATACGCGGGCAGCTTCCACGCCTGCGGGTCGAGTTCCTTCGACCAGCCGCACGGGTGCAGGGCGGCGAGCACGAAGTGGCTGCCGAGCATGAGCAGCACGCCGACCGCGCACACCCACCGGAGCGGGCGGTTCGGCTCGGGGATGATGCTCACCAGCTCCCGCGTGGCCAGGTAGCCGGCGGCCAGGGTGAAGCAGAACAGGAACGGGTAGAACGGGAACGGGAGGACGTAATCCTTCAGGTAGGCGTCGCCGACGAGGATGGCCCCGATGCCGGCGGCCATGAGCGAACCGGCGATCAGACGTTTCTTCAGCATGAAGGCCGACGACGGGGGCGAGTCACGGGGTCAGGATAGCGGCGGGGGGCGGGCTTGGCGAGCGGCCCGCGTGCGCGGGCGGGTGACGGCCCACCCCGCCCGCGCACGCGGGGCGCTCGCCTAACCCGCGAGGCACTCCCGCAAAAACCTCACCCCATGTTCGATGTCGGCGAACCGCTCGGCCTGGGTGCCCACCTCCCGCTCGATGCACAGCGGCCCGCGGTAGCCGACCCGCTTCAGCCCCTTCACGAACGCGGCCGTGTCCGTCTGCCCGCGGCCGAGCGGCACCTCACTCCCCCACTCGCCTTTGGTCGTCGGCCGGTTGGCGTCCTTCAGGTGCACGCTGCGGATGTCCGGGGCGAGCAGGTCGAGCACCGCCAGCGGGTCGTCCTTGTCGTACAGGAGCATGTTCGCCGGGTCGAAGTTCACCTTCAGGGCGGGGCACTTCAGGTCGTCGAGGGTGCGGCGGAGGAGGGCGGCCGACTCCTGGCCGGTCTCGAAGGCGACGACCACGCCCGCCCGCTGCGCCAGGTCGCCCACCTGGGCGAGCGTGTCGAGGAACGATTTCCGCGCCGGGTCGCCGACCTCCGGGATGAACCCGGCGTGCAGCATCAGGTCGGTCAGGCCGAGTTCGGTGGTGCGGGCGAGCGCCCACCGGAAGCGTTCGAGGCGTTCGGGGCGGGTGGCCGGGTCGCCGAACCCGCCGGTCCGCTCGATGTGCGCCGGGGTGGTGTAGTCCTCACCGGGGAAGCCGAGCATGGCCCCGGACATGCGGAAGCCGGCGGAGACGGCGGCGGCCGGCATGGCGTCCCCCTCGGCCCAACTGGCGTGGTGGGGGTCGCCGCAAGCGATCTGTACGACGTCGATGCCGAGCCGGTCGAGGAACCCTTTCAGTTCCGGGATGCCGGTCACTTGCAGGGACCAACTGCACACGCCGATGGCGAGCGGTTCGATGGGAGCGGGCACGGGGGGCACCTCGGCGAAGGGGCGGGGAGGTGTTGTAGTGCTCCGCTCGCGGAGCGAGCGGACATTCCGCGGGGTGGTCTGGTCGCGGAGCGACCGGGTGCGGCGGGTCCGCTCGCGGCGCGAGCAGAGGGCAAAAGCGAACGGGCGGGCCGTGCTGGCCCGCCCGTCGGCGTGTGGTCGATTCGATTACTGCTTGGGCGGGCCGTCTTTCGGCGGCGGCGGGGGCGGGGGCGGAGTGGGCGGCTGGTTCGGCTTGCCG
>CAYMHO010000034.1:0-3234 GCA_964390195.1 uncultured Fimbriiglobus sp. | reverse complement strand
TGTGGGAAAACGGCACGGGGGGGCCGGTGGGGCCCCGCCCGGCGGGGGGTGGGGGTTGGGGTGGGGGGGGGGGGGGCCCGGGTGGGGGGGGGGGGGGGGGGGGGGGCGGAGGGGGCGGCTGGTTCGGCTTGCCGCCGGTTTCGCTGGAGGTGACGACCGGCTTGTTGTCGCCACACCCGACCAGGGAGATCAGGAAGGCGGCGGTGACGGCCGACAGGGCGGCGACCTTGACCGCCTGGAAGGCAGCTCTCATTGGGACCTAATGTGAGGAAGGGGGGAAGAACCGACCCGGCGCGAAGGTCGCGCCGGGTCGTGTGCGTTGTCGGGCGGGCGGTTAGAACTGGTTGAAGTTCACCACCGAGCCGTCCGTCTGGCCCATGCCGTACATCTGCTGGTACCAGCGGGTGCTGAACCAGTCGGTCCCGCCGCTCAGCTTCTTCATGGAGCGGACCGAACCGTCGCCGTAGCCGATCTGGACGAGGCCGGTGTGGCGGGCGCCGCTGCTGTACCACTGGGCCGGGCTGAGCGGGCCCCACGCCTGCGGGAAGTTGCCGGCGGCCATCCACGAGCCCTGGTAGTCGCGGGTGCCGGTCTCGGTGCCGCCGATGTACTCGACGAAGAAGGCGGTGTTGCTGGTGCCGTCGGTGATGCCCACCAGGGTGTACTTGCTGTTGGCGGTGAACGGCCCCTTCCAGGTGCCGTAGAAGCCGGTCACTTCACCCAGGCTGCCGGCGCTCGACACGTAGTTCGTCTTGCCGTACAGCGAGCCGGTCGGGTTCGGCATGTACCCGCCGGTGAACGACCCGGCCGCGCAGAAGTAGTAGATGAAGGTGCCGTTGGCCGGGGCGGACTCGATGTCCGACGGGCACAGGAAGGTCTTCACCTTGTTCTGGGCGGCGGCGTTCGCCGACGTGTTGTTCCACCAGGCGGTGGCCGGCCAGGTGAACCCGGTCGGGATGGTGGTCCCCGGCTGGAGCATGGCCTGCGGGATCAGGCGGAACAGGTTCTCCTGTTCGACGTACGGCAGCAGGAACGGCAGGGTGCCCACGCCGGAGACGGTGGTGTTGCCGGGGGGCAGCACCTGGTACGCGCTCTCGTAGTTGTGGGTGGCCAGACTGATCTGCTTCAGGTTGTTGCTGCACGACATGCGGGCGGCCGCTTCCCGCACCTTCTGCACGGCCGGCAGGAGGAGACCGATGAGGATGGCGATGATGGCGATCACCACCAGCAGCTCGATCAGCGTGAACCCACGCCGATCACGATTCCGAGAGACCATCGTACACTCCTTGAGGTTTGAACCTCACAGACGCCGTCGGTACGGAGGAAGAAAAAGAAGACCGTTACCGGGTGGCGTGTGAACCGGGAGCACGGACCGCTGGGAGAGGGGTCGCGGTGCGAAATCCACCGGCGGTGTGTCATGCCGGGGCAGAGCCGGCCGCCGATTTGTGGACTTCCCTCTGAATCTACACTTCACCTGGGCGGTTTTGCCAGAGGTTTTTCAGATTTTGTTCCAAATCGCGCCAACGCGTGCCCAGTGTCGCATCATTCCGCTTCCCGTTTGCCGCGGAACGCGGCATTCGGGGGCAAATTCGGACGGTCGGGGTACCAAAGTCGCTCGACTGCTCCTTCATCACGCGTGGCCGCCAAAATCGCGAACCCCGCTGCGGCAGGAGCGATCCACCGTTCCGTTCTGAGGTGCAGACCTCGCCGAGATTTTCCACCCGAATTCCGTTGCACGAACGACGGGGGAACGGTATTCCGCCGCCGCTTCACGGAACGCCACGACGTTCGCACGCCGGGCCGCACTTCGGGGGAAGTGGCGGAGGGGACCGGTGTTGGGGGAGATCGCTCATGCGCTGTTATGGGTGGATGCGGGCCGCGGGGGTGGCCACGCTGGTAAACGTCGGGGCGGCGGTCGCCCAGGGGCCGGTCGCGCCGGCACTCCCGCCGGACACGCCGGCGCAGGTCCAGACCGCGCCGCCGCTCGCCCCGCTCGGGACGCCCGCGCCGACGCCGCCCGGTGTCTCGGCCCACCCGACGCCACCCGTCGCGCCGGTCACGGCCCCGCAGCCGCCGCAGTTCGTCGCCACCCCGCCGGCCGTCACGCCCGCGGCGGTGGCGGCACCGCCCGTCACCACGGCCGCCGCACTCAGCGTCAAGCAGACGCTGCCGGAGTCGGTGGTGCCGGGGCAGTCGGTGGCGGTCGAAGTGAGCGTCACGAACACCGGCGGGAAGGCGGCCGAGAACGTCGTCCTGGCCGGCTGGTGGACGGCCGGGTACGACGTGGCCGAGTCGTCGGTGGCCGCCCAGGCGGGCAACGGCCGGCAGACGTGGAACATGGGCGTCATCCCGGCCGGCGAAGCCCGAGCCGTCAAACTGAAACTGCTCCCGAAGGCCGGCACCTCCGCCACCGAGTTCCGCAGCGGGTTCGACGCCACCTTCAGCAGCGCCACCGACACGCGGGCGGTGAAGGTGCAGAAGCCGGAGTTGCAGGTGAGCGTGGAGGGGTCGGACACGGCGTTCGCCGGGCAGGCGCACACCCTGCACCTGAAGGTGAAGAACCCGGCCGCGGTGGCGCTGGAGAAGGTGGCGGTGAAGGTGGAACTGCCGGAGGGGCTGGCCCACCCGAAGGGGACCAGCCTGGAGAGCGAGATCCCGGTGCTGGCGGCCGGCACCACCGAGGCCATCCCGCTGCACCTGACGGCGGTCAAGCCGGGGGCCGGGCGGGTGAAGGTGAAGGTGTCGGCACCGGGGTGCGACGCCCTCACGCACGACGTGCTGGTGAACGTGATCGAGGCGCGGGTGAACGTGGCCGTCAGCGGGCCGAAGCAGCTTTACCAGGGCTGGCCGGCCACGTTCGAGGCGACCGTCGAGAACAACGGCGACCAGCCGATCAAGGGGGCGACGTTCGACGTCAAGCTGCCGGCCGGGCTGAGCGACCTGCGGGCGAGCGACAAGCCGGGGCTGGACGCGACCGCCAACCGGCTGGTGTGGAAGTTCGACCTGGCCGCCGGTGAGAAGAAGACGGTGTTCTGGTTCGGGTTCGCCAAGCAGGCCGACGACCTGACCACCACGGGCGCGGTGTCGGTCGGCGGCACCCCGCTCAAACGGGCCGAGCATGTGACGAAGAACTTGGGCACCGAAGGGAAGTGACGATCGACCGGGCGAGCCGCGGCGCGGGGGGGGGGGCGGCGGGCCCGAGCCCCCCCCCCCCCCCCCCCCCCCCGCCCGGCC
>CAYMHO010000033.1:27297-35086 GCA_964390195.1 uncultured Fimbriiglobus sp. | reverse complement strand
CCCGCTCCACCAGCAGCAGGTGTTCTTGAGCAGGTACATGGGGTCGTTCCGCTCGACCGTGCGGGGGCCGTAGGTGGCGGCGAACGCCTCGGCGTCGATCAGCTTCTTCCACGCCTCCTCGTACCCCTTGCCCTTCTCCACCATGCCGAACTGCCACGGCACGTACCCGATCAGCTCGCGGCCGTACTCGCTGCCGGCGTGCTTGCCGGTCTGGTGGGTGAGCGTGAGGGCCTTCACCTTGTGCCCGTCGGCCTCCTCGTCCTGCTTGTACATCGGGAAGAAGAACTTCCGCTTGTCGTCCCACAGCTTGGCGTGCAGCGTCTCCTTCAGCCCGGCCGCCTTGTCGCGGAACCCGTTCGCCGTCTCCTTGTCGCCGGCCAACTCGGCCACCCGTGCGATGGCGAGCGCGTCGGCGTACATGTACGCGTTCATCGTCGGCCGGTAGCCGGGTGCGCCGCGGAGGATGTCCTTCGTCTGCCGACTGGTGATGTTGAACTCCATGCCGTCGTCGTGCCCGGTCTGCCAGAACAGGCCCACGTCCTTCACGAAGTGCCGCTTCTCCCACCCCTCGTGGTTCTTCTTCAGGTCGGCCAGCAAGTCCGTCACGAACCCGTCGTCCGGATGCACCTGGTGCACGGCCCAGATGCCGTCGGCCAGCCAGGTGCTGTAGTTCCGCGGCTGGGCGCCGGGCGTGCGGAGCCAGTAGCGGCCGTAGTCGCGGGCGAACCGCGGATCCCGCAGCCAGCGGGCCTCGTACAGTTGGTGCCCGGCCGGGCAGGAGATGGCCCCGTACGCCCCGGACCAGAACGGCCGGTCGATGAACTCGGTGAACGTGTACCCGCTGTTCGGCGAGCCGTAGGTGAGGTGCTTGGTGAGCAGTTCCCAGCGGTAGTAGTAGGTCGTCTGGAGGTCGCGGTCGGGGCACTCGAAAAACGGGATGTTCGCCGTGTACCAGCCCCAGTCCTTATTGTCCCAGAAGGTTTCTTTCTCCAGCAGCTTCTGGGGCGGCAGGATCGGGTCGGCGGCGACCGCCGGGAGGGCGAGCAGCAGGAGGGGGAGGAAGGAACGCATGGCGGCCTCGGAGGTGGCGACGGCGGGTGGGAGTGTACCCCCCGCGGTCAGCCCTCCGCCAGTTCGACCGCCAGCCAGGCGCGGGCGTAGCTCCACCAGGTGTCGGCGGTACGGGGGGAGACGCCGAGGGCGTCGGCGCACTGTGACAGGGTCAGCCCGCCGAAGTACCGCAGTTGCACCAGTTCGGCCAGTTGCAGCTTCTCGCCCGCCAGCTTGGTCAGCGCTTCGTCCAGGGCTTCCAGGTCGGCGGATGGGACGACGGTGCCGGGGTGCTGGGAGTCGAAGTCTACCCGCTTGCCCGCACCCCGCTTGGCTGCATTCCTGGCCCGGGCGTGGTCCACCAGGATTCGCCGCATCGCTTCCGCGGCCGCACGCAGGAAATCGGTCGAGGTGGCGAACGTCCGCTCCCCGCCCAACTTGAGGAACGCCTCGTGGACCAAGGCGGTGGCGTCCAGGGTGTGCCCGTCTCGCTCGCCGGCCAGCTTGCCCGCCGCCAGCTTGCGGAGTTCGGCGTACACCTGCGGCAGCAAGTCGGCGGGCGTCATCACGGCACCCCTGGGGCCGGGCGGGGCGGCACCGGACTAGATTCTACCACACCCGGCTCACTTCTCGGCTCGCGGCTGGGGTGCGAGTTCGGGTTTGGCCGGTGGCTTGGCGTGGGCGTCGAGGATGTCCTTGAACTCCTCCCTCTGCCGCAGAGGGGCGAGGGCCGGATCCTTGGCCATCGCTTCGGCGTCCCGCCACCCGCGGGCGACGGCACGGGTCAACCACACGAGCGCTCGGTCGGTGTGCGCTTTGGCCACCCCCTCGCGGTCGGCCTCGACCACCTTCGGGTTTTTCAGCACGCCGATCGCACAGTCGCCGAGGGTGCGGGCCGCGTAATAGTCATCCACGGGTGTCAGGCCGAGTTCGCCCAACTGTTCCGCCGCCGCCGCCGCCGCCGTGTACTCCTTCAGTTCCAGGCAGGCGAGTGCGGTCAGATTCAAGTTGTTCCGGTAGAACCGGCGGTAGTTAGGGTGTTTCTCGTTCGCCTTGAGCGCGGCCAGGTGGTGCGGCACGGCCTGTTCCAGCAGAGTGCGCGCCTCGGCCGGTTTCGTCCGCATCAGGATTTGGGCGAGGTTCACCAGTCCGGCGGCGAGGTCGTTCCGGTATTCGACCGTGGTCGGAAAGTCCGCCACCAGCTTCGCCCGAATCTCGTTCGACTCGCGGTACAGGGGCTCCGCCTCGCGGACCCGCCCTCGCGACTTCAGGATCACCCCGAGGTTGCCGACGGTCTGGCCAAGATCTTGGCGAAAGGACGGGATGCCGGGGAAGTCGCGGACCAGTTCGCGGC
This sequence comes from uncultured Fimbriiglobus sp., assembly GCA_964390195.1. Lineage (GTDB taxonomy): Bacteria > Planctomycetota > Planctomycetia > Gemmatales > Gemmataceae > JALHQU01. Next base: position 32,682 of record CAYMHO010000033.1, on the reverse strand, counting down.
TGACCGACACCACTCGCTCCAGTTCCGCTTGCGCCTCGTCGAGGCGGCCGAGGGAGCGGTACGCCAACGCCAGTACGTTCCGCGCCTCGGTTCCGGGCAGCCGGTGGAAGGGGTTGTCGGACTTCGCCGCGCCGGTGGCGTCGAGGACCTCCAGTGCGGCGCGGAGGGGCGGTATCGCGTCCGCCGGTGCGGTCGTCAGCAGCACGTTTCCCCGGCCGATGTGAGCGAGGGCGAGTTGGTAACCCACCGCCGGATCAGTGGGCTTGCGGACGAGCGTCGCCTCCAGCAATTCGATGCTCGTTCGGTAGCTGGCGTCGGCGTCGGCCGTCTTCCCGAGTCGCGCCTGGAGGCGGGCCAGGTCACCGACGGCAATGCCCGCCCGCTCCAAATACGTGGTGTTCAGGGGGGCGGCGGTGTGCAGCGCGGCGAACGCCTCCGCGGACTCCGTCAACAGCCCGAGGGCGTCCGACTGCTTCCCCGTCTCCTGGGTCATCAGCGCGCGGTGGTAGCGGGCCTCCGCCAGCCCGAACCGGTGTCCGGGGTCGGTCGGGTCGGCGCGGTGTAACCGCCCCATGGCGGCTTCCGCGCGGCGGAACGCGGCGTCGGCCGCCGCGACGTCACCCAACTTGTAGTGAATCCGCCCGACCCAGTAGTCGCCGTTCGCCCGGGTCAACTCGGCCTCGCCGGTGTCGCCGGCGGCGGCGGCGAACACCTCGTGCATCCGCAGCACCGTCCGCAGATACTCCCGGTCCTGGGCGGTCAGTTGGAACTGCCGGGCGAATTGCCGCTCGACGAGCTGCCCGGTCATCGCGTACAGCGCCGCTCGGGCGCGGTCGTTGGCCGTCCGCTCGGCGGCTTCCGCTTCCACCGCTCGCCGTTTCTCCACCTCCGCTTCCTCCCGCTTCACCTCCGCAACGCCCCGCTGCTTGGCCTCTTCCAGCCACGCGGCGGCGGCCTCCTTCCGTCGTTCCTCGGCCTGAAGAAGGCCGAGGGTCGTTCCCACCACGCCCGCCACCAGCGCGAGCAGCAGCAGACTCACGGCGAGCACCTGCGGGCGGTGGCGGCGGATGAACTTGCGGAGGCGGTATCGCACCGACGGCGGCCCCGCGACAACCGGCTCGTGGTTCAGGAACCGGCCCACGTCCGCCGCGAACCCGTTCGCCGTCTCGTACCGCCGGTCGCGGTCCTTGCTCAGCGCCTTCATGACGATCCAGTCCAACTCGCCGCGGACGTACCGCCCCAGCTTGGCCGGCTCGGTCTGGCGGTTGACGGCCACGCTCGGGGTGGCGTCGGCACTGCTCAGCCGGCTGCTCGGCGTCGGGGCCTCCTGCTCGCGGATGAGCCGCAGCATCTCGTCGAGCGCCGCCTTCTTGATCGTGTCGCGGGTGAGCGGGGTGGTGCCGGTGAGCAGTTCGTACAGGATCACCCCGAGGGCGTACACGTCCGCCCGCGTGTCCACGTCCACGGCGTTGAAGGTGGCCTGCTCGGGCGCCATGTACGTCGGCGTGCCCATCACGGTGCCGAACCCGGTGAACAGGGTGTGCTCGGTCAGTTGCAGGCCGGTCGTCGCCTTCGCCAGCCCGAAGTCGATCACCTTCGGCACCGGCTTGCCGTCGTGGCTCTCCACCAGAATGTTGGACGGTTTCAGGTCGCGGTGGATGACCCCCTTATTGTGGGCGTGCTGCACGGCCGAACAGATCTGTTGGAACAGGGCGAGGCGGTCGGGGAGGCTCAACTTGTGGGCGTCGCAATACTCGGCGAGCGGGACGCCCTTCACCAGGTCCATGACGAAGAACGGGGCGCCGGTCTCGGTCGTGCCGGCGTCCAGCAGTTTGGCGATGTGCGGGTGGTCCATCAGGGCGATGGCCTGCCGCTCGGCCTCGAACCGCGCAAGGATAGTCTTCGACTGTCCCCGCTCGGCGCGGATCAGTTTGACCGCCACCCGCCGCCTGACGGGTTCCGTCTGGTCGGCCATCCACACCGCCCCCATGCCCCCCTCGCCGATCTGCTGCAGCAGCTTGTACCGCCCGGCGATCAGTTCGCCGACCGCCTCGGCCGGGGTGGGGCGGTCGCGGGTGCCGTCCGGGTCGGCGGTGGGGGCGGTGTCCGCGAGCGAGCGGGTGCCGTCGCCTGCCGGCGGGTCGAGCAGCGGGTGGGCGGCGAGGTGAGCGGCGAGCAGTTTGTCCAGCCGCTCACGCAGGGCGGTGTTGCCGCCGCACTCGCGGTCGAGCAGGGCGGCGCGGGCGGCCGGGTCGGGGGCAGCGACGGCGGCGGCGAACAGGTCGAGTTCGGTCATCGGGTGGCCCTCCGCTCCCTCAGCGGATTCCACCCGAAAAGGGCGCAGCGTGCGACGGAAAAATGTCAGCCGGCGGGTTTGGCCGTCCACACCTGCGGGGTCCACGCCCCCTTCTCCCAGGCGTCGGCGGTGGCGTACTCGCGGACCGTCACCTCGCCCGCCCTCACTTCCACGTAGAAGAACGCCTGTGGTTTGGAGTTGTAGTGGCTGCTGTTGTCCACGTTGAACGTCGGGATGCCCTCTTTCGCTGCCTTGTTCGTGCCGTCCCAGCGGTACACGTTCCGGGCGTGTGTGTGGCCGTAGAAGATGGCCGCCACGCGGTACCCCTTCAGCGCGTCGTGATAACCCTTCACGTCCGCCGGGTCCCACTCCATGCCCTCGGCCTTCTTGTCGTCCACCGGCAGCGGTTGGGCGTAGCGGAGCATGTCCACGTGCTGGGTGAGGACCACCGGCTTGCCGCTCGTGCCCACCTTCTCCTTCAGGTCACTGACCAGGAAGTCGAGGCTGTCGAGCGGGGCGTATCGCCGCTTCCGCTTCACGTCGGCCGCCTGCCCGACGACGATCCCCAGGTTGACGAAGTGAACCCCGCCCCAGTCCCACGAGTAGTGCAGACCGTTCTTCGACACGCTCGTCACCCCCGGCCGCGTCTTGTTCCGCTCGATGATCTTCTTCACCGCCAGCCCGTCGCCCCGCGGGCTGTCGTGGTTGCCGTGCACCTCGTACACCGGCACCTTGAGCTTGCCGTCCTTGCCGGTCAGCCCGTAGGTGTCGGCGAACGCCGTCCACTCCGTCTCCTGCATCTTGGTGTTCGCCTTGTCGCCGGTGTCGATGCAGTCGCCGGCGTGGATGACGCCCCGCGGGGCGAGCACCTTCCCGCCGCCGGCCTCCTTCGGGATGTCCGCGCCGGGCAGCTTGTTCAGCACGTCCATCAGCCGGTCGCACACCGGGCCGGATCGCTTGTCCAGCTTCGCCGGGTCATCCTTGTCGGCGAGGAAGTGCGTGTCGCCGACGACGAAGAAGGCGACCGGTTCGTCCTTCGCCTTCGGCTCGTCGGGTTTGGCGACGGCAGGCAGGGTGAGGGTGGCGGCGGTGGCGAGGAACCCGCGGCGGGAGACGGGGCGACGCATGTTCGCACCTGAGGGGGAGGGTGTCCGACAGTTTACACGACCCACACACCGGCGGCGGTTTCCGGCTCACACCGCCCGCCTCCCGGCCGTATTGTGGAGGCCGGAAGAAATCCCGAAAAAGTTCAAAGCACCCGGCCCCGGCCCGGAACTATCCCCGCGCACACGATCGGACCTTGGCCCATGCCAGCACTCTCGCTCGGCGGACTGTTCGCCAAACTCCGCCCGCCGGCGGACGCCGGCTCCGACGCCGCCCTGCTCGCCCGGTTCGTGCGGGCGCACGACCCGGACGCCTTCGCCGACCTCGTCCGCCGGCACGGGGCGATGGTGCTGGCGGTGTGCCGGCGGGTGCTCGGCGACGGCCCGGACGCCGAGGACGCCCACCAGATCGCGTTCATGGCTCTGGCCCGCGACGCCGCCAAGATCAGCGACCCGCACGCCCTCGGCGGCTGGCTGTACCGCGTCGCCTGGCTGTCCGCCCGCAAGCTGGCCGGCCGGGCTTACCGCCGCAAGCCGGAACCGCTCACCACCGACCCGGCCACGCCCATGGTGCCCGCCCCAGAAGCTGACGTGCGAGCGGTGATCGACGAGGAACTGCTCGCCCTGCCCGAGCGGTACCGGGCGGTGGCGGTCATGTGCCTGTTGGAAGGGCGGACGAACACGGAAGCGGCCGGGCTGCTCGGCATCCCGAAGGGGACGGTCGATTCCCGGCTGAGTACGGCGAAGGCGAAACTGCGAGAGCGGCTGGTGCGGCGGGGTGTGGCGGCGGCGGCGCTGCTCACCGTCGAACACCTGCTGACGTCGGAAACCTCGGCCGCGGCCACCCGCGCGGCCGCCCTGGCCGCGACCGCCATCGGCGCGGCCCTCGACTACGCCGCCGGTACCCCGGCGGCCGGAACCGAACACCTCATCCACACCGCGAACGGAGTACGACCCGTGACGAGCAAACTGAAGTGGCTGGCCGTGGTGCTGTTCACCTCGGCCGTGGTCGGCGGCGGCGGGGTCGGCGTGTACGTCGCCTCGGCGGCCGACAGGGACAAGCCGGCGGACGCGGCGAAGGCGGACCCGAAGAAGCCGGCCGACGACAAGAAACCGCCGGCGGACAAGCCGGGCGAGTTGAAGGCGGAGAAGGTGACGGCGGCGAAGACGGCCGACGACGTGCAGAAGGTGTTGGGGTCCGTGGTGTCGGTCGAGGCGGGGACGCTGGAACTCGGTCTGCTGCTCGAACAGTTCGAGAAGGAGCACGGGCTGACCATCCGCCTCGACACGGCCGCGTTCCGTCGGCACGGGTGGCACACCGTCCCGGAGTTCGAGAACGCCCAGGGCATCCTCGGCAAGCAAGTCACGGCCAAGGGACTGAACCGGGTGACGCTCGACGACGCCCTGCGGGATCTGCTGTCCCAGGTGTACCACCACAGCGAGAACGGGCGGGTTCAACTGCTGTCGTACCGCATCAAGGGGAACCAAATCCTGATCGTCCCGGAGTACCAGCCGACCACCATCCCCGGTTCGGGGGTGAACGGCGAGCCACTGGTGACCACGCCGACCGGCCGCATGATCGAGGAGATGTACGGCGAGCCGGTGACGGTGCGATACAAGAACAAGCCGCTGGCCGAGGTGATCGAGGACTTGCAGGACCGCACCGGGGCGAACATCGTGCTGAACGGCAAGGCGGTGGCCGACGTGGACAAGGCGACGGTGACGGCCAACTTCAACGACACCCGCCTGCTGACCGTGCTGAAGATCGTCGGCGACATGCACGGGCTGAAGCCGGTGGTCGTCGACAACGTGTTCTACCTGACGGACGCCGCCCGCGCGGACGACCTGCAACAAGAAGTGAACCGCGACCTGTTCGGCACCCCGCCGGCGAAGAAGTGAACCACCTAGGTTCGCCGCGAGGCACCGCCGAGCGCGCCGCGGTGGCTCCCGGCGCACCACATTAGTCAAATCTCCCCGCAGCCCCAC
>CAYMHO010000033.1:0-27287 GCA_964390195.1 uncultured Fimbriiglobus sp. | reverse complement strand
CCCCGGCGGGCCCCCCCGCCCCCCCCCTCGGTCCCCCCCGCGGCCCCCCGCCCCCCGGGGCGGTCCCCCGCGGCGAACCTCTTTCGTCACTTCGCCCGGATGCAGATCAGCTCCGTCCCGGTCCGCACGAAGAACGCCCCGTCCACCGCCGCCGCCCCGTACACCACGTCCCCCACCGCCGAGTACCGGGTGGCCTCCAACTCCTCCTTCGGCAGCGGCGGCCCGCCGCCCGGCCCCCGCCCGCCCTCCGGCGGTTTCGGCAGCGTCGCCTCGGCCTGCTTCTTCGCCTCCTCCTTCCGCTTGGCCGCGTCGGCGTCGCTCCACAACTTGTTGCTCGCCACCTTGTCGAACTCGCCGCCCGCCTTGAGCACCGTCGTCACCCCGTCCTTGCCGAAGAAGAACACGTGCTCGCCGGCGGCGATCGGCGTGGCCCACTGCTGGTTGTCCAACCGCTCGCGGTACTTCTCCTCGCCGGTCTTCTCGTCCAGGCAGACGACGAACCCGCTCTTGTCGGTGAAGTAAACGTGGCCGGCGTACACCACCGGGCTGGCGGTGCCGGTCGCCAGCTTCTTCGCCCGCCACGCCACCGCGTACCCGTCCTTCCCGCCGAGGGTGAGCTTGCAGTTCGACTTGCTGGTGCCGTCCGCGTCCGGCTTCTGGCGGTTCTCGCCGGCCGCCACGATGATCGATTCCCCCGCCACCGCCGCCGACGGGATGCTGTTCCCGGTCAGTCCGGCCATCTCCCAGAGCTGTTTGCCGTCGGCCGCCGCGTACCCGGTGACGGTGCCCCCGCTGCTCACCACCACCGTGGCGTTCACCACCACCGGGCTGGTCCAACTGGAGCGGGCGGTGCGGTCCACCGCCCACGCGTCCTTGCCGGTGTCCTTGCTCACGGCGATCAGCTTACCCGGCCCCTGGTGGTCGAGCAGCACGACGACCGTCTTGTCGGTCTGGGCCGGGCTGCTGCCGAGGCCGTGGTTGTTCTTCAGCTCGCCGAGTTCCTTGGCGAAGTGCCGCTCCCACCGCAGCTCGCCCGTGTGATCCAGGGCGATCAGGTCGCCGCTCTCGAAGAGGGCATACACCCCGGCGGCGTCCACCACCGGCGTGCCGGCGGCCCGGCTCATCATCGGGTTGTTCTTCCCCTTCTGGGTGGCGTCGAACGTCTTCACCCACAGTTTCTTGCCGTCCGCCGCGGCGAAGCAGCCGACGTGCAGCTTCTCCTTCTGCTCCCCCTCCACGCTGGTGACGTAGACGTTCCCCTTCCACACCACCGGGGACGACTGGCCGTAGCCGGGGGTTTCGACCCGCCAGGCGACGCCGTCGGTGGGCGACCACTTGGTGGGCAGGTTCGTGGCGGCGGTACGGCCGGAGCCGTCGTTGCGAAAGCCGGCCCAGGTGTCGGCGGCAGGGGAGGCGGCGAGCGCGGAGGCGAGGAGCAAGGCGGGGAGCATGTGGGGCCTCGGGGTTGGTGGAGCGGTTGATTGTGGGGAGGACGTCACCAGTTTCCAAGCACCTCGCCGCCGGCGCGGGTGGCCATCCCCCGCCACGTCGGCAGGTCGATGCCGTCGCGGACGAACCGCACCCCGCCGTCGCCAAAGCAGACGTTCACCCCGCCGGCGAAGGTGCTGCGGGCGGACAGCCAGCCCATGCCGTGGGCGGTCAGGTCCGGGGTGGTGCTGTTCGGCGGTAATGCCGCGGTGAACCCGTTGACCGTCGCGTTCCCCCAGATCCACGACCCGCCGCGGGTGCCCCGCCAGGAGGTCACGAGTGCCAGGTCCGAGGCGACAATCGGGGTGCTCGCCCCGTAGCCGGGGTTCGCGCCGCTGCCGCCGGTGTACAGCCCGCGGCCGGGCACGTTCCCGGTCACCCGCTGCCGCTCGTTGTGCGTCAACTGGGCGGCCGGCTTGGTCAGGGTGGCGTTCAGCCCGATCAGGCACTGGCTCATGAACAGGGTGTTGCTGGTGCCGTCGCTCACCTCGGTGATGCGGTAGCCGGGGCCGTAGTGGAACATGCCGTTCGTCTGGAAGCGGGTGTCGTACCCGTTCGGGGTGCCGCCACCCGGCCCGCCCTGGCCGTCGCCCAGGCAGACGACGTAGTTGGTGGCCGCGTGCGTGCCCCCGCCGCTGTTGGTGGTGATGAGCGGGTTCTGCCCGTCGCCGGGGCAGAGGAACGTCTTCACCGGGGTGGCGGCGGTGGCCTGGAACAGCGGGTTCAGTTGGAACGTCGGGGTGGGGAAGGTGCCGACGAACAGCGGCTGAGTGGGGTCGATCTGCCGGCCCAGGTTCTCCTGCTCGATGTACGGCAGCAGTTGTGCGTGGACCGACCAGCCGAACGAGTTGCCGTTGGCGCCGGTGGCGGCGGCCATGCCCGGCAGGCGGCCGTTTGCGCTCTCGTAGTTGTGCAGGGCGAGGCCGAGCTGCTTCAGGTTGTTGCTGCAGCTCATGCGGGCGGCGGCGTCCCGCACCTTCTGCACGGCCGGCAGGAGGAGGCCGATGAGGATGGCGATGATGGCGATCACCACCAGCAGCTCGATCAGCGTGAACCCGAGGCGGACGGATGACGATCTCACGAGACGCACTCCGGAGGTGTGACGAGGTATCACTATTTATAACTGCAGTCGAGATCGTAATCCCGTCCGCCGGTGTGTCAAGTGGGGGCGCGCGAAATCGCGTCGGGGGCGTGGGACCGTCCCGCACCCCCGACGCGAGTCATGTGCCGTCGTGTCGCTCAGCAGTAATCGCCGCCCGCCCCGGTCCAGTCCGCCCCGCCACTCACGTCGAACCCGGCATCCATCCCGCCGCTCGTGTCGGCCCCGCAGTCGAACTCACCCCCGCCGAAGTCGTAGCCCCCGGCCGGGGTCAGTTCGCCGTCGTCCGGCATCGCCCCGCCGCACTCGTCGAACTCGGGGGTAAACTCCTCTTTCATCACCTCGCCGCAGTCGTCCAACACCGGTTCGCCCTCGTCGGCCGGGAGCTCGCACTCGTCCCATTCCGGTTGGACGTCTTCGGTCGTCGGCTCGCACTCGTCGATGATCGGTTCGCAGCCCGGTTCGTCCGGTTGCACGTCCTCGACCGTCGGCTCGCACTCGTCGGGCTGGATCTCTTCGACTGCAGGTTTACACCCGTCGTTCACGTCCGGTTGCACGTGCTCCATCGCCCCTCCGCAGTCCGCCGAATCGGTCGGGGCACTCCCGTAAACCGGGTTGTGGTGCCCATCCGTCGCCGGATCCGGGCGATCGTGGTGTTCCGGGGTGTGCGGGGTGTGGTCGTGAAATTCTCCCGCCGCGTCCCAGTCGCCCCCGCCGCGCTGCCCGTGGTCGTGGCCGGTGTCGGCCGGGGCGTGGGGCATCCGAGGGGCGGTCGGGACGTGTTGGTTCGTGGAGAACGACGGGGACGGGAAGGGTTGTTGCGGTTGCGGGGCGAACCCCGTCGGCGTCGGCATCCCCACCGGCACCACCGGGGCGACGGCCACCGGCATCGCCACCGCCACCGGCATCAGCGGAGCGGCGACGACCGGCACACCCACCACACCGCCCACCATCGCCCCGCCGACCGGTTGGGCCACCGGCGCCGGCCGCGGGCGGCGGCTGTTGGCGATCGCCTGGCCGATGGCCCCGATGGCCTGAACGGCGGCGACGGCCAGCCCGTTGCCGGCGGGCCGGGCGGCCGAGGCGGCCGGGGCGACGGGAGTTGCCGGCGTGGTGCTGACGGCGACGGTCACGTTCACCGGCTGGGCGGTCGGGATCGGGCGGGCGGCTCGCGGGGTCATCGGATCACCGGGGTGTTGAGTGGTGGAAGGTGCCCCCCGTACACCCCGCCGGCCGGCGTGTGACAGCCGGCGGAAAAAAATTCCGCGGGCGGCGATTCCTTCCCCCGCGGCGGATCGGCTGCTAAAGTAATGGCTGGATGTCGGGCCGTGCGAAGACGCCGGTTCCGAGTCCGCCCGCCGGGACGGTTACCTTCAACCCCCTCCCGAAACGCCTGCCGAAATCTCAGTTCTGGAGGACGGGTCGTGTTCGCGTTCCTTCCCAACATCGGGGTGCCGGAGCTCATCGTCCTGTTGCTGCTCGGGGTGCTGCTGTTCGGCCGCAAGCTGCCGGACATCGGCCGCAGCCTGGGCAAGACCGTCACCGAGTTCAAGAAAGGGTTCACCGGGCTGGAAGAGGAGGTGACGACCACCTCCAGCCGGCCGGCGGTGGAGCCGGAGGCGGTGAAGCCACCGCAGCGGGTGACGCCCTCGGCCACGGCCCCGAAGTTCGACGACGCGCCGGCGAGCAACCTGCCGCCGACGGTGTGAACCTTGACGACCCGCGGGGCGTCTGGTAAATAACTCTTCCTGGTGGGCGACACACCCGCCGGGAACACGGGCGATTAACTCAGTGGCTAGAGTGCGTTCTTCACACGGACGAAGTCACAGGTTCAAATCCTGTATCGCCCACTCTGCTGAAATCCCTTCTGCTGAAGCGTTTCACGCTTAACCCCGGACCCTCCGGGTGCGGCTTCCAAACCGGGCGGACTGTGGAATGGTTCCACAGTTCGCGGTCAGGAACCGCCAGCGTGAAGACCCGCCGAAACCCATCCCCTCCGACCTCCCCCCACAAACAATCCGGCCGCGCCCGTGCGGTGTGGACCGACGCCGTCGGCGTTCGGCACCAAAAATTTTTCCCAGGTCCGTACGACTCGCCCGAATCCCGCACCGCCTTCGCCCGCCTCCAGCTCGAACTGGAATTGCGGCCGACGGTCGTTGCCGCCCCGACCGACACCCTGTCGGTGGACGAGGTGCTCCTCACCTCCCTCCCGCACGCCGACGGCCACTACCGGGGGCGGACGGCGAGCCGACGGACGAGGTGCGGCAGGTGAAAACCGTCTGCCGGCACGCCCGAGAGTTGTACGACCCGACTGCCGGGCACCGGCCGGCCGCCTGCCCAAAAGTGATCAATTCTTCCCCACGGCCGATCAACCCCGAGTCGTTCATGGTGTGTCCCCATGTGGCTCGCCTTCACCCCCGCCGCCGTCACCGCGACCGCGCGGTCGGTGTCCCCGGTGACGCCGGGTACCCGTAACGCACCCGGCGTGGCGGGTGTGGCCTTACGCCACGTGCGTCACCCGGTGAGGGGAGTTGTGCCACAGGGGGGCGGTGCAAGCGGACGGTCGGAGGAATCCGCGCCGATCGAGCGGTCGGGCACTCGCCGTGGACCCTCGTGCCGAGAGTGGCCGCCAGCCGGGCCGCAATCACACCAGACCATTCGGCTTAAACATTGTGTAGACATGTGATTATTTCGCCAGACAGGCGTGACTCACCTCGTCCCATGTCGGGACCAAATTTTTCCCCGGCCTTCTCGGAGGAGTTTCCGCCTGCGGTACGATCGCCCGACCGCCCGATCCGGCGACGTGACGCGGGCCGGAAGCGCGGGGTGGGCAGGTGTCACCTTCACAGCGGACAGGCCCGTCCGTGGCCGCCGTCGGATTCGACCATCCGGCCTGGGGGGTGGGGCAGAATGCGGACGATCAGTTTACGGAGCGAACCCGACCCAGTGTCCGACGCCCACCCTGCGGCCGCCCCTCCGCCGTGACACCTGGAGACCGACGAGTTCACTGAACTGGTGCCCGAGCGCACCTCACCGTCTACACCCACCCGTCCGCCCCGTCCGCCGGCGAGCCCGGCTCGGAGTGGTTCGTCAGCCTGACGGACCTGCTGACCACCTACGGCTGCCGCCGGCCCATGACGCGGGCGTTCGTGGCCGGGGTGCTGCACCTGTGGGGGCTGGTCCTGCCCGCCACCCGCTGGCACCCGGTCGATGACCCGCCGGCGGAGGTCGACCCGCTCCTCCGCCGGCCGGTGTACGACGACTGACCCCTTCAAACGCACGAGCGAGCCCGGACGATGACACGGACCCCAGACCTGTTCTTGACTCAGGATGAGGTGGACGGACCGCCGCCGGCCTACCACGGCCGGCCCGAGTGGGTCGCGCTGTTGGCGGCCGTCCGGGCCGCCCCGGGCGACGACCTGCCCCGGCTGGTGGCGGCCGACTGGCTGGACGAGCGGGGCGAGCCGGAACGGGCTGAGTTCGTCCGCGTGCAGGTGGAGGCGGCCCGGCAGAAGCACCGGCACGCCGGCGGCCGGGCCGGGTGCCGCGCGTGCGAACTGCAGCGGCGGTGCCGCGAGCTGGTGAAGCAATCCCTCCGCGGGCGGTTCGTGATCGGCCGGCGGTGCGAACTGGACGGGCTGGAGCCGCTGCCGACCGGCCGGGGGGAATCCGCCGGGGTGGCGCTCGTGCGGGTGCGGCGGGGGTTCGTGGACGGGGTGACGTGCCACTTCGCGGTCTGGGAGGCGGGCGGCGACCGGTTGCTCGCGGAGGCCGCCCACCCGCACGTCATCCTCGGCGGGCTGCCGCCCCCGTACCACTCGGGCCGCGGGGCGGTGCACGCGGACCGGATCCGCGACCGCTGGCCGGGGATCGGCTCCTTCCTCGTGGTCTCGATCGATCCGTCGCTGACCGAGAAGCCGGTCCCCGGTTTTCCGTCGAACTTTACTCGCCCCGCGGGAACGGATGGCACTACCCCGGAGGAGCCGCCGTGTCCGCCACCGCCGAACTCGTCCCCGTCCGCGCCCTGAACCAGGCGACGTACTGCCCGCGGCTGTACTACCTGCAGTACGTCGATTGCGTGATGCCCACCAACGAGCACGTCGAGGGCGGGCTGTTCGATCACCGCCGGGTGGACGACCCCGACCTGAAACTGAAAGCCCGCACCGAGGGCGAGGCGGTCCGCACCCGCGGTGTGCCGATCAGTTCGGAAGCGCTCGGGATCAGCGGCGTGTTGGATCAGATTGAGGAGAAGCACGGCGAGCGCTACCCGGTGGAGACGAAGCACGGCACCGCCCCGCGGGACGCCGACGGCAAGCCGACCACCTGGGACAACGACGCGGTGCAACTGTGCGCCCAGGCGATGCTGCTGGAGGAGCAGAGCGGGGAGGCGGTACACCGCGGGTTCCAGTTCTACGCCGGCAGCCGCGAGCGGGTGGCGGTGGAGTTCACCCCGGGGTTGCGGCGGAAGACGCTCGACACCATCGCGCTTTGCCGCGAACAATCCGCCAGTGACACCCCGCCGCCACCGCTCCCGGCCGAACTCCGCCACCGCTGCTTCGGCTGCTCGCTCGCCCCGGTCTGTTTGCCCGAAGAGACGCTGTTCCAACTGAACGCCCCGGAACGGGCGGAGGAGGCGTCGTCGCCCGCCCTGGTGCGGGTCATCCCCGGCAACGACGACGGGGCGGTGCTGTACGTGAACGAGCCGGGCAGCTACGTCGGCAAGCGGTCCGAACACCTGGTGGTGAAGAAGGACGGGCAGGAGACGACGAAGGTGCCGATGCACGCCGTCCGGCAGGTGGTGCTCTTCGGCAACGTGCAGGTGAGCACGCAGGCGCTCCAGACGCTCATCGAGAACGAGATCCCGGTGAGCATCCTGACCGGGCACGGCAAGTTCATCGGCGGGTTCCAACCGCCGCCGAAGAAGAACGTTCACCTCCGCGAAGCCCAGTTCAAGTTGTTCGCCGACCCGGCCGCGTGCCTGGGTTTGGCCAAGGAGGTGGTGCGGGCGAAGCTGACCAACCAGCGGGCGGTGCTCATGCGGAGCCTGCGGGGCGACGGCGACCGCGGATCGGACGAACGCTCCGCCCGCGACATGGCCGACCTGCTGAAGCGGATCGACCGGGCCGAGAGCACCGACACCGTGTTCGGCCTGGAGGGCCAGGGGGCAGCCCTGTACTTCGGCGAGTTCGGGCGGTTCCTCGTCACCCGCCCGCCGGGTCAGGGGTTCGACTTCACCGCCCGCAACCGCCGCCCGCCCAAAGACCCGGTGAACGCCCTGCTGAGCTTCGCCTACGCCATGCTCACCAAGGACTGCTTTGCCGCCGCCTGCACCGTCGGGTTCGACCCGTACAAGGGGTTCTTCCACGTGAACCGGCACGGCAAGCCGTCGCTCGCGCTGGACCTGATGGAGGAGTTCCGCCCGGTCGTCGCCGACAGCGTGGTGCTCACCCTGCTAAACAACGAGATGCTCACCCCGGCCGATTTCCTGACGTGGAAGGACGCCTGCCAACTGACCGAGTCCGGCCGCCGCACCTTCTTCCAGGCCTACGAGCAGCGGAAGGCGACGGAAGTCACACACCCGGTGTACGGCTACCGCATGTCGTACAGCCGCATGCTGGAGGTGCAGGCCCGCATGCTCGCCGCGTTCGTCCGCGGCACCACCCCGCGGTACACCGGGTTCACCGTGCGGTGAACAAATGTTTGAATTCCCGACGGGCAAGAAGATCACTCGCCTCTCGATCTGATCGACTAGGGCCTGCGAATCGCCTGAAAAACGTGGAAGGGGATCAAGAAGATCAAGGGGATCACTTTTTCACACATACCCCCTCCCGCAGAGACGCCGACGGATTTCCGGGCGCGACCACGACTGAGGGCCGACCGTGACTAGCTACCTCGTCTGCTACGACATCAGCGATCCGAAGCGGCTCCGCAAGGTGGCGAAGATCTGCGAGGACTTCGGGTACCGCCGGCAGTTGTCCGTCTTTTTAGTTCGCGTCTCCGCAACTGAGTTTGTACGCTTACGCACCCGCTTGTACGAAGCTGTCAACCTGGATGAAGACCAAGTGCTGTTCTTGCCGCTCTGCGGCAAGTGCTGCGGCGGCATCGAGAGCCTCGGCCGGCCGACCGACCCGGCCGAGAGCAAAGACGTGGTGTTGGTGGTGTGATGCTCTGGGCGAACCCGGCCCGCCGGGGCCGTGGGTGCGAGCCGTGATGCCCACGCACCCGCCGGCCTTGCGGCCGGGGTTCGCCCAGAATCGACTCTGGAGAGGTTCGCCCGTGATCGAATTCGCCCCCGCGTTCAAGGCTCTCACCGGGAACCCGCCGTTCCCGTGGCAGCAGGCGCTGTACGAGCGGTTCGCCGCCGGCGACATCCCGGCGTCGTGCAACCTGCCGACCGGCCTGGGCAAGACGTCCGTCATCGCCGTCTGGCTGATCGCGCGGGCGAACAACGCAAATGTCCCCCGCCGGCTGGTGTACGTCGTCAACCGCCGCACGGTCGTGGACCAGACGACCGACGAAGTCGAGAAGTACAAGCGGAACGCCGTCGCCGGCATCCCCGACTTCGCCGTCAGCACGCTCCGCGGCCAGTTCGCCGACAACCGCGAGTGGTCGGCCGACCCGTCCCGCCCGGCGGTCATCTGCGGGACGGTGGACATGATCGGCAGCCGCCTGCTGTTCAACGGGTACGGCGTGGGCATGAAGGACAAGCCGTTGCACGCCGGCTTTCTCGGCCAGGACTCCCTCCTCGTCCACGACGAAGCCCATCTGGAGCCGGCGTTCCAGACGCTGATCGAAACAATTCGAGACGAACAGAAGCGGGAACGCGAAGGGAAACCCGCCTTCCCGTGGTCGCAGCTTCGCGTGATGGCGCTGACCGCCACACCGCGAGGGTCCGGCGACGTGTTCGAGTTGACGAAGGACGAACGGGAGGTGCCGTCGGATTGGGAGAAACGGCCGAAGGAACCGATCCGGTACGTCTGGCAACGGTTGAAGTCGAAGAAAGCTCTCGCCTTCCAGTCCGTGAAGCGGGATGCCGTAGCGAAGACGATCGGCGAAACGGCCCGGAGCAAGTGGGCCAAATCCGAGAAGGCGGTGCTGGTCTTCGTTCGCACCATCGACGACGTGAAGTCGGTGTACGCAGCACTGACGGACAAGAAGAACGGCGGGGTGGAAGCGGACCACGTTCAACTCCTCACCGGGACGCTCCGCGGCCTGGAACGTGACCGACTTGCGACCACCGACACCGTGTTCGCCCGGTTCACGCCCGAACCGAAGGTGACGCCAAAGCAAGGCACCGTCTTCCTGGTCTGCACGTCCGCCGGCGAAGTCGGTGTGGACATCTCGGCCGACCACATGGTGTCCGACCTGACCACGCTCGACAGCATGGCCCAGCGGTTCGGTCGGGTGAACCGCCGCGGGGAAGGGGCGGCGGAGATCGATGTGGTGTACGAAACCGACCCCGACCCGAAGACGAAGGAGGACGGGTTCGAGCAGGCCCGCTGGAAGACGAAGGAGGTGTTGGAACGCCTCCCCAAAGGCGACCGCCACGACGCCAGCCCTTTCGCCCTCCGCGAACTCATGGGCCAGTTGCCCGAAGCCGAGCGGGACGCCGCCTTCGCCCCGACGCCGGTCCTCCTGCCGGCCACCGACATCCTGTTCGACGCCTGGGCGCTCACCACCATCCGCGACAAACTGCCCGGCCGTCCGCCGGTCGAGCCGTACCTGCACGGCCTGCCGACCAGTTGGCAGCCGCCCGAAACCCACGTCGCGTGGCGAGAGGAGGTGGAGAAACTTCATCCCAAGTACGAATCCGATGAAGCGCGAGAACAGAACCAACAGGCCGACCGCAAAGCGCTCGCCAAGCTCGCCGGCACCTTGCTCGAAGACTTCCCGCTGAAGCCGCACGAACTGCTTCAAGACCGGATGACGAGGGTACGGGCCGCAATCGACGTGCTGGCCGAGAGCCACCCCAACGAACCGGCGTGGGTGATGAACGAGGACGACGAAGTGACGGTGACGACGCTCGGCGAGCTGATGCTGACCGAAAAGAAAGACGGCAAAACGGTGTACAAGATCGATTCCCGCTATGGGACCATCCTGCTCCCGCCGTCCGTCGGTGGGCTGAACGACCAGGGGATGCTCGACCCGAAAGCGACCCAGGCGGACGATGTGAGCTGCGAGTGGTTCGAGGACAAGGAGCAGACCAAGCCTCGCCGTGCCCGCGGCGATGACGAAGACCCGCCGGAGGGAATGCGGCTGGTCCGTCGCATCCAGTTGCCCTGCGGCGGCGGCGACGACGCCGAGACGGAATACTGGTACTGGTTCGCCCGTGGCGGTGGCGACGACGATGCTTCGAAGTCGGCCCGTGAGCCGATCAAGTGGCAGCACCACACCGACGACGTGAAGCGGAACTTAGTGGCGATTGCCGGGAAGTTATTCCCGAACGACACCGGCTGTCAACGCGCGCTCAAACTGGCCGCCGACTGGCACGACCTAGGCAAGATGCGGGTGGTGTGGCAGCGGAGCATCGGCAACCCGCGGCCGACGGAGTGGTACGCGAAATCGGGCAAGGATCCCCACACGAAGCGGATGTGGAAGTCATCCGAGTTGACCGACTACCGCCACGAGTTCGGCTCGCTCATCGACCTACTGGATCAAGAGCAGGTGTTCCGGGCCGTGTTCGACACACTCTCCGTGGAGCACAGGGAGTTGGTATTGCACCTGATCGCCGCCCACCACGGGCGGGCACCCTTGCGGTTGTTCCAGGCGCTGGTCTCCGCCGCTGCAACCCGCTGGCGGGACGATCAGTTCCGGGAGTACGCGCAACCTGCGCTAAGTTGGCTCGAACGGCATTCACCATCGATCACCGCCCCTCCCGTGGCCGCCGAGAGTTTCGGCTACCGAGCCTATGTGCCAAACAACTCGGGAGATTTGATGACGGCTGCGTGGGCGCGGGGTGACACCGAGACGAGCATGGCGAAGTTCCGGGTCGAGAAGGACGTTCGCCCGACGCACCTGTCCGGCGAGACCGTTCACTACCTGTACCCGCTGCCCGACGGCGGGTGCCCGTTCGAGGAGGTGCTGAAGGCCGCCGCCCGCAGCATTACGCACCTCGGTTGGGGCATCGACATGGTGACCGCAGACGCGAAGGTCATCACCCAGGCGGAGGCCGACGAGCTGCCCGGCCACCGCTGGCGGGTGGTGCCGGACGGCGGGACGCCGCTTCGGGTGCCGAAGAAGGGCACGCTCGAGGATCTGATTCGGAAGCATGCGGCGTTCCTCGGTCGGTTGTCGGCCGACGGGTTCAAGCCGGTGCCCCCGTTGCAATGCTTCGACGTGGTCGGCTACGCGTCGCCGACCGTGCCGTCCGCCACCCCCGCCGCCCCACGCCCGGTCGCCGCGTTCGAGATCCACCGCACCATCGACGACCAGGAACAGAACCACGGCAAGAGCCGCTTCCGGGCCTTCCACCACGTGCGGGCGGTGGCGACCGTCGCCGGCATGGTGCGGCACGCCACTGCCACCGCCGCCGGGCACATGGGGCATCCGATCGAGTGGGTGAACACCCACGTCCTGGGTCACGGGGACGAGAAGGACGGGCAGGCCACGTCCGACCGGCGGCTGATGTTCCTGCCGCTGCCGAGCATTCAACCCGTCGTCGGCGTGGGAGGCATCCGCCGGGTGCTGGTGGTCGGCTGGCCGGGGTGGGCGGGGTTGGCCGACCTCCGCCGGCGGCTGAACGGGGCCGAGTTGATTGAGCGGGAGACGTGCCAGCCGGTCGCCGTCTTGTCGCAGTTGGCGACGTCGGACAAGGAGGTGCGGAGGTTCACCGACCCGGCCCGCACGTGGACCACCGTCACGCCGGTCATCCTGCCCGGTCACGACGACCCGGACGGTCTTCGGAAGAAGTTGCAGGAGCGGGTGAACGCGGGCGAGCAGAGGCACCTGCTGGAACGGCTGGACAGCCGGATCGTGGCGCTCTTGTGGAAGGCGTTTCATCAGGCCGGGTGGTCGGCGGACGCCCTTGCCGGGTCGGAGTTGGAATACCGCCGGGTGGGCTGGCTCCGCGGGCTGGAGTTGGCTGGCAAGTATGTGCTGTCGAAGGTGCCGTACCCCCGATACCACGTGCGGGTCACGTTCCGTCAGCCGGTTCGCGGGCCGGTGGCGGTGGGAGCCGGACGGTACCGCGGGTTCGGCTTGTTCGTTCGGGAGAGTGAGTCGTTCGCGGAGTCGCGGGTGTGAAAGTCGATCACGCCGCTCGTTGTCACAAGCCACTTCAAGCGTCGCGGGTCGAAGCGTGACGTTCTGCCGCTTGGCACAGACAGGCGGGAGGAGTTCCGCAAGCTGGCCGCCGGCGAGTGCCTGTCGCGTGTCGGGCCGGCGTTCAGTGCGGTGGAGGACGTGCGGCAGGCGAGCAGGGTTCGCCGGCAATCGCGTTCCACCGCCGCGGCCGCGATACCGGTGGGCCGACCAGAGTGTACGGAGACATCCAGTCGACCACCGCGTCACCCATTCCCAGACCGAAGGCGTTCGGCTATGGTTGTCACTACGGTCTGGGGCTGCTCCGACTCCGGCTGGGGTGACCATCACTCCCCGAGAGGGCGGGTGCTGATCCGCGATCACAGGCCTAATCTGAGAGCAAGGTCTTTGACAACTCAATTTTGCGAACGGCCGACAGTCGCCAAGCCGCTCGCAAAGCAGAACTCCTTTCATCACAACGAGTTCGTGTCAAGGAGTGGTCCAATGGGGTCGACAATCACGGTTCTCCGGCGAACCGCTCGCAGAGGCTGCTTTGAGCCTCTGCTGGTCCAGGGTTTATGCCAGATGCGCCATTTCCACGGTGATGAGCCGTGGCCGAATTGAAGGTGAGGTGCCACCCGTGGCCATCCAACTGAGTACCGCCGTCCGCCATTTCCACGGTGATGAGCCGTGGCCGAATTGAAGGGGGTCGGAACCCCCGCGGGCGTCCGAGTTGTTTGTCCCATTTCCACGGTGATGAGCCGTGGCCGAATTGAAGGTCACACTTCCGGCGGGACCGCCCACGAGTCGCCGCCCCCCATTTCCACGGTGATGAGCCGTGGCCGAATTGAAGGTGGGATCGGGTTCGTGACGGCGAAGTGAGCATTTGGGCCATTTCCACGGTGATGAGCCGTGGCCGAATTGAAGGTGAAGTGGAAGCGTTGCCCGTCGCCACGCTGGGGAAGCGAACGGGCCCATTTCCACGGTGATGAGCCGTGGCCGAATTGAAGGAGGCTGTCCCGCGGGCGAGCGGTGCCGGCCGAGGACCCATTTCCACGGTGATGAGCCGTGGCCGAATTGAAGGCCCTTGTGCCGTTCCCACCTCTGCGACCTCGGGTGGTCCATTTCCACGGTGATGAGCCGTGGCCGAATTGAAGGGCTCGTCGAGGCGTCACGCTTGGGCGAACGTCGGGACCATTTCCACGGTGATGAGCCGTGGCCGAATTGAAGGACATTCATGATCGGCGAGCAATTGCGAAACTTTCGCCCATTTCCACGGTGATGAGCCGTGGCCGAATTGAAGGCGGGACGAAGTGCGTGTTCCTGGGGGTGAGCGGTGCCCATTTCCACGGTGATGAGCCGTGGCCGAATTGAAGGCGCACCCGGCGCACCTCGCGCCGGGGTTGGTACTATCCCATTTCCACGGTGATGAGCCGTGGCCGAATTGAAGGGACCAAGCGAAAGGGGGAAAAGCGAATGGAACCTACCATTTCCACGGTGATGAGCCGTGGCCGAATTGAAGGACCTCGGCCGCGAAGTAGCGACCAGCCTAAGCCCACCCATTTCCACGGTGATGAGCCGTGGCCGAATTGAAGGCTGTCATCTCGGCGGTGGCCGTTGACCCGACCCTCAACCATTTCCACGGTGATGAGCCGTGGCCGAATTGAAGGGCGGATTGCTCGACCATGTGTTCCCCCTGAAAAAGCCATTTCCACGGTGATGAGCCGTGGCCGAATTGAAGGTATGCAACGTGGGAGAATGGTGAACCAGTCTACCCGACCATTTCCACGGTGATGAGCCGTGGCCGAATTGAAGGCCGACGATGGCTTTGGTCACGGCCGCCAACTGTCCCCCATTTCCACGGTGATGAGCCGTGGCCGAATTGAAGGAGCTTACGGGCCTTACGCCACCGATGACCGTAGGCACCCATTTCCACGGTGATGAGCCGTGGCCGAATTGAAGGATCAGGCCGGCGGCCTCGCACTTCTTCCGCAGCTCGCCCATTTCCACGGTGATGAGCCGTGGCCGAATTGAAGGAACTGCATCTCAAAGCTGCTACACTTCAGCTATCAACCATTTCCACGGTGATGAGCCGTGGCCGAATTGAAGGACGCAGAACGCCCGCCGGTCGTACCCGCACGGCTCGGCCATTTCCACGGTGATGAGCCGTGGCCGAATTGAAGGCCGGTGCGGGGGTGCGTGCCCACCGCCTTCAGCACCCCATTTCCACGGTGATGAGCCGTGGCCGAATTGAAGGGGGTCTTTCCACACCCGAATCCGCTGCTGGACGCCCTCCATTTCCACGGTGATGAGCCGTGGCCGAATTGAAGGAACGGCGCGTTCAGGCACCGCCCCATCTCGTTCAGGATCCATTTCCACGGTGATGAGCCGTGGCCGAATTGAAGGTTCCGCGCGTCGTTCGGACTGGAAGTCGGGTTGCGGACCATTTCCACGGTGATGAGCCGTGGCCGAATTGAAGGCCGCCCTGGAATCGTCCGCCCTGGACGACGAGCGGGCGCCCATTTCCACGGTGATGAGCCGTGGCCGAATTGAAGGGCCAAAGCCAAAACCAAGAAGGAGAAGGACCGTGTCCCCATTTCCACGGTGATGAGCCGTGGCCGAATTGAAGCGCGCAGCGGACGCCCCACCGATCGAGCCACCGCCGCGCATTTCCACGGTGATGAGCCGTGGCCGAATTGAAGCGGGGTGCCCCGGGCGTTGGGGGCATGCTCAGGTGTGGGCATCAACCACGGCAGTCGAGTGGGCTTACAAGAACGGATTGCTGCCCAGCTTGCGGGCGAGGATGACGCGAGCCTCGACCCAATACTTGCGGCTGGTGGACTCGCCGATGCCCAAGAACCCGCTCACCTCGGTGTGGGTCAACTCCTGATACCAGTGCAGGTCCACCACCCGTCGTAGGTGGTCTGGCAGCGTTTCAACCGCGGTGTGGAAGTCGGTGTACGCCGCCAGGGCCGCCGGGTTGAGGGTGTCCGATCCCACGTCCTCGTCGGCGAGTGGTACGGTCGGCCGGCGAGCGGCCGAGCCGAAATGCTTTCGGGCCAGGTCGAGCAGCACCTCCCGTAGCAGCCGGGACACCCGGCACAGGTACTCGGCCGGGTCGAGAGTCTCCCCGCCCTCGCCGGCCACCACCCCGTCCCACCCCTTGAGCAGTCGGAGCATGACGGACTGGACTACGTCGTCCGTCTGCTCGAACGCGGACACCCGCGGGAAGCCGACGCGGAGGGTGCGGCTGGCCAGACGCCCGAGCCGGTCGGTGGTGCGGGCGAGCAGTTCGTCGCGGGCAGCGGGGTCGCCGGCGACGAGTCGGTTGAGGGCGGCACCGATCTGGACCGTCGAGCCGTCGAGCATGGGGGTTTCCGGTCGGGTGGGAAGAATTCTGGGAATCCGTCTGGAATCGGGTAGCGTTTCGGCGGAGGCGCCTCGCACTGGCGGGTACACGGGGCGATGATCGGCCCGGAACCCGGAGGTGTGGGCATGAGCGGGACAACGACGGCCGAGCTTCGTGGCGGACAGCTCCGCACCCGCGACGTGTGGGCGTTGGGCGTCGGCATCGTGGTGTGCGGGCAGTACTTCGGCTGGAACCTGGGGCTGCTCGGCGGCGGGCCGGGCGGCATGGCGGTGGCCTCACTGATCGTGTGCCTGTTGTTCCTGGTGTGGGTGCTGGCCCTTTCCGAACTGGCCGTCGCCCTTCCGCGTGCCGGCGGTCCGCTTGACTACGGGCAGCGGGCGGGCGGGCCGTGGCTCGGGTTCGTGATGGCCTGGTCGATGCTCGTCGAATGCCTGTTCGGCACCATCGCCACCGCCCTGGCCGCGGCGTGGTACGTCGCCTTCCTGTTCAACCCGGACCAGCCCGACCCGGCAGTGGTGCTGTGGGCCGGGCTGGGTACGGTGGCGGTGTTCTTCGTTCTCCAGGCCTGGGGGGTGAAGGAGCAGTCGCGGGCGCTCACGCTCATGACCGTCGCGGCCATCGTCGCGCTGGTGGTGTACTGGCTGGTGGCCGGGTCGAACTTCTCCCGGGATCGGGCGTGGCCGCAACCCGACCCGCTGGCCGGCAAAGGGTGGCGGGGGGTGCTCGACGCACTGCCCTACGCCCTCTGGTGGCTCATCATCGTCGAAGGGGCGGCGCTGGCGGCGGAGGAGACGCACCAACCCCACCGCGCCATCCCCCGCGGGCTGGTGGTCGCCGTCCTCACCACCGTCGGCATGGTCACACTGACCCTGACGCTCACCGCCGGGGCGGTGCCGTGGGAGACGGTGACGGGTGACTACCCGCTGGCGAAGGTGGTGCGAGACGTGACCGGCGGGGCCGGGTGGGTGGCGGTCGTGTTCGGGGCGATGGCCCTCTTCGGGCTGCTGGCCAGTTATCACGGCTTGCTCTACGGCACCAGCCGGCAGGCGTTCGCCCTCGGCCGGGCGGGGCACCTGCCGGCGTGGGTGGGCGGGGTTCACACCACCCGCCGCACCCCGCTGCCGGCGCTGATCGTGAGCAGCGGGCTGGCGGCCGTCGCGGTGGTGGCGAGCGTGTGGTTCAAGGACGCCATCATGGTGGCCATCCTGGTGGCGGGGCTGGCGTCGCTGGTCTGGTACGTCCTGGCGATGGTCTGCCTGCTCCGCCTGCGGCGGCGGGAGCCGTCCCTCTCCCACGCTTACCGCGCCCCACTCGGCCGGCTGCTGCCGTTGGCCGTCATCGTGCTGTCGGTGTTCGCGCTGGTGGTGTACGTCGGGATCGACCACGGGCTGGAAGTGCTGGGGCTGGCAGTCGTTCTGTATTTGCTCGGGATGGGCCTGTTCGCCCTCCGACGGCGAAAGGGTGAAAGACCGGCCGCGACACCCGCCCTCGTTCAACCCGCTCCACCTCGATCACCTTCACCCTGGCTGGATCGGGCCGCAGGTGTCTCACTGGTGTTGGCTCTGGGCGTTGTCGGGTGGATCGGGGCGGCGGCCGTCCGGCCTGACTTGTTCCGCTTCGCGGCGGTGGAGGTCGAAATGGGGATGAGTGTGGGCGTGCTGTCGGTCGCCCTGGTGCTGGTGTCGGCGGTGGCGGTCGTCCACACCCGCGAGCGGAGGCAGCCGTGACCACAGGCGAACCCGTCGGCCGGGTGCGGGCGGTCTGGCGGTACCCGGTGAAGTCGATGCAGGGCGAACGGTTGGCGTCCGGCGTATTCACTCCGGCCGGTGTCTCGGGCGACCGGCGGTTCGCGGTGGTCGATGCTGGGACGGGCAAAGTGGCAAGCGCAAAGAACCCCAAGAAGTGGGGCGGGCTGCTCGCCTGCACCGCCCGCTTCGATGAAGCTGGCCGATTGCACCTCACCCTGCCCGATGGCGGTCAAGTGTGTGGCGCTGATCCGGAACTCAACGCCGTACTCTCCGATCGGCTCGGCCGGCCGGTGGAATTTCGGGAAGTGCACGCCGCCGGTCGAATCGAAGTGACGTGGCCGGAGGTGCCGGGATTGCCACTGGCCGGCACCCACACCGAGGAGACTCTGCCGCTCGGTTCGTTCTGCGACCTCGCCCCGGTTCACCTGCTCACCACCGCCACGCTGGAACGCCTGACTCAAACGCACCCGACGGGGCGATTCGAACCGGGTCGGTTCCGGCCGAACCTGCTGGTCGAATCGTCCGCTACGGGGTTCCCCGAAGATGAATGGGTCGGGCGAGTGGTCGGGGTCGGCACCGTTCGCCTGAGGCTGACGGCTCGTGCTTCCCGCTGCGTGATGACCACACTCGCCCAGCCCGGCCTTTCCGCCGACGCCGGGGTGCTGCGGGCGGTGGTGGCCGCGAACACCGCCCACGCCGGGGTGTACGCCGAGGTCATCGAGCCGGGCGTGGTGCAAGAAGGGGACGTGCTCAAACTCGAAGGGTGACACTCAACCGAGTTGCCACACCCTCACCGCACCGTCGCTCCCGGCCGACACCAGCACCCGGCCGTCCGGGCTGAACGCCACCGCGTTCACCTGTCCCGAGTGCCCGCGGAGGGTCCGCTCCACCGCCCAGTTGGCCGTGTCCCACACCTTGACGGTCTGGTCTTCGCTGGCGGTTGCCACCCTCCGGCCGGTCGGGTCGAACGCCACCTTCAACACGCGGTCGGTGTGATCGGTCAGTGTTCGCAGATCCGTGCCTGTCGTCACGTCCCACACCCGCACCGTCCCGTCCCCTCCGGCCGATGCCAACTCCCGGCCGTTCGGGTGGAACGCCAACCCCATTACCTTCAAGGTGTGCCCGTGGAGGACGAGGGATGTTCCGCCCTGCGACACAGGCCACACCCGGACCGTCCAATCGGTGCTGACCGACGCCACCCGGCCGCCGTCCGCCGACCACGCCACGCCCCAAATCCAGTTCGTGTGACCGCGGAACACCTGCTCTTCCGTTCCGGTCGCCACGTCCCACACCCGCACCGTCCGGTCCCACCCGCCCGACACCAACCGCCGCCCGTCCGGGCTGAACGCCAGCCCGTACACCCGGTCGGTGTGACCACGCAGGACGGCCAGCGGCTCGCCCGTCTGAGGGTGCCACAGCCGCACCATCTTGTCCGCCGATGCGGACGCCAGCAGTTTGCCGTCCGGGGAGTACGCCACCGCCGGCACGAGCGCCGTGTGCCCGGTGAGCGTGAGAAGCACCCGACCGGTGGCGACGTCCCAGACGCGAACGGTCCGGTCGTCCCCGCCCGTGGCGAGACGAGTTCCGTCCGGGGAGAATGCCACCGCCAGCACGGGTGAGGCGTTCTCCCGAAGCACCCGAGCCCCGACCGACCGGTCCCCACCCTCCGGGTCGGCCTCCCAGACGGTGGCGGTGCGGTCGTCGCTCACCGCGGCCAGTTTCGTGCCGTCCGAACTGAACGCCACCGCGTTCACGGCGTCGGCGTGCCGGCGGAGGGCGAGTGTCTCATGACCGGCGGCCACGTCCCACAGGCGGATGGTCTTGTCCCACCCGCCCGAGGCGAGGCGCGAGCCGTCGGGCGAGAACGCCACCGCCCACACCAGCCCCGAGTGGCCGAGGAGGGTCGCGTTCTCCTGGCCGGTTTCAACGTCCCACACCCGCACGCTCCCGTCCCCGCCAGTGGAGGCGATCCGCCGCCCGCACGGGCTGAACGCCACGCACCAGACGAACCCGGTGTGCCCGCACAGTTGGAATCGCTCCCGCCCGGTGGCCGTCTCCCACACCCGCACCGTTTGGTCGTAGCTGCCGGAGGCGAGCAGCCGCCCGTCCGGGCTGAAGGCCACCGTGTTCACCATGTCGGTGTGCCCGGTGAACACCCGTACTGATTCGCCGGCAACCGCGTCCCACAGGCGGACGGTGCCGTCGTCGCTGGCCGAGGCGATGTGCCGCCCGTCGCGGCTACAGTCCACCCCGACCACCACGTCCGTATGACCGGTGAGCGTAGACACTTCGCCGGATTCAAGGTTCCACACCCGCACCACACGATTCTGACAGGCGGCCACCAGTCGGGTGCCGTCCGGGGTGAAGCGGGTGGCGTAGAGTTGCTCGGCGTGGCCGGCGATGGTGCGGCTGGTTTCGCCACTCGTCACGTCCCACAGCCGAATCGTCTGGTCGTCGCTGACGGTGGCGAGTGTCCGGCCGTCCGGGTGGAAGGCCACGCCGTACACCACGTCGGCGTGCCCCCGGAGGGTGAGCGGGCCACCGTGTCGTAGAGTCGAGAGGCACCGCCACTCCCACCCGCGGAGGGCGTTCGGGCAGGCGTCGAGGTGCGGTCCCATGTGCTGCGGCCGACCCGCCGCCCATTCCCGCTCGGCCAGCGCTACGTTCTTGCGGTAGAGATCGGCCTCCACCCGCCGCCACGCCGAGGTGGGCCGGTCCGTCGGTCGGCCGGCGAGGAAGTTCCGCAGGTCGGCGGCAAGGGCGGCGGCCGTCGGATACCGGTGGGCCGGGTCTTTCTCCAGGCACTTCAGGCAGACCGCTTCCAGGTCGGCGGGAACGTCTGGGCGAAGCTGACGCGGCGGGGGCGGATCGACCTCCGCCACCAGCCGGAGCAACCGGGTGAGCGGTTCGGCGGCGAACGGCACGCGGCCGGCGAGTGCCTGATACAGGATGACGCCGAGGGAGTACACGTCGGCCGGCGGGCCGGCATCGCGGGTGCGGCCGGTGGCCTGTTCGGGTGCCATGTACGCCGGCGTGCCCATCACCTCGCCGGTGAGGGTGTGCCCCTCGTCGGCGTCGGCCCGCTTTGCCAGCCCGAAGTCGGTGACCTTCGGCGTGCCGTCGGCGGTGAGCAGCACGTTCGCCGGTTTCAGGTCGCGGTGGACGACGCCCGCAGTGTGAGCGGCGTGCAGGGCGTGGGTGAGCGTTTCGACCAACCGGGCGGCGTCACCGGGATCGAGCGGCCCGGCACAGAAGCGGTCGGTAAGGCTGCCGCCGGAGACATACTCCAGCGCCAGGTACGGACGGCCGGCATGTTCCCCGGCCTCGAAAATTTGCACCACGTTCGGGTGCTGGAGCGCGGCGACCGCCGCCGCCTCGGTGCGGAAGCGGGCGAGGTGGTTGGCACTGGCGTGCCCACCGCCCAGGATCATCTTGAGAGCCACCACCCGCCCGAGTCGCCGGTGGCGGGCCTTGTACACCACCCCCATCCCACCGCGGCCGAGTTCGCCCAGCAGTTCGTACCCCGGTGGCACGTCCGGCGGTTCGCCGAATGCCGCGGGAGAGGCCAGCCCGTGGGTGGCGTTCACGTCGGCCGAGTTGTTCAACTCCTCCAGCACTTTTCGCACCGCCGCGACGACCGCCGGGTCGTCGGTCAACGCTTCGACCGGCACCGCCCGCCCCCGTTCGCGGGCTTCCTCCCATGCCGCGACCACGGCGAACACTTGATCGTCGGTGGTCACCGTTTCGCTCCGTTTCGGACTGTCATGTTGTCGCTGACGAGTTTACCACCACGGTGGGCACGTCCGGCAGGGAATCGAACCGGCCGGCGTGGACCTCGACGACGGGCTTCCGGCCCGTCGTCGCCTCGAACCGCACGGTATCAACTCACGGCCGCGAGAAATTCGGCGTGCAGCCGAGACCGCCCCGCGACGGCTGAGGCACAGCCGCTCGCACACCGCCTTCTTGCTCACGCCTGCATCGCCCACTCCGCTTGACCGGTCACGAGGACGAGGCGGCGGAACCCACACCGGGGTTCCGCCGCCTCGCTCGTTTCAACACCCCCGTCCTCACTTCCGCACGTCGGCCGCCGGTACGGGGCGGGCGCCGTAGTCCGTCGGGTCGGTGAGCGGGCGGGCGTCCACCGTCCCTCCGGCCCCCGGCGAGGTCATCATCAGGAACCCGAACAGCATCTCGTCCGTCGTCCCTTCGCCCCGCTTCACCTCCTTCGGCGGGCTGTGCGGGTTCAGCCGGTTGTCGGCCGAGTTGTCGTACTCGGCCTCCACCGTGAACACCGTGCCGGCCTTCACGTCCACCGGGTCCTTGAGCAGGTACACCTCCTGCCAGGCGTAATCCCACTCGCCCACCGCCACGATCACCCGCTCCTTCCCGCCCGGCGGGGTCATGGTCATCCGCACCTTGGTGCCGAGCATGTGCATGTGCGGCACGGCGGCGTACACCCGGCAGTCCTCGTTCACCACCATCTTGCCGGCCACCCGATACGCCTTCTCGCCGGGCGGGATGGCGGTGAACGGCTTGTACCCGTCGGAGGTGGCCAGCACGCCGGGGATTGCCATCGTCTTCAGCCGCTTCATCCCGGCCGCCTGCTCCTTGCTGGCGAAGTACAGCCCGATGCGGGTGCGGTCGGTCGCCGGCTTGCCGTCCCGGTGGTAGTGCACCTGGAGGATCACGTCCGACCCCTTCGGCAGCAGGAACCCGGTCTTCTCGCGGGTCATCATCCCGCGGAGGCCCGGCGCCCACCCGCCGAACCCGCCCACCTGCGACGGGTCCTTCGGGGTGAACCCGATGCCCATCTCCGCCTCGTACCCCGGCCCGTGGTCGGCCGGCTTCGCCTTCAGCCCGGCGGTCGCCTTCTTGGCAGCCGCCTCCAGTTCGCGGGCGGTGCCGCTGGTGTCGAAGTAGTTGAGCACGTGGTGCACCACCGCCGCGTTCCCCGGCCGCACCTCGTACCCGACCAGGTACCGGTCTTCGGTCAGCCCGGTCGGCAGGACGAAGCAGCGGTAGTGGTCCGCCCCGCGGCCGCCCAGGTGGAAGTCCTCGCCGACGGTCAGCACCAGGTCGGGTTCGCCGCGGGCCCAGCCGGTGGTGAACTTCTTGGCCGGCGGGGCGTCCTTCGGGTCGCCGGCCGGGGTGCCGCCGTCCGCCCACTCGGCCAGGGTGGCGATCTCGGCCGCCGGCATCCGCCGGTCGTGCAGGAAGTCCAGCCCGTCGGTCTGCTTCCACGGCGGCATCTTGCGGTCGCGGGTGTACCCCTTGATGGCCGCCGCCCACGTCACCGCCTCGTCCGAGGTCATGAGCGAGAACGGCCCCGCCTCGCCCGGCCGGTGGCACTCCTGGCAGCGGCTCTGCAGGATCGGCAGCACGTCCTTGTAGAAGGTGACTTTCGCGGTCGCCTTCGCCGCATCCGCCTTCTTCCGCACGATCTCGCACCCCACGGGATCGGTCTTGGGCACGCTCACCGGCTTGCCGGCGAGCAACTCGTCGAGCGCCTCGGTCAGGTCGTTCCGGCTGACGCGGGCGTTCGGCTGCAACGGGGCGGCGAACTTGTCGTCCACCCGCCCGGTGTACCGCACCACCTTGTCGGCGTCGATCAGCACCACCTGCGGGGTGTGGGTGGCGGCCAGGGCGTCGGTGAAGGCCAGCTTCGGGTCGGCCAGTATTGGGAAAGTGGGGGCGAACTCGGCCGCCTGCTTGGCCACCTTGTCCGGGTCGCCGTTGGGCACCACCCCGATCACCCGCACCCCCTTCGCCTTGTAGTCGTCCGCCAGCTTGTACAGCGGCTCCATGTAGTCGCGGGCGACCGGGCAGTTGAACGACACGAAGAAGACCGCGACCGCCTTCGTGTCCTTGTCGGCGAACGGGGCGACCGCCTTGCCGTCCGCCCCGTGCAGGGCGGGCAAGGCGACCCGAGCGGCGGGCGGGTCGGCCCCCCAGGCCGGACCGGACATGCACCCGGCGAACGGCAGGGGGAAGCAGAAGGCGGCGAGCAGGGTGAGCTTGAGGGATCGCGACATGACGACCTCGGAAGTGGGGGGTATCTCGGCCGCCGGGGGGGTGGTAGAATCCCGGCCGACACCCCATGAGCGGAAGTGGCGGCTCGCAATTACGCACTTCCGCGACTTTTTTTCGGACCCGCCCATGCCCGAAGACCTCCGCACCGCCGAACTGCGGGCGCTGCTCGCCCGGCCCGACCCCGCCGCCCGGAACGAACTGCTCCGCCGGGTGGACGACAACCTGCGGCGGCTGGCCAGCGGGTTGTTGCGGCGGTACCCGGCGGTCGCCCGGTTCGAGGACACCGACGACATCCTCCAGAAGGCGGCCATGCGCCTGCTGCGGTCATTGGAGGGGGTCACCCCGGAGAACCCGAAACAGTTCTTCGGGCTGGCGGCCGCGGTCATCCGCCGCGAGCTGATCGACCTGTACCGACACTACTACGGCCCCCGCGGGGAGGGGGCGAACCGGCACTCGAACGCCGGCCGGTTCGAGGCCGCGGCCGCTTCCGACTCGTCCGAACTCGACCGCTGGCGGGAGTTCCACGAGCGGGTGGCCCAACTGCCGGAGGAGGAGCGGGAGGTGGTGGACCTGTTGCACTACCAGGGGATGACCCAGGCGGACGCGGCGGCCCTGCTCGGGCTGGACGTGCGAACCGTCCAGCGGCGGTGGCAGGACGCGCGGGTGCGGCTCGCCCGG
Organism: uncultured Fimbriiglobus sp.; assembly: GCA_964390195.1. Classification (GTDB taxonomy): domain Bacteria; phylum Planctomycetota; class Planctomycetia; order Gemmatales; family Gemmataceae; genus JALHQU01. The sequence continues at coordinate 2,635 of CAYMHO010000033.1, read as the reverse complement.
CAGTTGCAGCAGGCGGAAACGCCGCCGGCCCAATAGCCCGGAAGCACGTTTCGTGTCACATTCCCGCCCCGACATCCGCTCTGGGGGTATCCGGTACGTCGGGGGGGGGTTGGGGATGTTCGAGGACCGGGTGAGCGACATCGTCGCGGGCATCGAGGCCGAGCGGGAGGCCGGGCGGGAGCCTGACATTGCCGCCCTGTGCGACGGCGACCCGGACCTGTACGCCGCGGTGTGCGAGCGACTGCGGCTGCTGGCCGGGTTCGCCCACGTCGCCGAGTGCGCGCAGGCCACCCGCCCGGCCGCGGTCGGGGTCGCCCCCGCGCCGGTGCTGCCGGCCGGGTACTCGCACCTGGACGAGCTGGGCCGCGGCGGGATGGGGGTGGTGTATAAGGCCCGCGACCCCCGCGGCGGGGTGGTGGCGGTGAAGACCCTCACCCACCTCGACCCCGCCCGGCTGGCGTACCTGAAGCGGGAGTTCGCCGCCGTCGCCGGCATCCGGCATGAGAACCTGGTCACCGTCTACTCGCAGATCGCCGAGGGGGCGAACTGGTTCTGCGTGATGGAGTACGTCGACGGCGTCCACTTCCTCGACCACGTCCGACCCGACCCGGCCCGCCTCCGCCCGGCCCTGGTGCAGTTCGCTTCCGCCCTCCAGGCCCTCCACCGGGCCGGCAAGCTGCACCGGGACGTCAAATCGTCGAACGCGCTGGTGACCGCCGACGGGCGGGTGAAACTGCTCGACTTCGGGCTGGTGGCCGACATCGAGCACGACCGCGAGCGGGCGTCCGGCCCGGTCGGGACGATCGACTACATGTCCCCCGAGCAGTTCGGGGCCGCCGCGCTCACCCCGGCGAGCGACTGGTACAGCTTCGGCACCCTGCTGTACGCCGCCCTGAGCGGGCGGCTGCCGTTCACCGGCCACGCCCTGGCCGTCATGCGGGCGAAGGAGACCACCGCCCCGCCCCGCCCGTCCGCCTTCGCCGCCGACATCCCGCTCGACCTCGAAGCGCTGTGCGTGGAACTGCTGGCGACCGACCCGGCGGCCCGACCGGCCGGCGACGAGGTGCTGCGGCGGCTGGGCGCGGTGGTCGCCCCGACCCGCCCGCCGGCCGCGGTCCGCCCGCCGCTGATCGGCCGCGACCCGCACCTGGCCGCCCTCCGGACCGCCGCCGCCGACGTCCGCCGCCACCGCCGCCCGGTGGTGGTCGAGATCCACGGCCCGTCCGGGGTGGGCAAGAGCGAACTGGTGGCGCAGTTCCTGCACGACGCCCGCCCCGACACCGACGCGGTGGTGCTGACCGGCCGGTGCTACGAGCAGAGCGCGGTGCCGTACAAGGTGTTCGACGGGGTGATCGATTCCCTCCTGCGGCACCTGCGGCGGCTCACCCGCGAGCAGGCGGCGGCCGTGCTGCCGGTCCACCTGGCCGACCTGGCCCGCCTGTTCCCGGTGCTCGGCCGGCTGGAGGCGGTGGCCGAAAGCCCGCCCCCGACCGCCCCCGACGACCCGCACGAGGCCCGCCGGCGGGGGTTCGCCGCCCTCCGCGAGCTGCTCACCCGCCTGGCCGCCCGCCGGCCGGTGTGGGTGTTCGCCGACGACGTCCAGTGGGGGGACCGGGAGAGCGCCGCCCTGCTGGACGAACTGGTCCGCCCGCCGGACGCCCCGCCGCTGCTGTTCGTGTTCGGCTACCGCCGTCGTGCGGCCGAGGGCAGCCCGTTCGTGACCGCCCTCCGACGGCTGCCGGCCGAACGGCGAGACCTGCCCGTCGACCCCCTGACCGACGCCGAGGCGCGGGCGCTGGCCGCCTCCCTGCTGGGCGCGGCGGGCGACCCGGCGGGCCGGTTCGCCGAGGTGATCGCCCGCGAGTCGGCCGGCAACCCGCTGTTCATCCACGGGCTGGTCGAGTACCAGTTCGCCCGGCCCGGCTCGACCGAGCCGCCGACCCTGGACACGGTGATCCGCGGGCTGGTGGCCCAACTGTACGACGACACGCGGCGGCTGCTGGAAGTGGTCTCGGTGGCCGTCGGGCCGGTGGACGTGGAGGCCGCCTTCCGGGCGGCCCGCGTCGCCCCGGAGCGGCAGTCGGCGGCGCTCGACGCACTGATGACGGGCCGGGGGGTGCGGACGATCGGCGGGGAGGACGGCGGGCGGACGGTCGAGCCGTTCCACGACCGCATCCGGGAGGTGGTGGCCGGCGACCTGTCGCCGGAGGTGCGAACCCGCCACCACCGCGAGCTGGCGGTGGTGCTGGCCGCCGGCGGGGCGGAACTGGAGGTCCTGGCGTATCACTTCGAACACGCCGGCGAAGCGAGCCGTGCGGCCGACTACTACTCCCGCGCCGCCGAACAGTCGGCCGGCGCGCTGGCGTTCGACCGCTCGGCCGAACAGTACGGGCGGGCGCTCGCCCTGTGCGGGACGGACGACCCGCGCGGGAGGGGGCTGCTGTTGAGCCACGCAGACAGCCTGGCGAAGGCGGCCCGGCCGGTCGATGCGGCGAACCGGTTCACCGCCGCGGCAGAACTGAGCACCGGCGTCGAGGCGCTGTTCGCCCGCCAGCGGGCGGCCGAGCAGTTGATCCGCGCCGGGCGGCGGGACGAGGGGATGCGGTCGCTGACCGAGGTGCTCGCCGCCGTCGGC
>CAYMHO010000032.1:0-35650 GCA_964390195.1 uncultured Fimbriiglobus sp. | reverse complement strand
TCTATCCCCCTGCTCACTCACCGGTTACGGAGAAGTAAGTGCCATTCGTGCGTGCCACCGCGTCGAGGACCTCCCGCATCGTCTCGTCCACCGACAGGTCGAGCGGTCGGAGGTAGACGATGGTCAGCTTGCCGTCGCGCTGGGGGACCTCGAAATCCATGCCGAGTTTCGCCGCCCGCTCCGTGTACTCCTCGGGCCGCTCCTCGAAGATGGCGACGATCCCCGACTCCCCGCGGCGAAGACCCTCGGCGATGAACTGGGTCGCGAAGACGGACTTCCCCGTTCCCGACGGTCCTGCCACCAGCAGACTGTCGCCTTCAGGAATCCCCCCGCCGAGCATCGCGTCCAGTTCCGGTACGCCGCACGGGAGCCGCCGCCGGTCACGGGCCTTTTCCTTCCGCCCGGTGAGGCCGAAGGTGCGCGGGAACGCTTGCACCCCGGCGTCGGTGATGCGGAACGTGTGCAAACCCGGGACGGACGCCTGGCCGCGGAGCTTCATCACCTGCAACTTCCGCACGATCGAGTTCCGCTCGATCTGCTGGTACAGCCAGAACAGCCCGTCGGCGACGGTGAACACCGGGTTGTCGCGGACCTCCCCCTCGGTGTACTCCCCGATCAGGAAGGTGGTCGCCTGCCAGCTCGTCAGGTGGAGGGCGAGCCGCTGGATGAAGGCCTGGAGTTCCACCTCGCCGGTCCCGCCCCCGGCCTTCCGCACCACCGTCCGGAACGAGTCCACCACCACGACGCCGGGGGTAACCGCCTCGACCTCCTTGAGGATCTCCGCCAGCACCGCGTCCAGGTCCTTCTCCAGGACGACCTGACTGAGGTTGATGAACCGGACGGCGGCGTTCAGCTTGGCCGGGTCGAAGAACGTGAACTGCTGCTGGTACCGGAGCATCTTGATGGCCGGCTCGCCGAGCACGGTGAAGTACAAGGCCGGCCGGCCCGGGGTGGCGTTGGCGAACAGGATCTGGTGGGCGAGGGTGGTCTTCCCGCCGCCGGGGGCCCCGGCGATGATGTTGAACGAGTACTCGGGCAGGCCGCCGCCCAGGATCTCGTCCAGGCCCGGAACGCCGGTCGGCAGCTTCCGGATGGTGACCTTGTCTTCGGCACTCATGATCCCTCCCCGCTTCCCGCGTCGATTCCGGTCAACGACAGTTCCGGCCAGGCGTCTCGCACCAGTCCCATCGTGAGGGGTTCGCCGATGAACGTCATCAGCAGACCGATCAGATGGGCCACGACGGCGACTCCCGCCTCACCGCCCGCTCCCGCGTCCTGCCCGCGGCTCGGTTCGTCGAGCCCCCCCAGCGATCCGTCGGCCCGCACCTGCACGGCGGCGAGCGAAGGGAATTCCGCCTTTGCCATCGCCACCGCCCGCGACAGGAGGGAGCGGAAGCCGGCTTCGCCCGCAAGCCTCGCCAGCGGCACCCGCAGCCGGTCACAGACCCGCACCGCACCACCGGCGGCCGATCCGTCGCGCGCCGCCTCCAGGGCGATCAATCGCCGGGCGAAGTCTCGGATTGCGAGCGGGGCCACACTCATCGAGTTCGTCTTACGCATCGGGTCAGGGCGGACGTATCGGGTGCCCGTGCGAACGTCCCGTCAGCGGGCAGGCTTTCCGACAGGCGGCCGTCGCACCACTCCCGTCAGGATAGACAATCCGCCGCGGCGTTGACGGCCGATGTGTACGAGATGCATGAGGAGGACGCGTCGGGAGAACACTTGCGGGGAGACGAGGACCACCGATTCAGGGCATGCTCACCCCGCGACCGACATCGAACTGACCCGGGACGTCGCCCACACGTCCGGGAGCAACTCGACCACGTCGGCCCCGGCCGGGCGGGACGGCAACTCGGTCAGGACGTTCCTCAGGTACGCCCACGGGTTGACCCCGGCTCGCTTGGCGGAGGCGATGACACTGAGCAGCACGGCGGTCGGCTTCAACCCGCCATCCCCGCCCAGGTGCAGCCAGTTGCGTCGTCCCACGCAGAGCGGGCGGATGGCCTGCTCGGCCGGGGCGTTGTCGATCGTCAGCCGGCCGTCGGTGACGTACACGCCGAGGGTGCCCCACTGGTTCGTGGCGTAGGTGAACGCCTCGCCGATCGAGGATTTCGGCAGCACCCGCGGTCGATGTTCGGTCAGCCAGGTGGCGAACGCGGCCAGCACCGGCCCTGCCCGTGCTTGACGGAACGCGGCCAAGGACTGCCCAGTCAGCCTCCTCTCCTTCGCCTCCCGCTCGACCGCGTACAGGCCGCGGATGCGGGCCAGGGCGTCGTGGGTCCGCTCCGGGTCGGACAGGCGGGCGTCGAAAAAATACCTCCGGGCATGAGCCCAACAGCCGACCCGCGTCGCCCCGCCGGCGACCACCGGGTTGTACCCGGCGTACCCGTCGGCCTGGAGGAACCCGGTGTAGCCGGCCAGGAAGGCGGCCGGGAACTCCTGGGAGCGGCCGGCGGTCAGGTCGAACACGGTGTACGGGTTGGCCGAGTCGCCCACGTACACCCAGGCGTGAGCCGTCCGCCGCGGGGCGAGCAGCGGCACCGGGGTGTCGTCGGTATGCAGCGATGCCGACAGCCGCACCCGGTCGCACATCCGCCGGTACAGGGGTTCGAGCACGCCGGCGCACGCCATCACCTGGTCGCACAGGGTGGAGCGATGCACCGGCCAGCCGAGCCGCCCGAGGATTGCCTCCAGCCGGTACAGCGGCAGGTGGTCGCAGTATTTCGACACGAGGATGTGGGCGAGCAGCCCGGCGGCCGCCGTCCCGCGGGGGATCGGCTCGGGCGGCAACTGCGTGCGGGCCACTTGCGGGTCGTCGCCCGCCCGCTCACAGAAGCGGCAAGCGTAGGTCGCCCTCACCAACTGGCGGACGAACAGGCAGGCGGGGCGGTAGTCCAACCGCTCGGACACGTCGGAGCCGATGCGGACGCGGGTCCGCCGGCAGCACGGGCACGCCTTCTCGGCCTCGGTCAGGTCGACCTCCACCCGCTCCCGCGGCAGGTCGGCCGGCCTTGGGTGGCGGCCGTGGCCCCGTCGTCGCGGCGGGTTGTCGTCGGGCGGCGAAGCCGGTCCGATCGGGGTGTCGGAGGTCGGGACAAGTGGCTCGGGGTCGGCGGCGTCATCGAACAGGGTCGGCCCGGTGATGCGACCCGACCGCCGGCCGAAGGTCATCCGCACCAGGCGGTCGATGTGGGCCTGCTGCCGCTCGACGGTGCCCCGGAGTTCGGCCACCGTGTCGAGCAGTTCCCGGTTCACCCGCCGCAGGTGGGCGACCTCACCCCGCAGGGCGGCGAGTTCGGCGTTCGGGTCCGGGGCGGGCGTCATGCCGGTGGTACGCGCGAGCCGGGCCGAGGGTTCCGCGGCCGGGCGGAATCGCACGCCGTCACCCCACGCCCGGGCGCTCGTACCGCGGGCGTCGGTCGGCCGACCCGAGGTCGATGCCGCCGAGGATCATAGCCAACTCGGTGGCGGTGACACTCACCTCGGCGGCGTCGGCCGTCGGGAAGCGGAACGTGCCCGTCTCCAGGCGGCGGAGGTACAGGGCGAACCCGTCCCCTTGCCAGGCCAGGATCTCCAGCCGGTCCCCCCGCTTGTTGCGGAACACGTACAGGTCGCCGCTGAGCGGGTCACGGGCCAGATGGGCGGTCACCACCGCGACCAGCCCGTCGTAGCTCTTGCGGCCGTCCTGGGGCTCAACGCACACCCAGATGCGGCCGGTCAGGCCGAGGGTCAGCACGGCTCACCACGCAGGGCGAGCACCAGGCGGGCGACGGCGGCCGGATCGGCACCGACCGGGACGCGAAGAACGACGCCACAGGGAACGAGGACCTCGACGGTGGGGTCGGCGATCACTCGCACCGCGGCGAACGTCGGGCTGGCGGGTGGAGTGGACCGGGTCGGGGTTGGGACGTGTCGGTCGAGGTCGCGACGCTTGGCGTAGAAGGTGGCCTCGGCCAGCCCGTGGGCGGCGCAGAAGGCGGTGATGGTCTGGCCGGACGCCTTCCAGGCGGCAATCGTCTCCTGCCAGAACGAGTCGCGATCAACACGGCGATGGTTCTTCGACACGGGTAGCTTCCTCACGACGGAGAAAGCCCGAACATAGCAGACCGTGCAAGACGCACCGAGACCGGACGTTTACGATCATCCCCAAGTGGGATCGGAAAACCAACACGCTCACCTACGGCGCCCACACGGTGACGGCGGTTCGTCGTGATCGCCTCAGGAAGCCCGATGTCCCACCGTGATCCAACCGCGTGCCCAGCCTGCCGCCAGCAAGGGTGGCTGTGCGTGTGCGCCCACGCCCCTCGACTCGCGGTCAGCACCCCGCTCGTGATCGTCGTCCACCGCAGCGACATGCCCCGGACGAGCAGCACGGTCCGGCTCCTCGGTCTGGCGATCCGCGACGTCGTTGTTCTCCCCCACGGCGTATTTCCGGTCCCAGCCGACCCAGCCGCCAGCATCCCGACGGGAACGACCCCGGTCGTGCTGTTCCCCGGGCACGGGGCCAGGCCGCTGACTCCGGAACTCGTCGCCTCACTGCCGTCGCCGCCCGCCCTCATCGTCCCCGACGGCAACTGGCGGCAGGCGAGCCGCATGGTGAAGCGCATCCCGCTCCTCGCCGGTGCGGTGAAGGTCGCACTCCCCGACCGGTCCTTTTCGGGAACACCCCTCCGCAGCAACCAGAAGGGGCACCACATGTCCACCTTCGAGGCAGTCGCCCAAGCTGTCGGCGTCCTCGAAGGCGAGGCGGTGGCAAGCCCGCTGCTCGACTTCTACCGACGGGCCACCGACCGCATGCTGCTGGTGCGTGGCAAGATGAGGCTGGGCGACGTGTACGGCGGGGTCGAGTCGTAGTGAGTCTCCCAGCCACGAACCCTGTAGGGCGAATACTGGAGAACAAACGGAGGGGCGAGATTGTGCTGGTCGCGAACGGCAGGAGGGTTCTGTCACTGACGCGGGCGATTGCCTCGTCCGGGTAATGGAATCGTCGGGCGGCACCCGTCCGACCTCAGGAGCGATTCCTAATGCCCGCGAACATCGCGACCACGAACGGCAGGCCGGCCTTCATGTACTACGGGGAGGTCCCGTGGCACCGGCTCGGGGAGAAACTCGTCGCCCCGGCCACCGCCGAGGAGGCCATCACCGCCGCCGGCCTCGACTACGAAATCACTCTGACCGACGTGGCCACCGTCGACGGGATGATGGTGCCGAAGACCAAGGCCGTCGTCCGGTACGACAACCAGACTGTCCTCGGCGTCGTGAGTGACCGGTACATACCCGTCCAAAACCGGCAGGCGTTCGGGTTCCTCGACGCGGTCGTCGCGGACAGCGGTCTCCGGTACCACACGGCCGGGGCCCTCGGGCGGGGAGAGAAGATCTTCCTGCTGGCCAAACTGCCCGGGCACCTGCGGGTGAAGCAGACGGAAGACGTGGTGGACAAGTACCTGCTCCTGAGCAACTCGCACGACGGGTCCCCGCTTCGGTGAGTTTGTCGAGAGCGGCGTGTGCTTTGTCAGCCAGTCCGCTGGCATTCTCGTCCCCGGCAAATGCCTCGCCGATCCGTTGTTCCAGCTTCACCAGTACGCCTTCGACGGTGGCCGTGGCGACGACCGAGACGGTGACGAAGGGGCTGCCGTAACGACGGCGGACGGTGAGGCGGAGGATGACCGTGTAGCCGTCCGAGTGATCGTCTCGGCTGACGTTGCGGCTGAGGGAAACGCTCGCTCTGAGCATGGGGTCCTCCGGGGGTGTGGATGATCGGAGTACCCGGCCGACCGTGTCGCCGCCCCCAACGATGAAGGGACCGGCACGACGCCGGTCCCTTGAGGGGTGTCGAACGGTGGGGAGCGGTTACACCGCCAGGCCGAGAGCCGCTTCCCACGCCTGCTCCTTCACCTTCGCGGCCGTCTCCCACCAGATGGATTGCAGGCGGTTCGTCGCCCGCTCGGTCTCGGTCCGCCCGCGGTAGGTGCGGTGGTCGAGCATCTCGGTGACGGCGTTGTACGCCACCCCATCGAACAGCCTGAAAATTCAGGCGAAATGCGGGCGGTGGAATCCGGTTGCACCACTGGTTGCACCAACGACGCCAATTCACCCCTTCCCGCTTCTCAAGACCTGCTGGCGTTACTCGCTCAACTCGCATCCCTGCCGGCTGAACAGCGGGCGATGCTCGCCCACCTGCTCCACCCGCCCGCGGCCAACAACACCCCGACCAACTTCGACGACACGCTGCCCCGCGGGTTCGAGCAACCGAAGGGGGAAACCGGCTGAGTCAGGTTTTGACAGGTTCCCCCAGTCCGAACCGCTTACGCCAGTAAGCCGGGTCGTGCTGAATCTCGCCGATCAACCGCCGGGCCACCCCGGACGGCGGTTTCGTCCCCTGCACCCACGCCCGTACCGCCTGCACCAAAGCCCCGAAGATGCCGATGGGGTCGTTCTCCGAAATCCACTGAACCTGGTTGGCGGGGCCGGCGTATCCCAATAGTGTCCTGAGTAAAACTAATTCATACTCAATGCACCTGGTATGAACCGTCACCTCGCATTCCTGGTGTTGGCATCCAGGCGGGATTTTTTCCCACAGTTCAGCCGGGCGGTGCGGCGGTGGTTGTACTCGCCGCTGGGCGTGCTGCTAGTCGCGGTGGGCGTGTCCACTTTGGCCGGGCTGGTGGTTCATCCGCGGGTATTCGCACTCGCTGGCGGGTTGCTGGCGGTGGTGGCGGCCGGGGTGTGCTGGCCGTGGCTGACGGCCAGCGGGGTGCGGGCGGCCGTCGGGTTCGACCGCCCGCGGGCGGCCGAGGGGGAAGCGGTCACGGCGACCGTCGAACTCACCAACCACCTGCCTTGGACGGCGTGGGGGTTGGTCGTCCGCGACGGCGAGCAGACGGTGGGGGTGCCGGCAGTGGGCGGGCGGACGGCCGGCGTGTGCCGGTGGGAGTTCACCCCGCCTCGCCGTGGCGAGTATCCGGCCCACCCGCCGAAAGTCGGTACCGCGTTCCCGTTCGGCATTTGGGAGGCGGCCCGGTCGTGTGAGGTGGCGTCGCGGCTGGTCGTGTGGCCGCGGACGTTCCCGGTCGGGCCGGTGCCGAGTACTGCCGGGGCGGACGTGGCCGACGGGAATGTGACGCGGAGCAAGGTGGGCAGTACCGGCGACGTGCTGGGGGTGCGGCCGTACCGCCGCGGGGATTCGCCCCGCCGCATCCACTGGGCGCAATCGGCCAAGCATGACCGGCTGGTCGTGTGCGAGTTGCAATCCCACTCCCGCCCGGTGGTGCTGCTCGTCCTCGACGCCGACCCGGCGGTCCACACCCTGGGCGACGATGGAAGCCGGGAGTGGGCCATTCGGGTGACGGCGAGTCTGGCGAAGGGCTGGCTCGAAGCCGGTGCGCAGGTCGGGCTGGCGTGTGCCGGAGTGTACCTCGCCCCGAACGCCGGCGGGGAACACCTGAACACCCTGCTCGACACCCTCGCCCGGCTCGGTGACACCGCGGTGTCACTGACCGAGGTGCTGGAAGGTCCACGGGTGAAGGCGGACCCGGCCGGGGTGCGGGTGGTCGTGACGACGGACGCCGCTCGGATCGCGGACACGTCTGGCCGTGATGTGCGGCCTGTGATCCTCGACCGCGGCGGGTTCGGCGGCTCGGCCGAACAGGTGGCCGCGGCGTCGGGCGTCTGGCTTCACATCCCGTCTGCCACCGACGCCCCGCACCAACTGCGGCACGGCACCCCGGAGGCGAGTCATGGGTCGTGACCTGCCCGCCCGCATCGGCACTGTCGTCCTCATGGCCGTGGCCTACGCCACCTGTGAAGTGGCCGCCTACGCGGACGGCCGACCGCGGCCGTTCGGCATCGTGTTCGGGTGCGTGCTGCTGGCCGCGGCCGCGCTGCTCGCCCTGTTCGTCCGCCGCCCGGCCGACCCGAAGGCGCGGCTGCCGTGGCGGTTCACAGTGCTGCTGGTCGTCGGGTTCGCCGTCCCGCTCGCCGCCGAACCGCTCCTCCGTCACCTGCTCGGCGAAGGGTTCCCACTCGAACTGCAAGTGGTGAACGCTCTGCGGACGCTCGGCCTGCTACTGGCCGGTCTGTCGGCGTTCCCCCGCGTCCGCCGACTGGCGGCAGTGGTCGCGCTCTTCCTGGCACTGTTCGCGTCTGCGATGGGCGATCAGCCGGCCATCCCGTACCTGCTGGTGGGGTTCGCCCTGTGCGGTGGACTGTGGCTGGTTCTCGATCACCTGGCCGGCCGCGGCAGTGACACGGCGACCACGAGCGGCGAGTTAGTGAAGCGGGTGAAACTCCGCCTGCCGTACCGCGAGGCGGTGGTGTTCGGCACGCTGGCGGTGGTGGCCGTCGCGGTTGTGGTGGCCGGCCCGAAGCGGGTGATGTTCACGCTGGGTGAACTGGTGCCGACCTCCGGCGGGACGGGCGACGCCGACCCATTCGCCCGCTACGGTGTCGGCGACGGGCCGGAGGAGGTGGCCGGCGACAACGCCCGCACCGCCGGAATGGTCGAGTCGGACAAGATGATCGAGGACAACAAAGACGCGCTGGTGGACGTGGTGAGTGACATGTACGGCCCGCCGCACAAGCCGCGGAAGGACCAGGAGCGGATGGTCGCGGGTGGGGTGGCGGAGGTGATCCAGAATCACGGGAAGTTGCCGGACAACCGCAAGCCGAGCCGCGACTTCGACACCAGCCGGAAGGGGCCGGGCGACGCCCGCAAGCCGAAGGACAGCGCCGCCGCCCGCGGGCAGTACGAGGTGGAGGGCCGCACCCCGCTACACATCCGGGTTGTCACCTACACGCGATACTCTGCCGACGAGAGGCGGTGGGAACAGGGCCGCAAGCCGGGTGGCCGGTTCCTCGAACACACCGGCGGGGAGTGGATGGAAGTCCGCGGGCAACCGCCGGGCGACTGGTACGCGGCCGACGACCGCCACCGGCTGAAGGTGGCCGATGCCGCCGACAACGTGGTGCCGACGCCGCCGAACCTGGCCCGCGTCCGCATCCAGCGGGTGGACAAGGCCGAGTATTTCGATTGGGAGTATGAGGGGGTGCTGACACTGGCCGGGCGGAAGAAGACCCCGCCGGGGGTGGTGGTGAACACCGACTGCCGCACCCTCGACCCGACCGCACTTCCCGACGATGCCTTCCCGACCGTCGGGTTTAACCCGGTGTTGACCGAGGTGCCGGAACCGTTGGCCGCCGACCTGACCCGCATCGCCAACGCGTGGGCCGGCGACCAACCCCGCGGCCGGCGGCAGGTGAACGCCGTCCTGACGAAGCTGCGGGAGGGGTACACGCTCGACCGAGGCGGCCGCGCCCGGGAAGGGCACCCCGCTCCGGTCCTCTGGTTTCTTGAAGAGTCTCACCGCGGGCCGGACTACCTGTTCGCCTCCGCCGCCGCCCTGCTGCTCCGTTCGCTCGGCTACCCGGCCCGCGTCTGTCTCGGCTACTACGCCCACCCGGACAAGTACGACCCGGCCACACAGCACACCCCGGTGGGGGACGACGACCTCCACCTGTGGCCGGAGGTGCTGCTCCGCGACGGCCAATGGCTGGTGGTCGAGCCTACGCCGGGCTACGAGGTGTTGCCCGCACTCAAGCCGTGGCCCGAACGGGTCCTCGACGACCTGACCGCGGCGTGGCGGTGGGCGGTGCGGAACCCCGTCCCGCTGGGCGTCGGTGTGGTCGCCGTATCGCTGCTGGTGGTGTTCCGCCGGCGGGTGTTCGATGCGGCGGTCACGCTGGCATGGGCGACGTTCCCCGGCCGGACGTGGCGGGTGCGGGCGCTGCGGGCGGTGCGCCTACTCGAACGGCGGGCGGCACTGGCCGGCCACCGCCGCGGCGCGGGGGAAACGCTCGCCGAGTGGACGAGTCGGCTGCAAGCGAGTGACACCGCGCTGTCACAACTCCGGCGGATAGCCGAGTGGGCCGCTTACTCCCCCACCCCGCCGCCGGGGGTGGACGTGCCGGCCGCATGTCGGGAGGCCGTCCGCGGATGGCCGTACCGCCGCTTCAGTGGAGGGGCCGCGTGACCGCCGTACTCGACACACCGAAGGCCGCCGCCAGCCCCCTGGCCGACCTCCGCTCCACCCTGAACGCCGCCCTCCGGGGCAAGCCGGAGGTGGTGGAGCAGGTGATCGCCTGCCTGCTCGCCCGCGGGCACGTGCTGCTCGAAGACAAGCCCGGCCTGGGCAAGACGACGCTGGCGAAGGCGCTGGCGGCGGCCGTCGGGGGGAACTTCGCCCGCGTCCAATGCACCCCCGACCTGCTGCCCGGCGACATCACCGGGTTCAGCGTCTTCAACCAGAAGACCCGCGAGTTCGAGTTCCAGCCGGGGCCGGTGTTCGCCGACGTGCTGCTGGCCGACGAGATCAACCGCACCACCCCCCGCACCCAATCCGCCCTGCTCGAAGCAATGGCTGAGCGCCAGGTGACGGTGGACAACGTCCGCCACAAGCTGCACGACGGGTTCTTCGTCATCGCCACCCAGAACCCCATCGACCACCACGGCACCTACCCGCTGCCCGAGGCCCAGCTCGACCGCTTCGCCATGAAGCTGAGCATCGGCTATCCGGACAAGAAGAACGAACGCGACATGCTGGCCGCCGCGGTGGGCAAACCGGACGGGCGGGAAGAGACGACCCGGCAGGCGGTGATGCCGGCCGTCCTCGCCGGCATCCAGGAGCAGGTAGCGGCGGTGGCCGTCGCCGGGGTGATTCACGACTACCTGATCGAGTTGGCCGCCGCCGTCCGCACCCACCCGAAGGTGCCGCTCGGCCTCAGCCCCCGCGGGCTGCTCACCTGGCAGCGGGTGGCGCAGGCGTGGGCGTTCCTGGCCGGCCGGCCGTTCGTCACCCCCGACGACGTGAAGGCGGTCGCCCCGCCGGTGCTGTCTGTCCGCCTCGGCCCGAGCGTGCCGGCGGACGTGATCCCCGGCGTCCTCTCCACAGTTCCGGTGCCCGTTCACCCGCGGTGACTTCAGCATGCTCGAAATACTCGCCGGCTTCGTCGTCCGGTTCGCCCAGGTGGGCATCGAGGCGTCACTCACGCTGGTGGTCGGTGTGTTCACCGCCGCCGTCTTCCGCCGCATGGTCGGGTCGGTCGGCACCCGTCGGCTGTTCGGCTCCGGCGTCCGCGGGCTGGTAACGGGCTGGCTGGCCGGGATGCTGCTGCCGGTGTGCTCGCTCGGCGTCATCCCGGTGGCGCGGGAACTGCGGCGGGCGGGCGTACCCGGCGGGACGGTGCTGGCGTTCGTGCTGGCCGCCCCGTTGTTGAACCCCATCTCGTTCCTGTACGGGCTGACGCTCGCCAAGCCGGTGGTCATCCTCACCTTCGCCGGGCTGTCGCTCATGCTGACCACCGTCGCCGGGTGGTTGTGGGACCGTGTGTTCGCCCGGAACACCGATGCGGCCGAATCGCACCGGCTGGCGGAGATCGCCGACGCCGATCCGTTGCCCGCCCCTGGCCTGCGGCGGTTGCTCGCCGTGCTCGTGACGGCGGTGAAGGACTTGACCGGCCGCGACCTGCTCTTCTACGCCATCGGGCTGACCGGCTCCGCCTTGCTCGCGGCCGTCATCCCGTTCGGCTCACTCCAGCACGCCATGCAACCTGATGACGCCATCTCCCCGGCGTTCATGGCCGCCCTCGGTGTGCCGGTGTTCTCGTCGCCGCTGTCGGGCATGATGAAGATCGGCATGATGTTCGGGCACGGCAACCACATCGGGGCGGCGTTCGTGCTGTTCGCGCTCGGGATCGGGTTGAGTCTGGGGACGGTGGTGTGGGCGGGGGTGGACCTCGGCTGGCGGCGGGTGCTGCCGTGGCTGGCGGTGTATTTGGCCGTCGTCGTCGGTCTCGGTCACGCCTTGCCCCCGCTGCTCTCCGACCCGGATCGCAAGGCGGAGAACCACACCCACGCCTTCGACGACTACAGTTGCCCGTTCACCAGTGGGAGCGCCGGCGAACTGCTCGCCCACTCCCAGACCATCCTCGCCGACAAGTTCGGCCCGCTCGACCGCCCGCCGGTGTACGCCCTCGGCGTGTTCGTCGTGCTCGGTCTGGTCGCCCGCCGGCTCGACCGCAACGGGTGGCTGGAGGGCTGGCTGACGGCCCCAGCGACGGTACGGAAGCGGTCGAAGTGGGACGTGGACGTACCCGGCCCCATCCTCGGGGCGGTGGCCATCCTCGGGCTGATCGTGTTCAGCGTGATCGGCGCGTTCGTGTACTACCCAGAGCGGAAGCAGTGCATCGACGAGATGACCGCTTTGAACGCGGAGGCCGCCGTCGCGGTGAACCTCAACAAGCCGGCCGACGCCATGCGGAACCTTGAAGAGTGGGACCTGGTGTCACGGAAGCTGGAGGTGGGCGTGTTCCTACGGACGTGGCAGAAGACCCCCGAGCAGGGTGAAGCGGGCGAGCGACTTCGGGAGGCGCTCGAAGCGGTGCGGGATGCCATGCGGGAGGGGCACCCGGAGAAGGCGAAGCTGCTGTACCGCCTGCGGCCGGACCAGATGAAGGTGCGCGACGCGGTGAACGCCGGCGACCTCGACTCTGCCCGGCAGGTGATCGCCGACACGGACGCGAAGCGGACCGCCAGCGCCGACGGCAAGCCGGTACGGTCGTTCGCCGACGAACTCGGCCCGCTCGCCGACGCGATCAAGAGCGACCACCCCGACGCCGCCAAAGCTGCCCTCGCCGAACTCGGCTACGCCGACACGGTGAACGAAGCCTACGACGCCTTCAAGCAGGCGTTCCCCGACCGTTGAGCCAGTCCGTCGCCCCTTCCATCCCCGGAGAGTGTCCGATGAGTTCCCCCTGTTTCGTGGCGTCCTTCGCCCTGCTGCTGTCCAGCTACGCCCCCGCCGCTGACAAGCCGCCCGCGAAGGTCGAGCTGTCCGAACCGATCACCCGGCTGTTCCTCCAGGACCACAAGACCGGCTCGCTGCTGTGGGCGGATGTGCGAGCGGGGGGTGACAAGAAACTCCACCTCGACACGCCCGCCGCGGTGGACGGGTTCCCGAAGTTGGACGCCAAGCAGAAGCTCGTGCAGATGCGGGAGAGCGGCAGCCTGCTGTGCGTGGGCATCCGGGACGACAACGACGGCGGCACCGAGAGCGGGTGGGTGCTGATTCAGACCGGGGCCGGGTATGCCGACCACGGCGAACACGGGCACTGGTCGTTCAAGAAGAAGCCGGCGGTGGCCGACAAGCGGCTGGACAAGGAGCAGGGCAACCCGGCCCACGTGTACCTCTACGGCGGCAAGTTCTTCGTCGCCAACGACCAGAAGAGCGGGTACACCCGCCTCGACCCGGCCGAGTACGCCAAGAACACGGCCAAGCCGGTCGGCAAAGGCACCCCGCGGTTCCTCACCGGCGGCGGCGGGCACATCACCCTGGCGGTGGTGGACGACAAGGCCGGGTACGGCTGCTGGATCGACGGCGGCGGGCCGAACAAGGGCAAGGTGGACGTGACGGCCGTGGCCGACGGCAAGGTGGCGTACTCGTTCCACCTGCCGAGCGGCGGCATTCACGGGGCGACGGCCAACTCGGGCAAGGTGTTCTTCGCCCCGGCCGACGGCATCGACTGGGTGGACGCCGACCCCGTCCTGAAGCTGAAGGGCGAGCAGGTGAAGGTGAACCACATCAACCTGGGGAAGGAGGGCGACAAACCCCGCCGCACCGGGGCGTTCGCCGACCACGGCCACCACGTGCTGTTCGTCACCGGCAAGGAGAAGGCGGAGTTGGCCGTCCTCGACGCCAAGGCGGCCGACCCGAAGCCGGTGTTCGTCCCGCTGTCCGGGAAGAAGGGCACCGCCGCCGTCACCCCCGAGTGCGTGGTCGCCCCGGACGGCAAGCCCTACGCGGTAGTGTTCCACGACAGGAAGAAGGACGCTGACGCCGAAGACCTGCTCGAAGTGGTCGCCCTCGACCCGAACGGGGACGGCCGATACGCCGACGCCAAGAGCGTGAAGACGTTGACCGTCGGCCGGAGCGCGGTGGACGGGCACTTCGGACATCACGCCGTCGCGTTCGACGCCACCCGCCGGTACGGGTTCTTCACCAACTCCGGCGAGGGCACCATCTCCGTACTGTGCCTCAAGCGGTGGGAGGTGATCGCCACCTTTGGCGTGGGCGGCACCCCCACCGCCGTCGTCGCCCGCGGCGGGCAAGACCTCGACGACTGAATAATGCCACCCCACCGTTCATCCCACACCCCGGAACGTTCCAGGCAGACCGCCCCCCAGTTACGACTCTCCAGAGCAGACTGCCTCAGGTGTTCGGCTCGGTCGTGAGATTGGAATCAGACGGCGAGGGCGGGGCCGTTTCGGTCGTGCCCCAAAACGCTGACTCCGAAGCCGACGCTGACTAGCGCCCGCGCGGTCCCGGGTCGGCTCGGTCTGCCCGGCACAGGAGTGAGGGGGTAGAATCCATCTTCCCGTACTCACGTGACAGGTGGGACATGCCCCGCCGCGGCCGCACCCCGAAGTTAACCCCTGAGTTGCTGGCAGCCTTCTGCGACGCTCTGGCCGGCGGGCTGTCACGGGCGAAGGCGGCGGCGGTCGTCGGCATCGCCCCAAAGACGGTGTGCCGGTGGGTGCAGGCCGGGCGGGCGGGCCGTTCGGCGGACCATGTCCTTTTTGTCCGTGAAGTGCGGGCCGCCGAGGCCCGGTTCGTGGCCTCCCAACTCGCAGTCGTGCGCCGTGCGGCCGAGCCGCGAGTCGAAAGGTTGACGAGAACTACCACCCGCCCGGACGGCAGCACCACGGTCGAGGTGACCGAGCGGGAGGCGTGCGACTGGCACGCCGCGAAGTGGCTGCTCGAGTGCAAGGACCGGGAGACGTTCGGCCCCCACCGCCGCGAGTTGACTGATCTGAGGAAGGAGTTGGCCGAGTTGCGGCGGTCGATCGCCTCCGCCTCTTGTTACACCCCCTTTGGGGGCGCCGAGCCGGGCTGAGGGGCACGGCCCTTCCGCCGAGGTTCGGCCCGACCCGTGTGATCCTGCCAGGAGATTACATGATCCGAGCGGGGTTCATCCCGGGGTGTAGTTATCCCCCCCCGATACCCCCGTCCCCCACTCCCATCGCGGGGGACGGGGAGATCGGGGGATCTGGGGGATCATCCAGGCCATTGGTCGGTAGAGGCGACTTGGCTCGGTGTGGACAAGCGCCGCAGGTGTCGGCACAAGGCTCGTGGTCGAGGGGCATCAATCCCCCTCGGTCGCGGTGACCGGTGCGAATTGGCAGACCTGCGATTGAAGCGAAAGTTGGGGCCAGATGCAGCTGAACTGTCGAAGACACACGGAACGGGAGGTTGAATTCCATCCGCGGCAGAAAATCCGCTCACGTCACCGGCGAACACCCCGTATCCGCCACCCGCCCCGGAGAGCACATGCTCTTCCGCCTGACCGAGGTCACCAAAACCTACGGCCGCATCACCGCCCTGAACCGGTTGAGCGTGACGGCCCCGGCCGGGGCGGTCGGGCTGCTCGGCCCGAACGGGGCCGGCAAGACCACCCTCATCCGCACCCTCCTCGGCCTGATCGGCATCGACTCCGGGGCGGGCGAGGTGCTCGGCCTGGACGTCCGCACCCGCCCGCTCGACATCCGCCAGCGGGTCGGGTTCATGCCCGAAGACGAGTGCCTGTTCCCCGGCGTACCCGGCGTCGGGTTCGTCACCTACGCCGGCGAGTTGTGCGGCATGGCCACGGCCGACGCCATGCAACGGGCGCACGAGGTGCTCAACTACGTCGGGCTGGACGAGGCCCGGTATCGGCGGGTGGAGACGTACTCGACCGGCATGAAGCAGCGGCTGAAACTGGCCGCCGCCCTGGTTCACGACCCGAAGCTTCTCATCCTCGACGAGCCGACCAACGGCATGGACCCGGCCGGCCGCCAGGAGATGATCGACCTGGCCCGCGACCTGGTGCGGGTGAAGGGCATGAACCTGCTCTTCTCCAGCCATCTGCTGCCCGACGTGGAGGCGGTGTGCGACCACCTGCTGGTCCTCGGCCGCGGGTCGCTGCTCGCCCAGGGCACCATCGCCGAGCTGAAGAAGGCGCACCCGAACTCGTTCGACGTGCGGGTGAAGGGGGAGCCGGAGCCGTTCCTCGCCCGCCTGCGGGCGACCGGGGCGGACGGCGAGGTGCGGGACGACGGGCTGCGGGTGCGGCTGCCCGACGGGGCCACCCCGGACCTCATCTGGCGGGCGGCGGCCGAGGCGGGCGAACAGGTCCGCCACCTCCGCCCGCACCGCAGCTCGCTCGAAGACGTGTTCCTCGACGCGGTCGGGAACTGAACGGTCCCGCGTCATCAAGTCGCAGGTCGTCAAGTCGAGCGTTGTCTCGGCCGCGACTTTCGACCTGACGACCTGATGACTTTCGACTTGAGAACTGAGCTATGCCCATTTTCGACCAGGGGTACCAGCACTGGACCGGCACGCTCGCCGGCCACCGGTGGCGGTGGCTGGCCGTCGCCCGGCACGGCGTCCGCACCCTGCGGAAGAGCTGGGTGGTGCGGATCATGGTGTTCGTGGCGTGGCTGCCGGCGCTCGCCCTGGTGGCCGCCCTCACCCTGTGGGGTCTGCTCGAACAGCAACTCACCGGGGTGGTCGAGTTCCTCCAGCGGATCTTCCCGCCAGAGGTGGTGACCAGCCCACGGGAGTACCGCTCGGCCGTCTGGACCATCGCCTACTCCTTCTTCTTCAAGGCCGAACTGCTGTGGGCCGTGTTCCTGGTGCTCACCGTCGGACCGAGCCTGGTGAGCCGCGACCTGCGGTTCAACGCCCTGCCGCTCTACCTCTCCCGCCCGGTGCGGCGGATCGACTACTTCCTCGGTAAGTTGGGCGTCATCGGGTACTTCCTGCTCGCCACGCTGGTCGCGCCGGCAGTGGCCGCTTATCTGCTCGGCCTGGGGTTCAGCCTCGACCTCGGGGTGATCGCCGACATCCACCGTGTGCTCTGGGCCAGCCTCGGGTACGGGCTGGTGGTGACCCTGTCGGCCGGCACCCTCATGCTCGCCCTCTCCTCCCTGTCGCGGCGGTCCATCTACGTCGGCCTCACCTGGGCCGGGCTCATCTTCCTCGGTCACACGGTCAGCACCATCCTCGTCGGGATGCAACAGGAGGCCGACGAGCGTGAGGTGGTGCGTGCCGGCCTGGAAGAGTGGGTCCGCGACCACCCGCCGCCGGAAGGGATGGAGATGCGCGGCTCATACCCTTCGCGCCGCTCTCGCGGAGGAGATGGGAAAGAGAAGCCGCAGACGCCGGAGGACAAGGCCATCGAACGGTGGCTGACCGGCTGGAACCGGGCGCACGCCGAACTGCTGAACGAGGCCGAAACGCGACGGGCCGAGCGCAGCCGCACCGACTGGCGACCGCTCCTCTCGTACACGAACAACCTGGACCGCCTCGGCGACTGGCTGCTCGACACCGACGCCGCGTGGGAAACGCTCGGCCGGGCGGTAGAACGGCCGCGGGCGATGGCCGCCCCGCTCGCCCGCGGCCAGGGGGTGAACCTGCCGTCCGGCCCGGTGAACGACCGCCGGCTGGCGGACCGCATGGCCTGGCAGTACCCGTGGTACTGGTCTGCGGGCGTGCTCGGCGGGGTGTGGCTGGTGTCGGTGTTCATCCTCACCCGCCGGGTGAAATCCCTGGACCGACTGAAATGACCGACGCAATCATCGAGTTCGACGGCGTGTCCAAGTGGTACGGACAGGTGATCGGCTTGAACAAGCTGACCCTCCGCATCCCGCCGGGCGTGACCGGACTGCTCGGCCCGAACGGGGCGGGCAAGTCCACCCTGCTGCAACTCGCCACGGGCCAGTTGCGGCCGAGCCAGGGGACGGTACGGGTGTTCGGCCAGCGGGTGTGGGACAACCCGGCCCTGAACCGATTGATCGGCCTCTGCCCGGAACAGGACGCCTTCTACGAGTGGATGACCGGGCACGACTTCGTCCGCACCTGCGCCCGGTTGGGCGGGATGAGCCGGCGGGAAGCGACGGCGGCGGCGAATGTGGCGATGGAACGGGTAGGCATGACCGACAACATGAACCGGGCGGTGAGTGGGTACTCGAAGGGGATGCGGCAGCGGACCAAACTCGCCCAGGCACTCGTCCACAACCCCCGGGTGCTGTTCCTGGATGAACCGCTCACCGGCACCGACCCGGTGGCCCGCCGCGACCTGATCGAGGTCATCCGGGAGATGGGTAACGCCGGGTGCAGCGTGCTGGTGTCGAGCCACGTGCTGCACGAGATCCAGTCGCTCACCCGGCGGGTGGTGCTGCTGCACCGCGGGCGGTTGGTGGCCGAGGGGAACGTGCGGGAGATCCGCGACCTGATCGACGGGCACCCGCACCGCATCGTGCTGGTGTGCGACCGCTACCGCACCCTGGCCGCCGAACTGGCCGGGTGCGACGACGTGGACGGCATCCAGTTCCTCCCGGACCAGTCCGGCCTGCTCGTCGAGACCCGCCGGCCGGACGAGTTCTACGCCCGCCTGCCGACCCTCGCCCTCCGCGACGGGCTGGCCGTCCGCGAGGTGTACTCCGACGACGACAACCTGGAAGCCGTGTTCAAGTACCTGGTGAGCAAATGACCGCCGCCCCGCCCGCCGTCCCCCGCCGGTCGATCGCGAACGAGTCGTCGGCCGCCGCCGCCCTGTTCGCCCTCACCGTGCGGCAGCACACGCACGGCCGCCGCCTGCTCGTCCTCGGCGGGCTGTACCTGCTGCCGTGCGTGCTGGCGGTGATACTGCGGCTGCTCCCCCAGCCGGCCCCGACCGACGCCCTCGAGTTCGCCCTGGTGTTCACCCTGCTGCCGCACGCCCTCGCCCCGCTCACCGCCCTGCTGTACGCCGCGGGGGTGGTGGCCGACGAAGTGGAAGAGCAGACGCTCACCTACCTGCTGCTGCGGGCGGTGCCGCGGTGGGCGCTCTACCTCACCAAGCTGCTCGCCACCCTGTGCGTCACCTGCCTGCTGGTCGCCGGATCGGTGGTCGGGCTGTATCTGGCCATTTACGCCGGCTCGCCCGACTTTGGGCCGGCCGTCGTGCGGTGCCTGCAAGCGATCGGGGTGATGGCCCTGGCCCAGGTGGGGTACTGCGCCCTGTTCGGCATGATCGGGCTGCTCACCCGCCGCTCGCTGGTGGTCGGCATCGGGTACATCGTGCTGATCGAAGGGGTGCTGGCGAACCTGAACTTCGTCGGCCGGGCGGTCACGCTGGTGTACTACACCCGCGCCCTCACCCTCCGCGGGCTGGACCTGCCGGCCGAGCAAGTCCGCCGCTGCCAGGAGGGGTGGGGAATGGCAGACCCGACCAAACTGCCGACGGCCCTCACCTGCCTCGTGGTGGTGCTGACGTTCGGGGTGGCGGTGTCGCTGCTGTCGTCACTCTGGTTCGCCCGGAGCGAGTACCGGGTGAAAACCCCCGGCGACCGCTGACCGCTCGCACGGCCATCTCAACCGACCAGAACGGACAGCGGTTCGGTGCCGGTGTCCACGAGCGGGATCGGGCGGCCTGTGTTCGACTGGAGCTGCGAAGCAGGGTCGATGCCAACCGCCTTGTACACGGTCGCCAGGAATGACGGCACGCCCACCGGCGTCTTCTCGACGGTCGTGCCGCCCTTGCTCGTCGCCCCGATCACCTGCCCGCCCTTGACTCCACCACCGGACACCGCCGCACTCCACGCCGTCGGGTAGTGGTCGCGGCCGCTGCTGCCGTTGATCTTCGGCGTGCGGCCGAACTCCCCCATCCACACGACGGTGGTGGTGTCAAGCAGCCCGCGGTCCTTCAGGTCGTCGAGCAGCGCTGACCACCCCGCGTCCAGCGTCTGGCTCAGTTGTTTCACCCGTTCGAAGTTGTCGGTGTGCGTGTCCCAGCCGACCCCGTTCGGCCCGCCGAGGCTGACCTCCACAAACGGCACCCTGGCCTCCACCAGCCGGCGGGCGAGCAGGCACCCTTGGCCGAATACGTTCCGCCCGTAGGTGTCGCGGACCTTGTCCGGTTCGCTCGCCAACTTCAACGACTCGGCCGCCGCCGACCGCATCAGCCGGGCCGCCCGCTCGTAAGCCGTCTGGTGGCTCTTGGCGACTGCGTCCGGGTGTGTGCTGGTGAACTCCTGCTGCATCACGGAAGCCAACTCGATCCGCGCATCCGACCGCTTGTCGGTGATCCCCTTGGGCAGCGCCAGATCTTCCACCCGCAGTGCCCGGTCCACGTCCGTCGGCTGTTGACCGAGGACGGACTCGCCGACCACCAGCGGTGCGTACTGCGGGCCGAGGAACCCCGGCTCGTGCGCCGCCGGGCTGAAGGTGCGGAACGGGGCGACGCTCACGAAGTTGGGCACCGCCGCCACGTCGTCGCCCAGGTGCTTGGCCACCACCGCCCCGACCGACGGGTAGCGGATCGGCCCGCGGGACGGGTAGCCCGTGTGGGCCAGGTAAGTGGCCTGCCCGTGGTCGCCTTCCTTGCTGGTCATCGACCGCACCAGCCCGACGTGCTTCATCCGCTCGGCCAGCTTCGGCAGGTGTTCGCTGATGCGGACGCCGGTGACGGCGGTGGCGATCTCCTTGAACGGCCCGCCGTTGTCGTGACCCGGCTTCAGGTCGAACGTGTCCATCTGACTCGGCCCGCCGTTCATCCACAGCAGGATGCACGCCCGCTTTCGCTTCGGGTCGGCTGCGAGCACATTCGACAGCCCGCCGAACCAGCCGGCCAGGGTGGCACCGACACTGACCCCGCCGACGCGAAGGAAGCGACGACGATCGACGGGCGAAGCGAACAGCGGCATGATCGACTCCGGTGATTGAACAGGGTCAATTTCAAGCGGTCGCACAGGGTGGAGTGTCGGGGAATCGGGCGGCAAGGGAAACAAGAGCAGCAAGGGGATCAAGAGGATCAACTATCCCTGTCCGAACTCTTCACACCTGTACACTGCCACCGGCTGACCCACCAATTTCGAATCGCCCCAGGTGGATGGGGTCGGTGAGATCAGTGGTTCACCGCGAACTCGGTACTGTTCAACAGCACCCAGAACACGTCCGTGAACGCCGCCGAGCGGTCGCTCGCATCGGCGATGAACTTGGTGAACCGCTTCGCCTCTGTTTCGGTCGGCGTCCGCGACAGCACCAGCAGAAACAGGTCGGATACCTTGTCGACGACTTCCCCCTTTCCGCTCGTCACGGCCGACAGGTTTCGTCCGGTCTCCAGCCCGCCGGCGGTGGCGGTCAGTTGGCCGTTCATCAGGAACAGCGCCTGTTGGATGGAGGTGCTGGTGGACAGCGGCTGGTCCGGGTGCGACTGGAACTTCCCCAGGAACGTGGCCCGTGGCGATGTGACCGGACCGATGGGGTAGGAGGACGTGTTCTCGGCCGGCGGCTGATACCCGGTCGCCTCCACCAGGCTGTCGAACAGTTGCTCGGCGGACATCGCCCGCGTCGGCATCCGCGCGAACGCCCGCGGGTCGGCCTGCGACGGGTGCGTCTGCCGGCTCGTCCGCTGGTACGCTTTCGTGCCGACGATCACCCGCATCATGAACTTCAGGTCGAACTTGTGCGCGACGAACTCGCGCGTCAGTTCGTCGAGCAACTCCGGGTGACTGGGGGCGTTGTCCGTCCCCCCGAACCCGTCCACCGGGTCCACCAGCCCGACGCCGAAGAAGTGGTGCCAGACGCGGTTGACGGCGGCGCGGGCGAACCACTTGTTGTCCGGCCGCGTGACCCACTCGCCGAACACGGCCATCGGGTCGGAACCGTCTTTCCACGCGAGGGGGGCACCGTCCAGGTACTTCGCGGTGATCTGCTTGTCGCTCTCGGGCAGCTTGATTTTGGGCACGCCGCCGGACGTGTCGGTCGCGTTCTGTTGGCGGTTGCCGTCCACCCGCGGCACCGGCATGCGGGAGAAGAAGGCGGCGTATTCCCAGAACTGCTCGCGGGTCCAGGCGCCGCCCGAGCGGTCGTCGTGGCACTGGGCGCACTCCAGGCGGAGGCCGAGTAGTGCGCGGGCGGTGGCCCCGGCCACGTTCTCCGGCTTACCCTCGAAGGCGGTCAGGTACTCTCGCGCGTCCGTGTCGGTGAGCAGACTCCGCACGAGCCGGTCGTACGGGGCGTTCGCCTTGAACTGCTTGGTCAGCCAGCTCTCGAGCCGCGCCCCACCGACACCTAACTGCGGGTTCGCCTGGGCGAGCAGCACCGCCCGCAAGCGGGTGGCGAAGTGGGCCGCGTAGCGGTCGGCGTAATCAGACCCGTCCAGGAACTCGTCCGCCCACAGGCGCCGCTTGTCCGGGCGGGTGTCGTCGAGGAAGTCTTTGGCGGCGGAGAGCGACGGGATGCGGCCGGTCAGGTCGAGCGACAGCCGGCGGAAGAATTCGGACTCACTCGCGGCCGGCGCCGGTTCGGTTTTCCCCTTCCACTGGGCGGCGAGCCGTTCGTCCACCTTCGCGGACAGTTTGGCCGCGTCGTCCGCCGGAGCGGGCGACACGACCGCGACCAACACCAGTGCGGGAAGAGCGAAGCGCATCGCGGGCCTCGGTGGATGTTCAAAACAGACCGGCGGGACGCCGGACCCACCGATTATTTCTGGCTTCGGTGAGCGTTCGGTGGCGTCTCAGCTGGTGGGACTGGCGTCCCGCCGGTCATCGGAGACGTTCGGCGGCGGACTTGGCCTCGCGGGTGAGGCGGGCGTCGGGTGCCCCCTTCGCCAGAGTGTCGAGCACCTTCTTCGCTTCCGGGGTGGCGGCCAGTTCGAGCACCTCCACCGCCCGCAGTTCACGGAGTTGATCGCCCTGAAGCTTCCGCGTGCCGGCCTTCTCGATCAGTTTCTCCATCCGCTGCATCAAGTCGAGGGGCGGGTTCTTCGCCGCCGCCGCCTTCAGCGGCTCGACGGCCAACTCTCCCAGCCGTTCCAGTTCGGCAGTGGCCTTGCGGCGTGCGTCGAACGACCCGTCCAGGTCGGCGATGAGTTGGCCGATCTTCTCGGCTTCGGCGCCTGATACCGGTTTCAACCGATCAGCGAGGAGTGCAACGGTCTGGGTGCGGTCAGTCAACAGTTTGCGGGCGGCGGCGAACGCCACGGCCGGGTCTTGCTTGGCGAGGTCGGACCACAGGCTTTCGACTTCGGCTTGCTTCAGAGACTCGTCGCGGGCCACGTCCACCCGCGGCAGCTTGCCCAACGACCAACTGACGGCGGTGGTGTCCACACTTCCCGAAATCAGCGACAGGCCGTCCGGCGACACGCCGAGCACCGACACGCTCCCCTGGTGCCCCTTGAACTGGGTGACCTCTTGCCCGGTGAGGGTGTCCCACACGCGGACTATCGGCCCGCCCGATCCGAAGGTGACGAACCGCCCGTCGGCCGAGAACCCGACCCCGCCGCCGGCCGCCTGCCCGCGGGTGAACGTGGTGAGGGTCATTGCCCCGCCGCCCATCTGCCCCTGGAGCGGTTCGGGCGTGGTGGCGGTCGGCTTGAACTCATACCGTTTCTCGCCGGTGGCCACCTCGTACCCGGAGACGGTTCCCCCGACCGTGAGGACCGCCAGCACTTGCCCGTTCGTCGAGAAGGCGAACGCCACCGCCGGCAGCGGCATCTCGCACACGCGCGCCCCGCTGACGACGTCCCACACGCACACCTGCTTGCGATCCCCGGACGCCGCGACCAGCCGGCCGTCGGCCGAGAAGACGATGTTCGGCGTCTGGACGCCGTTCATGTCGATGGACACCCGCCCACCGTTCAGCACCGGGTCGCCGTCCTTGCCGATGGTGCGGACGTGTGCTCCGGTCGCCACGTTCCACAGGTTGATCGCGCTGTTCAGTTCAGCCTTCGTCGCCAGCAGTTTGCCGTCCGGGGTGAAGCCCAGCCCGGCCACGTCGTTCCGCTTGGTGTCGATGTCGCGAACCTTTTCGCCCTTCCCCGGATCCCACAGTTTCAGAGTGCCACCACCGGACGACGTCGCCACCAACTTGGCGTCATGTGACACCGCCGCGGCCACCGCCGGCGGGGTGAGCTTCCAGTTCCGCACCTCTTGCCCAGAGGCGGCGTCCCACACCCGCACCGACTCCTTGCTGACGGACACCGTGCTGCGGCCGTCCGACCCGACCGCCACCACGCCCGACTGGTGCCCCGCCGCCGTTCCCACTTCCTTGCCCGTGCTCAGGTCGAACTGCCGCACGGTGGCGCTGCCGCAACTGGCCGCGACGGATTTGCCGTCGGCCGAGAACGCCACGTCGGTGCGGGTCATCCGACTGCTCGCCCCGATGACCAGCCGCACCGCCACCCGGTGTGATTGTTCGGCCTCGTGCCCGCCGAGGGTGTGTTCGAGTTTGCCCTGTGAGATGCTCCACACCTCGACGGCCTCGTTCGCCATCGTCACCGCCAGCCGTTCGCCGTCGTCCGAGAACCGGATCGAGTTGCCGAACAGCTTGGGCTTACCCTCACCTTTGTTGAACGCGGCCACCTGTTTGTTCGCGGCGATGTCCCACACCACCACGCCGTCGGTGAACGACGCCCAGGCCATCCGCTTGCCGTCCGGTGAGATGGTGAAGGCTTGCGCCCCGCCGACCGACAGCTTGATGTCCTCGCCGCTCTTTCCGGTGGTCAGGTCGGTCACACGCAGGGCACCGTTCCCGGCGGCGCTATCGACGAACTGCTGAACGAGGTGACTGTCGGTCGGCGAGACGGCCATGCCGGTTCGCAACAGGTCGGTTCCCGGTTCGTCGAGCTTGTGCTTCTTGGCCACGGTGCCGTCGGCGGTGGCCCACACGGTCACGTCGCTGCTGCCGCAACCGACGAGCGACTTGCCGTCCGGGGCGAACACCAACTCGTGGACCGCGGCCGGGGCGGTCAGTTCGTGGACAGTCTTCCCGGTGGTCACGTCCCACACGGTGACAGTCGCTTCTCGCCCGGCGACGAGCAGCTTGCCGTCTGGCGACAGGGCTATCGGGAAGTCCTCGGCACTCGCCGCCCGCATCACCTTGCCCGGCATTGCCATCTCCGCGGGGGACGGCTTGTCGGTGAGCGGCTTGGCCTTCGGCATTGCCCTGGTGAACGCGCGGACCTCTTCACCGGTGGTCCGGTCCCACATCTTGATGGCGTGATCCCGCCCGGCGGTGACGAGGTGCTTGCCGTCGGCCGTGTACGCGACGAAGAACACCACTTCGCCGTGCCGGAGTTGCGAGGAACCCATCTTGGCCGTCGCCCCTTCGGGCAACTTCTTACCCTCCGCGGCCGGCGGGGGCGCTTTCACCTCGGTCGCCGGCTTGTCCGACATCGCCGACAGCCGCGACACCCACGCCGTCCCGCCGCCCAGCCCGACGACCACCAACAACCCGGCGGCGATGAGCTTGTAGGTCGTCATGCCGCCGAGCGTGCCACGAGCGAGTTCGACCGCCGCAGTGGGCACAGCCGTGCCGCCCGCGTGACCGCCGGCGAACCACACCCCGGCCCGGACGGTGGCATCGACGAGCGGAACCGGCACCGCCGCGGACGCGACCGACGCCGTGATGACCGCGGCCAGCCCGACCGCCGGCGCCGCCACCCCCCGGCTGGCCAGGCGCCGGTGCAGCAGTTCCAGCGCCTGACCCAGCCGCCACCGGACCGACCCGACCGGACACCCGAGGGCTTGCGACACTTCCTCGTAAGTCCGCCCCTCCAGGTACGCCAGCACGAGCGGCGCGCGGTGTTTCTCCGGCAGTCGGTTCAGTTCCTCGTGCAGGACCGCGGAGGTGTCGTCGGGGTGGACGGGATCGACGGTGCCGCGGGCGTGAGCCGGGGCGGCCTCCCGCTGCCGCCGGCGGGCCGCGTTCGCCTTCGCCCGGCAGGCCAGCCGGAACGCCACGGTGTACAGCCAGTCGCCGATGGGACGGGTGCGGTCCAGCCCCGCGGCCCGGTGGACGAGGATGAGGAAGGTGGCCTGGAAGGCGTCTTCGGCGGTGTGCGAGTCGGCCAGCACCCGACGGCAGACGCCGAGCACGAGCCGCCCGTACCGCCGCACGAGCAGCTCGAAGGCGGACTCGTCCCGCTGCCGGTAGAAGCGGTCGAGCAGTTGGCCGTCGGGCAGGCCGCCGTCGTCCAGCCCTCCGACCAGCGACCGGATCTCGCGGAACAACCGCCCGTGCGTCTCACCCATCGCCGACCCTCCGGTGCCCTTTCAGCAAGATAAAGGCGCGGCGGAGTCCGGCGCATAGACTTTCTGACCGATTTAGTCGGGCGACGAAGCGCCAACCGGGCCGGCCGACCGCTCACAACCGGCTCACTCCTTCGCAAGCGACACGCAGATCACCTGCTTGTCGTTGCGGGCGTAGATCTTCTTGTTGGCGAACGCCGGGTGTGCCCACGTCACCTTCCGCCCGCCGGCCCCCTGGGTGGGGTCGATCAGGTGTGCCCGCGACGTCTCGTCGTACCCCTTCGGGCTGAGCTTCAGCGTCACCAGATCACCCTGGTCGGTCAGGCACCACACCTTCTCCCCGTTCTGCACCCACGACGCCGCCCCGAACTGGGCCGCCTTGCCGCCGAGCAGAGTCATGTCGTCCCACACCACTTCACCTGTGCCCGCCTTCAGGCACTTCATCTCCCCCTGCCGGCACTGGCCGTACAGGTGCCCGTCGTGGACGAGCATGGTGGTCATGAGCGTGCTCAGCGTGTCCGCTTTCTGTTGGACCGCCTTCTTCGCCCGCCACACCACCTCGGCCGACGGCTTGTCCTTGCCCAACTTCAGCGCGAGTGCCCCGTGGTACCCGCCGGAGATGTACACCATGTCGCCGGCCACCTTCGGGGTGGTGATACTGACCGCCGGCCGCATCACCTCGGTGCCCTACGCCGGGTGTTCGTGCCGCCAGTCTTCTTCGCCCGTCTCGGGGTTCAGCCCGGCGATGAAGTCGCTCACCCACACCAACAGTTGCCGCTTGCCCCCAGCCTCGACGAGGGCAGGCGTGCTGTAGCAAATCTCCTTCGTTGTGAGCGCCGCCCACTTGGTCTCGCCCGTCTTTGGCGTCGAACGCCACCACCGCTTGTTTTTCCCCGCCGACCAACGCGATCAGTTTGTCGCCGTCGAGCACCAGATTGGCCGACCACCCCCACGCCGGGGTCGGGGCCTTTAAGTCGGTCGGGAAGCTCTTCGCCCACGCCGGCGTGCCGTCCTTCAAATGCAGGCACTTCAGGTCGCCCATCGTGCCGAGGGTGAACACCCTGTCGTCGGCAATAATTGGTGTGGTCCGCGGGCCGGACCCGTAGCTGACCTTCTTAACTCGCAGTCGTACTCGTGGACCCACACCTCGGTGCCCTTGCCCTTGCGGAAGTCGGCCCGGCGGTGCGCCGTCAGCCGGCAGACGGTGTCGACCCCCCGCTCCCTGAGCAGGTGCATGCCGACCCAGCCCGACATCAGGCGGTCCCCCAGCAGCACGTCACCGGGAGCAGCACGTCCCACAGGCGGCGGAGCAGGCTGACCTCCCCCTGGCCCTTGCCGGCGTACCGGCAGAACCCGAGGTTCACCACCGCCCCGCACGCCAACGAGGTCACCCCGCCGAGGCGGACGATCAGGAATCCGACGCCCGGCCCCTGTTTGTACACCTGCGGGTACGCCGCCTGGTTCTCCCGGGTGTCGGGCATGGCCACCCGCCGGCGGTAGCCAGGGCGTCGGTGAGGACGGTGTCGGTGAGGATGTCAGTGAACGGCAGGCCGCCGTCTTGGAGGAACTGGTGACGCAGCGTGTTCGCCTGGGCGCGGAACGATGGGTGGGAACGCCGCATGGGATCGGCTCCGTGCCGGTGAGAGGAGTACCAAGCCCATCCTCACACCCGAAGGCACGGCCGTCTATCCCCTCGCGCGCTCACCGGTTACCGAGAAGTAAGTGCCATTCAACGCGGTGACCGACGCTCGCACCGCAGAGCCGAATCGCCCTCGGGGTGCCGGACCGAAGCAAGTTGTGCATTTGAAGTTTGCGATCTAGGCCGAGGCGACCGCCGCGAGCCGTCCTCACGGCTTGATGCGGAAGGCGTGGCTCACCTGCCCGTTCTTGCGGTCGGCGGTTTCGGATCGCGGCAGGTACGCCCGGACGTACTCGACCGTCGTCTGATCCGACGCCACGGTCACCCGGATGTGTCCGGACGGCGGCAGGAACGTGCCGCGGACGTACCCGTACTCCTCGGCGTGCCGCACCCGGTCGAACCCCTGCTGCCCCGGCTGCGGCACCATCAGGTACACGATGTCGTCGAGTTCCTGGTGGGCGTAGAAGTGGTCGTGCCCGTGGAACACGACCGACGCCTGGTGCTTCTTCAGCAACTCGTGAATCGGCATCTCCCACCCCGGCCGCTTGTCCTTGAACTCGTCCTTCCCGTCCTTCCCCTTCCCGCCCCATTCGTAGAGCTTCGCCGCTTCACTCCCGCCGCGGCCGGACTCGTCTAGCCCGCCGACGAGGTGGTGAATGAACACGAACTTGTACTTCGCCTTCGAGTTCGCCAGCGTCTTGCTCAGCCAGTCGTACTGCTCCTTGCCGAGCGTTCGCGTCCAGTTCCCGCCGACCGAGTTCTTCCCCGCCCGCCCGCTCGTCCAGAATTGATCGAGGGCGATGAACAGGGC
The DNA here is from genome assembly GCA_964390195.1 of uncultured Fimbriiglobus sp. GTDB lineage: Bacteria > Planctomycetota > Planctomycetia > Gemmatales > Gemmataceae > JALHQU01. Next base: position 7,096 of record CAYMHO010000032.1, on the reverse strand, counting down.
GTCGCCCCACTCCCAGGCGAAGTAGTTTTCCAGTCGCCCGGCGAACTTGTGTTCGGTCTTGTTGCCGGTGTAGAACCCGTCCGGGAACGGGTTCGGGAACAGCTTCTTGCGGGTGAGACACGACCACACCGGCATGGATTCGGCGGTGCCGTCGTCGCGGTCGCCCCGCTCGCCGTCGTGGTTGCCCGCCACCAGGAACAGCGGCGCGGATTGCGCCACCTTGCCGAAGTAGTACCGCTGGGCGACGTACTGCGGGAGGGCGTCCTTGTACTTGTCGTACTTGTCGGTCATGAACGTGTCGCCGAGGTCGATGTGGAAGTCGGGCTTGTCGGCGACGCAGTTGGCCAGCGTCCGCTCGTACACCTCCGGGCGGGTGGCCTGATCCAGGTGGGAATCGGACTGCACCGTGAACACGAACGAGGTGCCGGCCTTCCGCTGGGTGTGGAAACTCGCTTCGGCGTCGGCGGTGAACTCCGCGGCAGTAACGGTCTTCGTGTGGAGGCGATAGAAGTACCGGGTGTCGGCCTTCAACCCCTTCAACACGAACGCCACCGGCGCATCCGCTTTCAACTTCTGCTCGGCCGTCTTTTCCGTGAGCTTGCCGGCTTCAGTGCCGTAGCTGATGAACGCGGCGGGGTCCTGGTACGCCAGCACGCTGGCCGTGACGGACGTGTCCGTCGGCCGGGCGAGGATGACGTCGAACGGGTGCTTCGGGGCGGGGCCGGCGAACACGTGCTTCGGGCCGCCCTTCTTCTCCTGTGCGTCGGCGGTGGATGACGAGATCACAGCCCCGACGACCAGGGCGAACCGGCAGACGCTGCAGAAAGATCGCAGAACGTTCACAGTCGCCTCCGGTGTCATTTGTCGTCCTTGTCGCCCTTGCCGCCCTTCTTCCTGGTAGGGGCGGGGGCGTTCGGGTCGTACTTCGCGTTCGGGGTGGGCATCTGGGCGTCTACCGCCTTCAGATACTCCGTAAGCTGCTTCTCCAACTTGGCGGCGTCCTCCGGCCGCTTCTTTGACAGGTCGGTCTGTTCGCGGAGGTCCTTGGACAGGTCGAACAGCACCGTGCGGTTGTCCTCGTAGAACTTCATCAGCTTCAGGTCGCCGACGATGATGGCCGAGTGTGGGGTGTCGCCCTGGTAGTGCGGGAAGTGGAACACCAGCGCCTCGCGCGGCCGCTTCACCTCGCCCTTGCCGTCGGCGATCACCTTCGCCACGCTGCCGCCCTCGACCGCCTTCGGCAGCTTGTCGGCGGGCACCCCAGCCCACTCGCAGAACGTCGGCAGCAGGTCGTATCCGACGATACGGGTGTGGCACCACGAGTTCGCCTTCACCCCCGGCCCGCGGACGATGAACGGCACGCGGATGCCGCCCTCGTACACGTCCCCTTTCCCGCCGTTCAGCGCGCCACGCCCACCGCCGCCGGCCCCGTTGTCCGACGTGTAGATCACGTAGGTGGTCTCCGTCAGCCCGAGGTCGTCGATCGCTTTGAGCAACTCGCCAACGCCAGTGTCCAAGTCTTCGGTGATGGCCGCCACTTGCGTCCGCTTCTCGTTGCCGAGGTTCAGCTTCTCGTACTTGGCAAGGGTGGCCTTGTTGGCGTTGCCGGCGGCGTGCAGGGCGTTCCACGACATCTGGACGTAGAACGGCTTGCCCGCCTTCTTGCTCTTCTCCATGAACGCGGACGCGCTCTTGACCATGCCGAAGATGTTCACCGGGTTCGGGTCGGTGTACTTGAACGCCTCTTCGTTGCCGGTGTCGCCGTCCGAGTCGTCGTACCCGTGCTTGGCTGGCCCGCCGCCGGCGATGTGCCACTTGCCGTAGTGGGCGGTGGCGTACCCGGCGGTGCGGAGCAGTTCGGCGATGGTCGTCTCCTTGTCGCCGATGGACTTCACGTTGGCCGGCTCGGTCAGCTTGTGGCCGGCTTCCGGCGGGGCGGCCTTGGTCCAGTGCAGCGCCGCCGGGCTGCGGCCGGTTTGCAGGCTGATGCGGGTGGGCGAGCAGACGGGGGCCGGGGCGTAGGCGGCGGAGAACCGCATCCCCTGTGCGGCCAGCTTTTCCAGGTTCGGGGTGCGGAATACCTCCCCCTTCGAGCCGGCCACGTCCGGGTGCATGGGAACCGAGGTGCCGTTCCACCCCTGGTCGTCGGCCAACATGAGGATGATGTTCGGCCGCTTCGGTTCGGCGGCGTGAACCACAGCCGCCGACAGCAGAACGGCCATGACCAGGAGTCGAAGTCTCATTTCGCCTTCCGCTCGTAGGTGAAGCTGAGGGTGGTATCGGCGAGCGTGATGTCCTTCACCGCCTTCAGCAGGTCGGTCCGGTTAAACTTGCCGGCTTCCAGCTTCGGTTCGGCGGAGAGGGCGTAGAGGGTGATGTGGTACTCCTTCACGCCCGGCCCCTTCGAGTTCATCGGGTCGTACCCCGTCCGCTTCTTGTCGTTCAGGCCGACCGCACCGACGCTCTTGCTGTTCTTCTCCAGGCTCGTCACGTCCGCCGGGATGTTCGAGATCACCCAGTACGACTTCACCTCGTCGCCGCCCGCCATCGGCTTGTGCCAGAGTTGTAGGGCGAAGCACTTCGTCCCCTTTGGCGAGTTCCTCCACTTGAGCGGCGGGGAGATGCCGTCGCCGTCGCCGGTGAACTCGGCCGGCATCTTGCCGTCGTGCTCGAACGCCGGGCTGGTGAGGGCGAACCCGTCCTTCGGCTTGGCGGCCGGCGGGTCCTTCTTCGGCGGGTCGTCCTTCTTGGGCGGCGGTTTGTCACCCCCAGGGGGCGGCGGACGACGGCCGTCCTGCCGCACCTTGTACGTCTCGGTCGTCGCCTTGCCGGCCGTGTCGGTGAAGGTGAACGTGTAGGCGTCGTCGGTGGCGGCGTACTTCACCGACCCGGTCTTGCCGTTCTGCTCATACTTCACCGTCACCGTCTTCTGCTTGTCGTCCCGCTCGAACCCGGTGATCTTCGCCCCCCGCAACGGGGTGAGCGCCGGCCGCGGCGAGTACGCCCGCGGCTGCGGGTCGATCTGGTCGTCCTTCACCGTCACCACCCCCCGCAGCCCGCCGTTCACATACGGGTACTTCTTCGTGGAGTAGTAGCGGTAGCCGTCCTTCTCCGTGCGGCCGTTGAACTCGTCCAGGTCCTTCGGCTCCTTGCCGTCGGCGTCGGTGTACCCGTACAGCGGGAAGCCGTCGAGCGCGTACCCGATGGGGTTGCCCTTGCCGACCACCTTTTCCAGGTGGACCGGGGCAATGTGGTAGTGGTAGTCGTCCGCCCGCCCGCAGTGCCCGCCGAACTCGTCCAGTTCGCCGGCCAGGAACGTGTCGGTCTTGCCGTCGTTCTTGATCGGGTTGAAGATCGGCACCCCGTTCGCGGCGAGGGCGATGGCCCCGCGGAACAACTCCTTCTTCGCCGAAACCGGCTTGTCGGCCACCTTCGGGTGCAGGGGGATGCGCCAGGCGTTGGCGCCGGTGTACTTCTGCGGGATCGGCACCTGCTGCTGCCACGCCGTGATGCCGACCATCATCTGGTGATCCGGCATGCCGTCGGATTCGATGTAAAAGTAGTCCTCATCGGCCCGGTATTTCACCTTGTCCTTGAAGGGGTCGAAGTGCTTGGCGCTCGGGTGTTCGGCCTTCTTGTTATCGGCAACCGCGATCACCGTACCGGCGAGGATGACCAGCACGGCGACCGGCACCGCCACCCGACGACGAAGGGCGGTCCGCCCCACGGCGGCCAGGGTCACCAGCCCGACCACGGCAATCACGAGCGGGACCGGACTCGCTCCCGATGGCTCCCCGCTCGGACCGACCTCCGCCGGCGGACTCTCCGCGTTCAGCACCCGGATGACCTCGACCCGCTCCTTGACCCACGCCTGGTCCGCCTGGCTCAACTTGTCCAGCGGCACCCACACGGTCGCGCCGTCGTGCTTGAGGAGTTGGACCCGCCCGTCGCGGGCGAGAACGAACGCCCCTTCGATCTCGAAAAGGCCGTCCGCGTCCTTCCACACCCGCAGGTCCGGCGGGTGGTCGCCGTCGTGGGCTTGGACCGAATGAGTCAGCAACAGCGCGGCGGCGAGCGAGAAAGCGGCCCAGCGGAACTTGCTCATTTTTCAGCCCTCCACGGCAGTGCCCCGGACACGTCCAGGGTCGGCTTGGTGTTCCACCGCGGCTTCCAGTCCAGCTTCTCCACCTTGTGCCGGAAAATGACGGTGTTGTCGGTGTCCAGGTCATCGGTCCAGATGAACTTGGCATCCTTGAAGTCGGCCTTGAAGAACGGCTCCTTCGGGTTCACCCGCTCCTCGGTGTACTCCTTCGCGTTCGCCCACTTGCTGTCGTCGAAGTCCACCGCCCACCAGTCGTCCGGAATCGGATCGTGCTTCACCTTCGGGTCCTTCACGTTCTTTTCAAGCGGGCCGGTGAAGAAGCACTTCGCCTTCCACTTGGCGTTCGTCACCGTGCCGTCGCCGAACTTGAGGATGAACCCGCCGTCGCCGATGTTCGTGCCGTATTCCAGCCCGGTCTTCGGGTCCGCGTTGTCTCGGGCCATGACCGCGATGGTCATCGGGTACTCGGGCAGGATGTCCACCGACACCACGTTGTGCGGGATGAAGTCGATGGAGTCCACCGCCGTCAGCTTGCCGTTCACGTACAGGATGAACCAGTTGTCGGCGTACACGTTCGCCCTCACGGTGTCGTCCATCCGCGGCTTGGTCACGCCGGGCGGCCCGCCCTTCGGCTCCTTCTTCCCGCCGAGCGGTGGCTGCTGGGCGAACACGAGAGCGGACGAAATCACCCCGACGCCCCCGCCGAACAGTCCGGCCAAGAGCAGGCGGGGGAACCAGTTGGCTTTCACGGCTGATCCTCCTCGATCACCCGGCGGTCGGGCGCGTGGTGGGCGGTGTGTTGGAAGAAGTCGGCCGGCAGTTCGCGGGCATGTTCGAGTTCAACGGCCAACGAGTCCGGCCCGCCGCGGGCTTTCGGCATGCCGGTGAACACCATGCGTTGGATCACCCCGCTGGCCGGGTCGTACCACAATTCCACCCGCCGCGGCCCGCGGTACTCGGCCGACTTTTTCTCCGCCAGCAGTCCCCGCCGACCCGCCGTATCCGGGGCCAGCGGGGTGACGGTGTACGCATCGCGGAGTTGCACCAGATCACCCCGCAGGTTGACGAACGGGATGCCGTGCTGGTGGCCGGGCAAAGGTCCGCGGAAGCGGAGCGGGTCGCCGCTCACCCGCACCGCCCCACCGCCGGCCGGCGGGACCGACCAACTCCGCTCGCCGTCGCTGCCGGTGGCAAACGGCCGGCCGTCGGGGAACTTCCGCACCAGCACGTACTGGTCTGGCGAGCGGACGTGCAGGGTAGCCCCGTCGATCGGCGGGCGGCGGTCGTCGAACGATTCCGGAGCGGTGTCCATGGTGCGGATGACATAGGTGCGATCCCCGCTGGCCGCCGACCTCTCGATGAGCCGGTCGAGTTCGGCCGCCGCGGTGAGCGGAGTAGGCGTCATCCACCAGACCGCGAACAACCCGAAGAGCAGCGCCGCCGCCAAGCCGGTCAGCCAGCCGACGCGTCGCCACCGCCGACGTGGTGGTGCCACTGCCGGCTTCGGCGCAGCCGGGGTTGCAGTCACGAACGCGGAACGGAGCCGGTCGTGCAACCGGGCCACATCCGCGAACTCGGCCGCGTTCGCCGGGTCCGCCTTCACCCACTCGTTCAGCGCGGCTTCGTCGTCGGCGGTCAACACGCCGTCGAGGTAGCCGTCGATCAGTGTTCGCGGGTCAGTCATGTGCCGACCTCCGCCGCCTTCCGCTGGATGCACTCTCGCAACCGATCCCGGATGCGCTGGAGGGCCTTCGCCACCGTGTTCGCCGCCTGTCCGATCCGCTCGCCGATAGCAGCCGGCTTCAGGTCGAGTTCGTACCTCAGCCGGCACAGTTCCCGCGACGCCGGGTCGAGGGCGGCAATGCACCCGTCCAGGAAATCCAACCGCCGGTCGGGATCGGCCTTGCCGAACGCCGCGGCGAGCGCGTCCACCGCCTCAGTGTCGAACGTCAACCGCTCCCTGCCTTTCCGCCGCCAGTGCAACCGCACCTGGTTGCGGGCGATGCCGATCGCCCAGGCGGCGAACGGCTGCGCGGGGTCGTAGCGGGGAAAAGCCTCCAACACAGCCACCGCCGTTTCCTGCAACACGTCGTCGCGGTCTTGAAAATCCCGGACCAGTGCGGCGACGAACGCCGACACCGCCGGCACGGCCAGTGTCCACAATCGGGTCGCTTCGATCACCGCAGGGTTCATTGTCCCTCCCCACACCGACTGACATCTCTTAACCGGGGAGGGGAAAACGTGACTGGAAAAAACGGAGACTTCTCGCTGGTTGCGACAGTCTTCAACGCAAGTTCTGACCGGGGTAATTGTTAAGTGCGATTTCGGAATTGCGTTGTGACTCTCAGCCAGTGGCCGGGATCACCCCACCTCCGCACGAGTCGCGATTCCCCTGGTCGGCTCCGGTCACCTCGACATGCGCTACCGACGCGATGTCGCTTGCGCCCTCCGGTCCGCCCGACCGGATGCAACATGTCGACCGCCCGAACCGAGTCCTTGGCCTCGTCCTGGGGATGCCCCTCATCCCCCCATCCCCCTCCACTGATGCGAAGGGGAGTGGGGGGTGATAGGAGTGGTCCCGGCCGATCGGGAACTGTGCAGCGATGTCCGGCACGATCGCCGGAGCAACTCGGCCCGACAGGTTGGGCGTCCAGGACGGTCGTGGCCGTCAGGAGACGGTCACTCACCAGTGCCGGCGAGCCGTCCTCGCAAAAATCTAAAATGAGTGAGATTGTTCCCCCAACGGCCCGCTGTCACCCTGCCGGCGTGTTCCTCGACCCGCCGGCAGTTCCTGGGGTGTCGGTGCCACACCCATGAAGCGTGACCCAAGCGATGGCAGTGGGAGTGCGACGGGGCTCAGATCGGCACTTCAGGCGGCAACCCGCTTCCCCCTGTAGGCGGCAACCGGACCGCCTCCACTGAGGCAACCGGTTGCCGCCATCCCAGAATGGGACCAGACCGCCGAACCCGCTGACGCGGGTCGGCGAAGGCCAG
>CAYMHO010000031.1:0-35942 GCA_964390195.1 uncultured Fimbriiglobus sp. | reverse complement strand
CGCCGTTCATCGGGGTGCGGATCTCGTGGCTCATGTTCGCCAGGAACTCGCTCTTCGCCCGACTGGCCGCCTCCGCCTCGGCCGTCGCCCGCCGGAGTGCCACTTCGGCCTGTTTGCGGGCGGTCAGGTCGATGATCTGGGAGACCACGTGGTTCGGTCGGCCGGCCGCGTCCCGCACCAGCGACACGTTCACCTGCACCCACACCGTCTGGCCGTCCTTCCGCACGTACCGCTTCTCCCGCTGGTACGAGGCGAACTCGCCGGCGTGCATCCGGGCCACGCAGTTCGCATCCTCGACCCGGTCGTCCGGGTGCGTGATGGTGGGGAACGTGAGGTTGAGCAGTTCGCCCTCCGGGTACCCGACCAGGTCGCACAGCGGGCGGTTCACCCGCACGAACCTGCCGTCCGGGGTGAGCATGGCCATGCCGATGGCGGCGTGGTCGAACGCCCCGCGGAACAGCTCCTCCTGTTGCCACAGTTCGGCCGTCCGCACTTGAACCTTCTGCTCGACGGAGGCGTGTGCCGCCTCGAGTGCCGCCTCCCGCTCGGCCGCCCGCACCACGTCCCGCTCCCCCCACCAGCAGGCGAGCACCAGGAACACGTCGATGAACACCACCCAGCCGGCGTGCTCCACCCACCGCCAGTCGGCCCCGGCGGTGGTGCCGTACACCGACTCCGGCCACGCCATGCCGCGGACGACGTGGTCCAGGGCGGTCACCACGGTGGCCACCAGCAGCACCCGCCAGTCGCGGTAGAAGGCCAGGCACGCGAGCGAGCCGAACACGTGGAAGTGCGTCTCGATCCGCCCGCCGGTCAGGTGGATGAGCAGGCCGGTGCTCAGCAGTTGGGCGGCGGCGATGACGTACCGGGTGTTCGCCCGCCCCGGCCGCCAGACGGCCAACGCCACCGGCAGGGCGACCACCAGCCCGCCGACGAGCAGCGCCGCCCACACGTGCGGGTGGGTGCGGCTTTCCGCCCCAGCCCAGGTGAGCGGGGTCACCCACGCGGCCAGCACCACCATCGCCACCCACTGGCACACCAGCAGCACGGCGAACATGCGGTCGGTGCGACGGTGAATCGCCCGCCGGTAGCCGTCGGCCAGTTCCCGGACCCTCGCCCCCATCTCCTGGGTGGTTCCGCCGTGTGATGACATCCCTCACGCTCTCCCGTCAGGTGGTGTGATGATTCACTCGTCCGGCGTGTGCAGCGGGCAGCCGTACACCGGCGAGGAGGCAACGGCCGCCTCACCCCGCACCCAGCCCCGCACCGCCCGCCGACCCGCGCCCTCGCCGTCTCGCCCGCGGCTGCTGGTGAGTCCGCCAAGGAACACCGCCTGCCCGGTGGGATCGGTCAGCACCGCTGCTCCGGATGTCTCCGCCCCGACCGATCGCGCTTCCACACCGTCCACGTCGCACGTCACCGTCGCTCCCAGCAACCTTTCGGCCTGCTCCCACAGTTCGCCACGCTCCCACCCGTCGGGCGTGTTCGGGGGGCGAACGAACACCACCCGCACCGAAAGGTGCGGGCACTCGCCGGCGAGGGCAATGGTCTGCTGGATCGTCGCCCGGCTGCACGGGCACCTGGGGTGGACGTACACGGTCAGCCGCCAGCCGGACGGCTTCGCGATCGGGGCGGCAGCCACCGGCACCTCGGCCGGGCCGGGGGTGGCGTCGTACCGCTCCCACACGTAACCCGCGGCGAGTATTGCAGCCAACCAGAGGGCACCAACTGCCCAAACGCCGACCTCGTATTTCACGCCTGCCTCGAAAGTGAGACAGGGGGTGACCGCGAGGTGCCCCTTCTCATGGAGAACGGTAGTTCACGTCCTTACTGAATCGGTCGCGGTGTCCGAAAAGTGCTCCACCCGACCTCGCCGTCGGCGGGAATAAGTGACGGGTGACGAAATGTGAGATCTGCCGCGATTCCCGCCGACACCTCTGCAGAACGGGTCCTTCCGCGGTGTTCAAACGTTACCACCCCAATAGGGAACAGTCGAGAGAGTAGACAGAGCTCCTTTGCCACAAACAGCCCGCGAACACGAGCGGGATCATGGGTTCAACTCTTCCGCGCTTCGTTCCGCGCAACCCCGTTTTCAATGTGCTTTTACGCAATGCGTGCGTGAGCTTGTAATGCGGTCGCGACGTGGCAGATTGCCTGAAATTCCAGGGAAGTGGTGCCAGAAACGGTGCCGTTCGCCTTTGCTTCGTGACCAAGAGGTCACAGGTCGGAATCCTGTCAGCCCGACTCGACGGAACAAGGCCCGGGTGACGACCCCCGTCGTCACCCGGGCCTTTTCGTTGCCATTCCTGTTACGGCTTACGGCTGGACCGGCGGGGCGGCGGGGAACGCCACCACCTCGACCGTCTGAGGGTCGCCCAGCGGGACGGCCTTGCCGTCCACGAACTTCGTCATCGTCAGCGTATACTTGCCGGGCTTGACCAGCGGCGCCCCGCCGAACCGCGGGCGGGGCGGCGGTTCGTCCCCGCCGGGCGGTTGCTCGCCCACGCCCCCGCCGCCCGGCCGGGTCGGCGGCGCCACCGCGGGGCCGCGCAGGTCCCAGGTGACCCGTTGAACCCCGGCACTGCTCGCCGCGAACAGTTCCGTCACCGCCTTCCCATCCGCGTCCGTCACTTTCAGCACCAACCTCTCCTTCACCGACTCCCGCAGGTGGTAGGTGACGATCGCTCCGGTCGGCGGGTTCGGGGCGGCGAACTCGCCCGACGCGCGGGTGGACGACAGTTCGGCAAACGCCAGCGTCCTCCGCACCGGCATCAGTGCCCCGTCTTTGGTCCGCGCGTCGGCCGTCAGCCCCCGCAGGGCGGCGTAGTCGTCCAGGACGAAGATGCCGCGGCCGAAGGTGCCGCACACCAGGTCGCCTTCCCGCTTCTGCACTTCCAGGTCGCGGAACATGACGGTCGGGGCGCCGGGCACCTTCGACCAGTTCGCCCCGCCGTCCAGGGTGACGAACAGGCCGAACTCGGTGCCGGCGAACAGCAGGTCCGGGTTCACGTGGTCCTCGACCACGCTCCAGACGGCGTGGCGGGCGGGCAGGTTGCCGGCGATGCTCTCCCACGTCCGGCCGCGGTCGGTGCTCTTGAGCAGGTACGGCTTGAAGTCCCCCCGCTGGTAGTGGTTGAACGCCACATACACGGTGTTCACGTCCTTCCCGGAGGCGAACACGTCGGTGATGTAGGCGTGCTGCGGGACGCCGGGGAACGCCTCCTCCGGCCGCCACGTCAGCCCGCCGTCGGCGGACACTTGCAGCAGGCCGTCGTCGGTGCCGACGTACAGCAGCCCCTCTTGCAGGGGCGACTCGTCGAAGCTGGTGGCGCAACTGAGGGCGGTGGTGAAGGTGTTGCGGGAGACGGCGTCCGCCCCCCACACCTTGCCCATCACCTCCTGCTTGTTCGGGTCCAGGTTGCGGGTCAGGTCCGGGCTGACCGCCTTCCAGTTGTCCCCGCGGTCGTCGCTGCGGAACAGCTTGCTGCCGGCCAGGTACACCCGCTTGCTGTTGTGCGGGGAGATGAGCAGCGGGGTGTCCCAGTGGTACCGCACGTCCCGATCCCGCGGGCGGATCGACTTGCTCTCCCCGGTGCGGCGGTCGGTGCGGCTGACGGCCGCGTTCTGCGACTGCGAGTAGATGACGTCCGGGTCGGTCGGGTCGATCCGCGGTTGAAACCCGTCGCCCCCGCCGGCGCTCCACCAGTCGCTCGTCCGCACCCCCACCCGGTTGCGGCTGCGGACCGGCCCGCCCTGCGAGCCGTTGTCCTGGAGGCCGCCGTACACGTTGTAGAACGGGTACGCGTTGTCCGCGGTGACGCGGTAGAACTGGCCGGTGGGCAGGGTGTTGAAGTGCCGCCACGACTTGCCGCCGTCGTAGCTCTCGTACAGCCCGCCGTCGTTCCCGGAGATCAGGTGGTCCGGGTCGGCCGGGTCGAACACGAGGGCGTGGTGGTCGACGTGGGTGCTCCAGTTGTTCGCCTGGAACGTCTTCCCGCCGTCCTCCGTCACCCGCACCATCATGTCCATCACCCACACCTTGTCGAACTTGTGCGGGTCCGGGTAGATCTCGCCGTAGTACTGCCCGTCCTGGATCTGCACCTGCCCCTTCCGCTCCCACTTCTGGCCCCCGTCCTCGGAGCGGTAGAACGCCCCACGCTCCTTCTGGGCCGTCTGGATGTGGGCATACACCACGTCCGGCTTCTGCGGGGACACGGCCAGGGCGATGCGGCCGAGGTGCTCCGCCGGCAGTCCGTCCTTCAGTCGGGTCCACGTCTTCCCGCCGTCGGTGCTCTTGTGGATGCCCGCCTCCGGCCCGCCGCCGATGAGCACCCCGACGTGCCGCCGCCGCTGGTACGTCGCCGCGTACAGCACGTCCGGGTCACGCGGGTCCATGCACACGTCCGTCACCCCGGTGTCCTCGCCGGCCGTCAGCACCGCCTTCCACGTCTTCCCGTTGTCGGTCGTCTTGTACAGCCCGCGGTCCCCGCCGGACGCCCACAGCGGGCCTTGTGCCGCCACGTACACCACGTCCGAGTACCGCGGGTCGATCAGGATCTTGGCGACGTGCTCGGAGCTCTTCAGCCCGACGTTCTTCCAGGTGCCGCCGCCGTCGTCGCTGCGATACACCCCGTCCCCGAACCCGACGCTCCGCTGGCTCTGGTTCTCCCCGGTGCCCACCCACACCACCTGCGGGTTCTTCGCGTCCACCGTCACGCACCCGATGCTGTACGCCCCTTGGTCGTCGAAGATGGGCCGGAAGGTGGTGCCGCGGTTGGTCGTCTTCCACACCCCGCCGGACGACAGGGCCACGTACCACACGCTGCGGTTCTTCGGGTCGACCGCGATGTCGCCGATGCGGCCGGGGGTGAAACACGGGCCAATCGGCCGAAGCGACAGCCGCTTCAGCGCCTCCGCCGCCGGCAGCGGCGGCGCGGGCGGGGCGGGCGGTTTGACCTCCGCTATCGGCTTTTTGTCGTCGGCCGGCTTTTTGTCGTCGGCGGGTTTCTTGTCTTCGACCGGCTTCTTCTCCTCGACCGGCTTCTTCTCCTCGACCGGCTTCTTGTCCTGGGCCGGGAGGGGGAACGAGGCGAGCAGGCCGAAGGCGACGGCGACGGCCCATCGGCAGCGTGTGGGGGGCATGGTGCGGGTTCCGGAGGGGGTGTGACCGCGGGCGGTCACGGCGTGCGGAGCGGGTCAAACCGATCGTTCCCGGACGACTGGGTCCGGGTAGGGTGGTGCCGGTGTGGTGGCAGTTTCAGTCCGCAGCACAGACCCGTCAAGCGCTTTCCTCCCGCTCGTTCCGGTCAGGCACGGACCGGCGGAGGCGGCCCGGCACCCGAAACGGATGTCGGCCGCCCGTGGTGGCGTCTGGATGAGGTGTGAAACCACCTGCCGGTCGAGTGGTCGTTTCACCCGGAAACACCGACGATGCCTATGGCCCACCCGCCGCGCCGCCCCGGCGTGGTGTCGTGTCGCGGCGGGTCGAGTGCGGGAGAGGTCATGCCGCAGAACACCGATCCCACGATCCCCCGACTCGACCACCTCCGCCGGATCGACGCCGTGTGCGATCAGTTCGAAGAGGAGTGGCGGGCGGGGCGTCGCCCGCGGGTGGCGGCGTTCGCCGACGGCGACCCCGACCTCGCCCTCGAACTGGTACGGCTGGACGTCGAGTACCGGCGGCAGGCGGGGGAACAGCCGGCGGCGGCCGACTACGCGGCCGAGTTCCCCGCCGTCGCCGGCTGGGTCGACCTGTTCGGCGGTCAACCGTCGCCGACGCTGGTGGTCATCGACCCGCCGGCCCGGCACCCGCTCGACGGGCGGACCCGGTTCGCCGTCGGCCGGTCGCCCGACGCCGACCTGCCCGTCCGCGACCACCGCTTCTCCCGCCGGCAGTTCGAGTTGCACCTCAGCGCGGCCGGGTGGCAGGTGGTGCCGGTCGCGGTGGACACGCCGACCACACTCAACGGCAGGCGGGTGCTCACGGCCACCCTGCTGGCCGACGGGGACAGCATCGAAGCCGGGGGGCTGGCGTTCCGGTTCGAGGGGCAGCGGGGTCCGACGACGGTGCCCCCACCACCGCCGGCGGCGGTGGTGGGGGCGGGGGTGTCGCAAACGCTCCGCGCCGAGGAGTACCGCGGGCCGGCGGCGAACCACCCGCCCGACCCGACGCCGGTGGCGGTGGGGGCCGGCGTCCTCCTCGGCCGCGACCCGGCGGCGGACGTGGTGCTGGCCCACCCGCTCGTCTCCCGCCGGCACGCCCGCGTCGCCCCGCGGGCGGGAGGGGTGGTCGTCTCCGACCTGGTGTCGGCGAACGGCACGTTCGTGAACGGCCGGCGGGTGCCGGGGTCGGCCGCCCTCAAACCGGGCGACCGCATCGACGTCGGGCCGTACACCCTGCGGTTCACCGGCACCCACCTGGTGCCCACCACCCGCAGTGGGAACGCCGAACTGCGGGGCTGGCGGGTCAGCCGGGTGGTGCGGGAACAGACCACCGGCCGCCCGCTCACCCTGCTGGACGACGTGTCGGTGGTCATCCCGCCGGGGCGGTTCGTCTGCCTGCTCGGGCCGAGCGGGTCGGGCAAATCGACCTTACTGGCGGCACTCAGCGGGCGGGCCAGGCCGGACCGCGGGGTGGTGCTGGTGAACGACGCCGACCTGTACGCCGGGTTCGCCGCCCTCAAGCGGGATCTGGCGGTGGTGCCGCAAAAAGACCTGCTGTACGACGCGCTGACCGTCGGCGAGGCCCTCACCTACACCGCCCGCCTGCGGCTGCCCCCCGACTCCACCCCCGCCGACATCGCCCGCGAGGTGGACGACCTGCTCGCCACCGTCGGGCTGACCGCCCGCCGGGACACCCGCGTCCGCCAGTTGAGCGGCGGGCAGGTGAAGCGGGTGAGCCTGGCGAACGAGCTGATCGGCCGGCCGACGCTGGTGTTCCTGGACGAGGTGACGAGCGGGCTGGACGAGCAGACCGACCGGGAGATGATGGCCCTGTTCCGCCAGATGGCCGACGCCGGGAAGACGGTGGTGTGCGTGACGCACAGCCTGGCCCACGTCGAGCGGGCGTGCCACGGGGTGGTGGTGCTCGCGCCCGGCGGGGCGCTGGCGTTCGCCGGCACCCCGGCCGAGGCGAAGGTGTACTTCGGGGTGGAGCGGCTGGGCGACGTGTACGAGCGGCTGGCGGCGAAGACACCGGGCGAGTGGCGGGAGCTGTTCGCCGGGCACCCGAACGCGGCCACCCCGCCAGCGGGCGACGCGGAACCGGCCGCGGCGGAACGGACGGCCGGCGGCGGGCCGACGACGGCCGTCCGGCAGGGGTGGGTGCTGTTCCAGCGGCGGCTGACGCTGCTGCTCCGCGACCGCCCGGCGGTGCTCACCCTCGCGGTGCAGACGGCGGCGGTCGCGGCGGCGCTGGCGGTGGCGTTCGGCGACCTGTCGCTGGCGGACAACCCGATCGCCCAGGCCCGCGACGCGGTCACCCTGTACTTCTTACTGGCGGTGTCCGCCCTCTGGTTCGGGTGCAACGGGGCGGTCAAGGTGCTGGTCGGCGACCGCCCGCTGTTCCGCCGCGAGCGGGCGGTCAACCTGAGCCTGGGCGGGTACGGGGCGGCGGCCTTCACCCTGCACGCCGGCCTCGCCGCCCTGCAGACGGCCCTGCTCGGCGGGGTGGTGTGGTGGCTGTGTCAGCCGCCGGGGGTCGGGTGGGCGGTGGTGGGGGTGCTCGCCCTCACCGCCGCGACCGGCACCGCCCTCGGGTTCGCCATCTCGGCCGCGGCCGAGAGCGAGGAGCAGGCGGTGGCGGCGGTGCCGCTGGTGCTCATCCCGCAGATCGTGTTCGGCGGGGTGGTGGTGGCCCTCGGCGGGGCGGCCGAGTGGGTGGCGAAGGCGGGCATCACCGCCTACTGGGCGCAGCGGGCCGCCACCGCCCACCTGCCCGAGGACGTGGCCGCCCGCGGCGGGGTGGATCAGTCCGGTGCGGGGTCCGGCGTGGGAATGGTCATACTTCATCTGGCGGTGTTCGCCGTCGCCGCCGCCGCCGTCGTGTACGTCCGCGACCGGCGGGCGGCCCGGAGGTGACGCGGATGGCTCTCACCCTGCGAGTGCTGACCGGGCCGGCCGCCGGGCGGAGTCACCAGTTGACCGCGCCGGGCACGGTGCTGGTCGGCCGGTCGTCGCGGTGCGGGCTGATCCTTCCGTCCGGGGAGACGGGCGACCTGCGGGTGTCGCACGCCCACGCGCTGGTCGAGTACAACCCGCCCGTCTGCCGGGTGTACGACGTGGCCTCGCGGAACGGCACGCGGGTGAACGGGACGGTGGTGACGACGAGCGAGTTGAAGGCGGGCGACGTGCTGACCGTCGGGGCGACCCGCATCTCGGTGGAGCTGCCGACGGCCGAACAAGACACCGCCGTGTACCACCGGCCGGACGAGGACGACGTGTTCGCGGCGGCCACCGTTCGCCCAGGGCCACCGGTCCTGGCGACGTCGCCGACGCCGCGACGGGCGGTGTGCGCGGCCTGCCGGCGGACGCCCCCGCCGGGCCGGGCGGCCCTGTGCGGGGCGTGCGAGTCGGCCGCCGGGTCGCTCGACCAGTCGGCCCCGGGCTACCGGCTGGTGCGGGAGGTCGGCCGCGGCGGGATGGGGGTGGTGTACCTGGCGGTGCGGGAGACCGACTCCAGGCGGGTGGCGGTCAAGACGGTCCTCACCCCGCACGCCGTCCACACCACCCAACTGGCCAAGTTCCTCCGCGAGACGGCCATCCTCCGCCAGCTCCGCCACCCGCACGTCGTCCGCTACCGGGGAGGCGGGATGACGGGTGACGGGGCGTTCCTGGCGCTCGACTACGTGCACGGGCTGGACCTGCGGAAGGTGCTCAAGCGGTGGGGGCCGCTGGCGGTGCCGAACGCCGTGCGGGCGGTGCGGCACGCCCTGGCCGGGTTGGCCCACGCCCACGCCCGCGGGTTCGTCCACCGCGACCTGAAGCCGTCCAACCTGATGCTCGAGGTGCGGCGGGGGCGGCAGACGGTGAAGTTGACCGACTTCGGGCTGGCCCGCGCGTACCACGCCTCGCAGTTGAGCGGCCTCACCCTGGCCGGCGAGGTGGGCGGCACCCCGGCCTTCCTCCCGCCCGAGCAGATCCTCAACTTCCGCGAGGCCGAGCCGGCCGCCGACCAGTACGCCGTGGGGGCCACCCTGTACACCCTGCTGACCGACCGCTACGCGTACGACATGGCCGGCCCGGCCGCGACCGTCCTCGCCCGCATCCTGGACGAGGACCCGGTCCCGCTGCTCGACCGCCGTCCCGACCTCCCCCGCCCGCTCGCCCGCGTCGTCCACCGGGCGATGGCGCACGCCCCGGCCGACCGCTTCCGCGACGTGGGCGAGTTCGCCGCCGCCCTCGAACCGTTCGCCGGCCGGTGACGGCCGTCACTTGCTCCGGTAGTCGTCGCCGTTCACCGTCCGGGTCAACTCCCGCACGGCCGCGCAATCGCCGCACTCGAACCGGCTGACCGTACCCCCGCCCGTCACCACGAACGCGAACGTGTACTGCTCGGGGATGGTCGTGCCGCCGGCCGGCAGTTTGGTGTCGGCCGCCGTCGCAACCCCCACCCACCAGTCGTCCTTGGCGGCCTGAAGTTTCGCCCTCAGTAACACCTCCCCTTTAGCGCTGGTGACGGTGAACGAGCCGGTGTAGTCCTCCCGCAGTTCGATCAGCACCACCTTGCCGTCAACCGTGTGGGTGAACGTGCCTTTCAGGGTCGGGGCGGCCGGCTTGGGTTTCACCGGATCGGTCGGCGGGGTCGGCGGGGTCGGCGGCGGTTCGGGCGGCTTCTCGGGCGGCTTCTTCACAACAACTGGCGGTGTCGGGTCGGGGGTGATCGCCACCGGCGTCACCGGCGGCGGGGAGGGCTTCTGCCCCCGCCACGCGGCGACGGCCCGTTCGGCGGCGGTGGCGGTGCCCGCCCCCCACACGTCCGCCGGCACCACCTCGGCCACCCCGTTCACCAGCCGCATGCCGGTCGTCCGTTCCACCCACGCCCGCAGGGCGGGTAGCGACTCCTCGGCGGCCGTCGGCAAGATGTACTCGCGGTACGCCCCCGAGCGGTGGGTGGTGTCGGCGACGAACACTCGGTCGGCGGACGCGAACGACGCCGCCCGCACCAGCCCGGCCGTCGCCCACCCCGGGCCGATCGGTTTGCCCGACTTCAGATCCCACCACCGCACCCGGCGGTCGGTGCCGCCCGTGACTGCCGTGCCGCCGTCCGGATCCACGCTGACGAACATGATGCCCGCCTGGTGCGGCAGGTCGGCCCCGACCGCCTGCGGCTGGGCACTGCCGCCGGTCCACCGGAACACCCGACACCCGCCGGCATACCCGATCAGGAAATGCGTGCCGTCGGCGGTGAACAGACCGGACAGGCCGACGTTCGGCAGCGGGACGGGACGGGCCGGGAGCGGCTGGCCGGTGGCGGCGTCCCACAGGCGGGCGGTGTTGTCACGTCCGCACGTCAGGACGGCCCGGCCGTCGCGGTGAAAAGTGGCGGCGTACACGCGGTCGGTGTGCCCGTCCGGTCCGCCCCGTGGCTCCCAGAGCCACCCCCGGCGGGCGAGTGACCAGACGCCGACCGCCCCGTCGTCGCAACCGACCGCCACAAGGGTGGCGTCGGCGGACAGGCCGACCGCACGCACCACCGCCTGCAACTCCGGCGGCTGGACCGGCAGCGGGGTGCCGTCGGCGGCGAACAGGGTGACGAACCCGCGCTTGCCGTCCGCCCCCACCCCGCCGCCCACCGCCACCCGGTCGCCCTGGTGGGCGATCGCCCACACCGGGCCGGGTGTCGCGGCGTTCGGCCACGTCACGGGGGTCGGCAGCGAGCGGCCGTCACGTTGCGTGAGGATCGGCCCGCGCCGCCCGAACACCTGCCCGAGGGTGCTCACCCACACCGAATCACTCGCCCGCCGGGCGGCCGACAGGATCAACCCGTCGGCGGTGCCGGGGCGGTCCTCCCGCGGGCCGGGCGCGACCTCCCACACCCGCACCGCCTCCTCGTCGCCCACCGCGAGGACCGTCCGCCCGACCACCGCCACCGCCCGAACGTCCTTGCCGTGCCGCATCGGTTGCCCGATCGGGCGGAAGGTGTCCGCGTCCCACGCCCGCACCGAGCGGTCCTGCCCGGCGGTGACGAGGAACCGCCCGTTCGGGCTGTAGGCGGTCGCGTTCACCTCGGCGATGTGCGGGAACACCCCGCCCTGGATCGGCCCGTGCGTGTCGCTCGCCCACACCCGCCCCTCCCCCATCATCAGACTGCCGGTGGCGGTGACGAAGTGCCGCCCGTCCGGCCGGTAGGCGACGGCATTCACTGCCCCCGGGTGCGGGATCGGGGGCAGCGGTTGCACGCCGGTGTCGGTGCGGAACTGCCGGGCCTCGCCCATGTGGGCCGTGGCGTTCTCGGGCGACACGCCGCTGCCGGTGAGGGCGAGCGGGGTGTCCGGGTGCGGGTGGAAGGCGACGGCGAGTACGGCGAACCCGGCCGCGTGCGGGAACCGCCGGCCCTCCGCGAACGTCGGGCCGGCCGGGCCGTCGGTCCAGTTCAGCAGGCGGGCGGTGCCGTCCTCGCACCCCGCCAGGATCTGCTTCTTGGTCGGGTGAACCGCGAGCGCGTTCACCTTCACCTCCAACTCGGCCCCTTTCCCGATCCGGGTACATTCCGGACTCCACGCCTGCACCACCCCGGTCTCGTCGGCGGTGATGAACCACCCGACACCCGGCGGCACCGCCACCGCCCGAATCGGCTTCCCGGCTCGTACCACCGGCTTGTCGCGGGTGTTCGCCCGCGGGTCGAACGGGGCGAGAATGCCGACCCCGTCGTACTCCCCCACCGCCACCGCGGCGGTCGGCGACACCGCCGCCACCGCGTGAGGGCGGAACGGCAGCGGGAAGACCCGGCCGAGGGTGTTCTGCTCGAACGCCCACGCCGACAGGCTGAGCCGGGCGGCCCTCTCCAGGTCGGCCTCCCCGGCCGCCGCCGCCTGCCGGATGGCCTCCACGAACCAGTTCATCCCCTGCGCGATCTCCCCCTGCTCGCACAGGCCGACCGCCCGGTCGTAGTGGGCCGACGCCAGCGCCTTCTGGGCCGCCCGCTCGTTCGCCGCCGCCCGCTCGGCGTTCTCGTTCGCCCGGTCGCGCTCGCTGATCGTCGCCGCCTGCGACTGCTCCAGTTCGCCGTTCGCCGCCGCCAGCGCCTGCGCCTGATGTGTCGAGGAGATGCCGAACGTCACCCCCAGCACCGCCGCCAGCAGCACCGCCGACGACGCCAGCCCGACCGCCCCGGCCAGCTTCGGGTCCTTCCGCACCCACCGCACCACTCGTTCGCGGCGCGTCAGCACCCGCACCCGCGGGGTCTCGCCGTCCAGCCACCGCCGCAGGTCGTCGGCGAACTCGCGGCAGGAGGCGTACCGCCCCGCGGAGTTCTTGGCCATCGCCCGCCGGCAGATGAGCACCAGGTCGAGGGGGATGGTCGGGTCGAGCGAGTGAAGCGGGGGCGGCTCGGTGTGCACCACGTTGTACCGGACGACCTCCGTCGGGCCGGCGAACGGCACCCGCCCGCCGAGCAACTCGTACAGCGTCACCCCCAGGCTGTACTGGTCCGACTGGGCGTCCGCCTCGTGGCTGCGGCCGGCCGCCTGCTCCGGGCTCATGTACGCCCCGGTCCCCATCGCCGCCCCTTTCCCGTCCTCCCTGTCGTCGCCCAACTTGGCCAGCCCGAAGTCGATCAGGTGCGGCAGGTCGGCCCCGTCCAGCATCACGTTCAGCGGCTTCACGTCGCGGTGCACCACCCCCTGCCCGTGCGCGTAGTCCAGGGCGTCGGCCAGCCGGCGGACCACGTCCACCCGCGTCCGCAGCGGCAGACCGCCCTCGGCCGCCTCGGCCAGCGTCCGCCCGTTCACGAACGCCGACGCGATGAACCACCCGCCGCCGCACTCGCCCACGTCGAACACCGGCACGATGTGCGGGTGCCGCAACCGGGCGGCCGCCTTCGCGTCGCCCAGGAACCGCTTCACCCGCATGGGGGTGGTGAGGGTGCCCGCCCGCGGCACCTTGATGGCCACCTCGCGGTCGAGCTCCGGGTCGTGAGCGCGGTACACCACCCCGAACGACCCGCGGCCGACGGCGGCGGTGACGCGGAACCGCCCGATGGCGGCCGGCAGCGGCACCGCCGGGGCGACGGGCGGGGGCGGCAGGGGGAACTCGGCGGCCGTCGGCACCAGGCTGTCCGACCCGTCGGCGGAGGTGGACCGCTCCAGCCGGAACTTGGTGCCACACCCGTGGCAGCGGGCCGACCGGCCGGCGTGATCCGCACTCGTCTGCAGCCGCTTGCCGCAGGCCGGGTTCGGGCAGGTGAACGGGGTGGGGGTCATGGCGTTCACTCTACCCGACGCGGGTGGGTGGTGTCGATCAGCGGCCGAGGGCGACGACCCGGCCGGTGGCGGCTGGTTTCGGCCGAACACCCCGGACCAGGTCGAGGAGGGTGACGAACACGGTGACGGACGCCACCAGCAGGCAGAGCAGGTGAACGCGGGTGGACATGGCGGTCGCTCGGAGGGGAGTCACCCCACACATGGGCGAGCGGCGGCCGGGGCCATCACGGATTCCGCCGGCCGGGTGATTGAGGCGCACCGGCCGATCCACACGCGGCGCGGGAAGTGCTGAACGACTCCCGTTTCGGGCGTGGGCCGGTCGCACCGGGTGAGTCGGGTGGGCGAGCGGCGACGGGTCGGGGAACAAGGGATTCCGCGCGCCGTCGAACCGTACCCGTCGCCCGAACGGGTAAAGTTCACCCGATTCCCCGAGGTGACCGATGTCCACCCTCTTGACGCTCTTGTGGTCGCTGCTCCTCGTCCAGCCGCCGGCCGACCCGCCGCCCGCCAAGAAGGCCGAGCCAACCACCCTTGCGGCCACCATCACATTGCGTGATGTGAGCATTGCCGAGTTGGTGGAGAAGTTGGAGTTGGACCTGGGGTACGCGGTCGGCGGGAAGGTGACGGTGAAGGCCGACATTTCCGTACCGCTCGGCGAGGCGACGACCACCCAGGCGTACACCGTCCGCGGGACCGTCACCGCTCCGGAGGTGACGCTCGAAGGGTTGCGGGTACAGGACCTGACCGCCGACGTGGTGTTCGAGAAAGGTGTGCTGAAGCTGACCAACGTGAAGGCGTCGCTCCCGCCGGACACGCCGGGCGACAAGCCGGGTACGCTCGCCGGCAGCGCCACCGCCGCCATCTCCCCCCGCGGCGACCTGTCCGCCAAACTCACCCTCACCCGCGTGCCGCTCGGCGAGTCGCTCAAGGCGGTGCCGGGCGGAGTCACCGCGAGCGGGGCGGTGAGCGGGACGGCCGAATTCACCGCCCCGGTAGACCGACTGACCGACACGTCGAAGTGGGTGGCGTCGGCCGACCTGACCGGACCGGCGCTCTCCCTGTTCGGCCGAACGCTCGCCGACGCGAAGGCGAAGGCCACGGTGAAAGACGGCAAACTGACTCTGACCGACGTGGCGGCCGCCGTCGAAGGCGTCCCCGCCACCGGCAGCGGCACCCTCACCCTGTCCGGCAAGTATCCGTTCACCGCCGCCGTGAAGACGAAGCCGCAGGAGGTGAGCGAGTTGCAAAAGCTGGTGCCCGAGTTGGAACTGCCGGTCGCCGTCCGCGGCAGGCTGGCCGCCGACGCCACCCTGGACGGCACACTCAACCCGGTGAGTGTGTCGGCCGCCGGCACCGTCACGGCCACCGAGTTCGCAGTCGGCGACACCTCCGGCGAAACGTTGTCCGCCAAGTTCGCCCTCAGCCCGGAGCGGATCAGGGTGACGGACCTGAAGGCCGGGCTGTTCAAGGGGAGCGTGAGCGGGTCGGTGGACGTGCCGCTGGTGCCGGAGAAGGCGGGCGAGTTCGACGTGAAGTTCACCGAGGTGGACGCGGCGGCGGTGTTGTCGGCCTTCCCGAAGGTGCCGGTGAAGGTGAGCGGGCGGGTGACGGGGAGCGTCGGCGGGAAACTGCCGGTGGCCAAACCGGGCGCGGAGCGGGCGGTGTCGGCCGACCTCACCCTCTCCGCGCCGAAGCTGACCGTGCAGGGCATCCCGGCGGAGAAGCTGACCGGCAAGCTGAGCCTGGACGGGACGGCAGTGAAGTACGAACTGGAGGGCAAGACGCTCGGCGGGTCGTTCGACGTGAAGGGCCGCTACCCGGAGGCCAAGCCGAAGGAGCCGGAGCAGGAAGTGGACAGCGAACTGAATTTGAAGGGGATTGACCTCCGCCGGCTGGCCGAGGCGCTGAAGCTCGGAGACAACTCGCTCCGCGGGATGGTGGACCTGACGTTCCGCTACGCCGGCGACCTGAGCCGCGGGGACGGGCGGTATTCCGTCCGCGGGTTCGGCCTCGGCGGCAACCGGCTGGTGCCGGAGTTCAGCGGGCGAGTTCGGATCCGGGACGGGCAAGTGGAACTGCTCGACGCGGTCGGGCCGGTGAGCGGGGGCACCATCCGTGCGCGGGTGCGGGTTAGCCTGACCGAGCCGGCCCGCAACTTCTACCGCCTGTCGGCCGACCGCCTGGACGTCGGCCGGTTGCTCGCCGGGTTCACCGACGGGCGATCGCTCATCGACGGCGGGGTGTCGATCACCGCCCGCGGCAAGCTGTGGCCGGAATTCACCGCCGCCGGCACCATCGGGTTGTCCCGCGGGCGGGTGATCGGGCTGACCGTGTCCGAGTTGCGGGTGCCGTACACCCTGAGCGTGCGGGCGGCCGGCGGGCACGTGACCGTCCGCGACGTGACCGGCACCGTCGGCGACGGGCGGGTGAGCGGGCAGCTCGAGTACAGTTGGGGGGCGAGCGGGCGGGCCGACGGGCAGGTGAAATTCACCAACGTGCGGGTGGGCAACGTGCTCACCGACCTGAAGCAGAGCAACTACTTCGGCACCGCCCGCGTGACCGGCCGCATCGACCTGAAAGGGGAGAACGTGCAGTCGGTAGACGACCTGACGGCGACGGTCATCGCCAGCATCGAGCAGGCGGCCACCCGCGACATCCCCGTCATCGACACCATCACCCCGTTCGTCCCGCCGTCGGTGCTGCTCAAGCCGTTCGACGCCGGCGAGTTGCGAGCGCGGCTGTCCCGCGGAGTCTTCCGCATCGAGCGGCTGACGCTGGCCAGCCCGAACACCGACCTGTACGCCGACGGCACCGTCACCACCTCCGGCCGGCTCGACCTGGGCGTCATCGTCCGTACCGGCACCGTCGGGCTGAACGACACCCTGCTCCGGCAACTCGGGCTGGGCGTCATCCCGGTCGGCCCGCTGCCGCTGCAGGTGGTCCGCGACGTGAGCGTGTTCCTGTCGAACCGCACCGTGCGGTTGAACATCACCGGCACAGTCGCCCGCCCGCAGCCGCAACTGAACACCGCCGCCCTCATCACCGAAGAGGCCGTCCGCTTCTTCCTCCGCCGCTACCTGCCGACCACCGCGGCCGTGCTGCCCGAGGTGTCCCCGCGGTCGAACCGGTAGGATTGTCGCCGCCCCGCTCCGCGGGGTGGTTGGTGACCGCCCGCGGAGCGGGGCGGCGACCATGTGCGGCCGTGTCGGGAACATCGGCAGGCGCGGCAGGATCGGTTGAATCGGAAAGGCCGGCGGGGTCGATAACTCCGTGTGACCCACGGAGCGCCCCAAATGCGTCGGCTCACCAGTTTCCCACTTTTGCTCCTGTCGGCGGTAGCCCCGCTCGCCCTCACCGGCTGCTCGGTGGGCGACGCTTTCGGCCTGTCCACCCCACGCTACAAATTGCTCCCGCAAGCGGAGGAGTTCCGCAACGGGGCTGTCCCGCCGCCGCCGCTCGCCCGCGAGTTGGCCAAGACGCCGATGGCCGAGTACGTCGTCGAACCGGGTGACGTGCTGTTGGTGCAGCCGGTCGAGTTCGACTCCCCGGTGCGGCTGCCGGCCGACCAGCCGGTGTTGCCCGACGGGGTGATCGAACTGGGCGAGTACGGCCGCCCGGTCGTCGCCGGCAAGACGGTCCCGATGATCGAGGCGGAGGTGCGGCACCTAGTGAAAACGAAAGAGAAGAAGGACGTGCCGCTGACCGTGCGGCTGATCGGCCGGCAGAGCAAGGTGTACTACGTCCTGGGGGAGGTGAACGCCCCCGGCTCGTTCCCGCTGAGTGGCCGCGAGACGGTGCTCGACGGGCTGATGGCGGCCGGCGGCCTGACCCGCGCCGCCGCCGAGCGGAAGGTCATCCTCGTCCGCCCCACCCAGCCGGAAGGGTGCCGCGAGGTGCTGCCGGTGTGCTACCCGCAGATCGTCCAACTCGGCGACACGTCCACCAACTTCCAACTCCGCCCCGGCGACCGCATCTTCGTGCCGAGCAAGGGGACGCTCGAAGGTGTCTTCCCGTCCCAACAGAAGACGACCGCTCCGTGCTGCAAGCCGCACGCCCCGTGCTACCCAGGCGTCGGCGGGGCGGCGGCCTGTCCGCCGGCGGTCATGCCCGGCCAGTGACTTCGGCACGCCGGATGCAATAATCCTTCTGCCGGCGGACCAACGCCGGCGGAGGGGCCGTCGTGAAACGCTCGCGGGTGATCGCTCTCTGGACGGTCGGTGTGCTGGCCGTGCTGCTGCTCGTCGGCTGGTTCGGCATGAAGATGTACGTCGGCGGGCCGGGCCGCGCCGCCGTTTCCGCCCAACTGAGCGAGTCTCTCGGCTTGCCCGTCGAGATCGAAACGCTCGACGTGGGCGTCGGCTCGTCGTCCGCCGCCCTCCGCATCCCCGACCCGTCCGCCGACCCGCCCGACGACCTCATCCGGGTGAAATCGCTCACCACCGACCTGTCGCTGGCCGGTTTCCTCTCCGGCAAATCCGCGCCGACGACCGTCACCCTGAAGGACCTGGACGTACTCCTCCGCCTGGACGAGAAGGGGAAACTGATCTCCCCGCTGCCCGCCGGCAAGCCGACGAGTCCCGGCCCGACCACCCTGCCGGCGGTGCAACTGAGCGGCGGGCGGGTGCGGATCCGCCAGACCGGGCGGCCGGAGTTCGTGGTGGCCGGGGTGTCGGCCGAACTGAAGCGGGACGGCGACGGGTACGCCATCAGCGGCACCATCGACGACCCGGGCTGGGGCAAGTGGGACATCAGCGGGCGACTGACGGGCGACCCCGCCGACGGTCACGTCGAGTTGACCACCCCCCGCGGGCAACTGAACATGTCGCTCGTCCGCACCATCCCGTATGTGCCGCAGGCGGTGTGGGACAACTTGCAGGCGAGCGGGGAGACGCCGGCCGCCGTGCGGTTCACCTTCAAGCCGGGCCAGGACTTGGGGTACGCGGTGGAGGTGAACCCGGCCGCCGCGGCGAACCTGACCGTGCCAACCGCCGACGTGACCCTGACGAAGGTTGAGGGGAAGATTCTGATCGCCGACGGCAAGGTGACAGTGACGAACGGGAAGGTGGCGGTGGCCGACGGCTCAGTCGGGGTGAGCGGGGAATACGTGTTCGACAAGCCGACCGCCGTCATCACGATGAAACTCGCCGCCGACAAGCTCGACCTGCGGAAGCTGCCGGCCAGTTGGGGGTTGCCGAAGGAGATCGAGGGGAAGTTGAAGGGGGACGCGGACCTGGAAATCCACATCCCACCGGGCGGGCCGGCGGACCCCCGCGGGTCGGGCAGCGGGGTGGTGGAGGGGGCGAAGTGGAAGGGGCTGGATGCCGAGATGACCCTGCGGCTGGTCGCCCAGGAGGGTGGGTATCGCTTCCAGACTCCCCCGCGGTGATTTGACATCCATACCCGAAGGTCCGATACTCACAGGAGATGTCTCGGGGAAACGACGGCTTTGCTCCGCGGTCTGCTGCTCCTGCTCGCCTGCCTCGTCGCCGCCTTACCGGTCGGTCTGTGCCTGTGCGGGCACGACCACAAACAAGCCGCCGAACAGCACGAACACGGGCCGGTCCCGCACGACGACGGGTGCCACTGTCATGACTCCCCGCGGGTGGCGACACTCCCGCCCGCACTCGAAGTGGGCACTGACACACTCCTGTCACTCCCACTCAGTCCCGCCGATTTGACCCTCGTCACGCCGCACGTCGTCCGCCCGGCGTTCCGCTCCGAATCGCCACCCGGGTACTCGTCACTTCCCCTGTACCTGTCCGTCGGCCGGTTGCTCATCTAGCAGTCGTCGCACGCCCGCGCTCGTTTCGCCATTCTCCAAACACCTCCACCGGAGGTCGTCATGAACGTCCGCCAATGGCTCTCGCCGCTGGTCGGCCTCGTCGTCATCGCTGGCGCCGCCACCGCCGCCTACTTCACCCGTGAGGCGTGGCTGCCGCACCTGTTCCCAACGAAAGCGGAGAAGCCGGCGGACCCGCACGGGCACGACCACGGCGAAGAGGACCACGACCACGCCGACCACGCCGAGCAGGTGAAGCTGTCCCCGCAGGCGCAGCAGAACCTGAAGCTGGAGGTGGGTGAAGTGACCCCGCGGCCGTACTGGCGGACGCTGCTCGTCCCCGGCGTGGTGGCGGACCGCCCCGGCGAGAGTGAGCGGGCCGTCACCACCCGCCTGAGTGGGGTCGTCACCCGCATCGCGGCCAAACCGGGGGCGACCGTGTCCGCCGGTCAGACGCTGTTCACCATCGAGCCGACCGGAGACGTCGTCCGCACCCAACTGGATCTGAGCAAGGCGGTGAAGGAACTGGCCATCCTCACGACCGCCCGCGACGGGGTGGCCCGTCAGGTGAGCGACCGCACCCGCCCGGCGAACGACTTGGTCGAGCCGCAAAAGTTAGTGGACCTGGCCGCCAACCAGGCGGACGCCCTGCGGAAACAACTGCGGGCGTGGAAACTGACCGAGGCTCAGATCGAACAGGCGGCGGAGGGCAAACTGCTGGACGCGGTGAACGTCGTCGCCCCCGATGACGCGAACGGCAACGGCACGAAATCGGCCGCCGACACGCCGGAGGAGTTCGACGTCCACGAGTTGAACGTGCGGTTGGGCGACACCGTGACGGCCGGGCAGACGCTGTGCGTGCTGGCGTCGCACCGCCGGCTGTTCGTGGAGGGGCGAGCGTTCGAGAGCGAGGCGGCGGCGGTGAACGACCTGCTCACCCGCCGCGAGGGGGTGCGGGCGGAGTTCGCCGGCGAGCGGCCGGGCGAGTGGACGGAGATACCCCCGCTGGCGGTCACCCGCGTGTCGCACGTGGTCGATCCGGCCACCCGCACCTTCACCTTCTACCTGTCGCTGGACAACCAGACCCGCGGGGCGGACAAGGGCGAGCACTCGCACGCCTGGCGGTTCCGCCCCGGCCAGCGGGTGCGACTGCGGGTGCCGGTGGAGAAACTGGGCGACGCGGTGCTGGTGCTGCCCGCCGGGGCGGTCGTGCGGGAGGGGCCGGAGGCGTACGCGTTCGTGCCGAACGGCGACCTGTTCGTGCGGAAGGCGGTGCGGGTGCTGTACGAGGACCGCACCGACGTAGTGCTGGCGAACGACGGCAGCCTGCCGGCCGGGGCGGCGGTGGTGAAGAACCAGGCGGCCGCCCTGAACCGCACGCTGAAGGCCGCGGCCGAAGGCGAAGGGGGCGGACATCATCACGACCACGACCATTGAGCGGTTGGGCCGGCTTGCGTCTCGCAAAGACGCCAAGATCAGAAAGAAGCAGACAGAGAAGATTGCTGACTCTCAGCACGTGTTCTTCTTTGCGGTCTTGGCGGCTTGGCGAGAAAAATCTCTGACCACCCACCTGACGAGCCACCATGCTGAACGCGGTGATTAAACTCTCGCTCCGCTACCGCCCGCTGGTGGTGGTGGTCGCGCTCGTCCTGCTGGGGTACGGCGGGTACCTGGCCACCACCCTGCCCATCGACGTGTTCCCCGACCTGGACCGCCCGCGGGTGACGGTGATGACCGAGTCCCACGGCCTCGCCCCCGAGGAGGTCGAAACGCTCGTCACCTACCCGCTCGAAGCCGCCATGCTCGGGGCACCCGGTGTGACCGACGTGCGGACGCAATCCGGGTTCGGCCTGTCGGCCGTCGTCGTCGAATTCGGCTGGGGCACCGACATGAAGGTCGCCCGGCAGGTGGTGCAGGAGCGGCTGGCCACCGTGCAGGGCGACCTGCCGCCCGACGTCCGCCCGCAGATGGCCCCGCCGGGGGCGATCATGGGGCAGGTGGTGCTGGCCGGCGTGCGGCGGCGGGCGGGCCCGACCGGCGGCGAACTGGCCCCGGTGCCGAACACCGCGTTCTACGCCGAGCGGGGCGTCACCGCTGACAAGGCACTGTCACTGAGCGTGTGGAAACCCACCGACCGGCACGATACGGCTTCGTGGAAGGCGGTGGGCGTGACAAGTGTCACCTGGAACCCAGCCGCGACGGACGGCAGCCGGACGGCCCGGGCGACCATCGACGGCGTGCCGCGGGTCGTCACCTTCCCGTCCGAGGCGCAACGCCGGACCGACCTCCGCACACTCGCCGACTGGGTCGTCCGCCCGCGGTTGCAGAAGATCACCGGCGTGGCCCAGGTGCTCACCGTCGGCGGCGGGCGGAAGCAGTACCAGGTGCTCGCCGACCCGGCGGCGATGGACGAGCACAAGGTGTCGCTCCAACGGGTGGAGGAGGCACTTCGGGCGAACAACGGGAACGCCACCGGCGGGTTCGTCGAACGGGGCGAGTTGGAAACGCCGGTGCGGGTGATCGGCCGACTCGGCCCGGACGGCAAGCAGGTGGTGAGCGACTTGGAGAAGATCCCGGTACGGACGACCGACCAGCGGACCGTGCTTCTCGGGCAGGTGGCGACGGTGCGGGAGGGCACGCAGGTGAAGCGGGGCGACGCCAGCGTGAACGGCGAACCCGGCGTCATCATCACCATCGTGAAGCAGGCGAACACCGACACCCGCGCGATGACCGACGCCGTCGAAGCCGGGATGCGGGAGGTGGAGCCGTCGCTGCCGGCCGATGTGGTGCTGGAGCCGAACATCTACCAACTCCGCGGGTTCATCGACCGCGGGGTGTGGAACGTGGGCGAGGCGCTCGTCATCGGGGCGGTGCTGGTGCTCATCGTGCTGTTCCTGTTCCTGCTCAACTTCCGCACCACGTTCATCTCGCTCACCGCCATCCCGTTGTCGCTGGTCGTCACCGCGCTGGTGTTCAAAGTGGTCGGCTGGGTCACCGGCAACGCGCTGAGCATCAACGTGATGACCCTGGGCGGGATCGCGGTGGCGATGGGCGAACTGGTGGACGACGCCATCGTGGACGTGGAGAACATCTTCCGCCGCCTCCGCGCAAACAGTCACGCCGCCAAGCCGAAGCCCACCCTCCGCGTGGTGTTCGAGGCGAGCAAGGAGGTGCGAACGGCCATCGTGTTCGGCACGGCCGTCGTCATCCTGGTGTTCCTCCCGCTGTTCGCCCTGACCGGCATCGAGGGGCGGATGTTCGCCCCGCTCGGCGTCGCCTACATCGTCTCCATCCTGGCCTCGCTGGTCGTGTCGCTCACCGTCACCCCCGTGCTGTCGTACTACCTGCTGGCGAACTCGAAGGCCGTCCACCGCGAGAAGGACGGGCTGCTGGTGCGGGGGCTGAAGTGGCTGGCCGGGCATCTGGTGCGGTTCAGCATGGGCTACGCCGGGTTGCTCCTCCTGCTGACGTGGCTGGTGGTGCTGTACTGCGGGTGGCGGGTGACGACGCTCGGCAGCAACTTCCTGCCGGCGTTCGACGAGGGGACGGTGCAGGTGAACGTCAGTTTGCCGGCCGGGTCGTCGGTGGAGGCGTCCAACCGGGTGAGTGAAGTGGCCGACCGGGTGATCGCCCGGTACCGGAAATCCCCCGACAACCCGAAGGGTGAGGTGCTGGCGTTCGGCCGCCGCACCGGGCGATCCGAGATGGACGAACACGCCGACCCGCCGAACGAGAACGAGTTCTTCGTCACCATCAATCCCGAGTGCGGGAAGACCCGTGAGGAGGTGCTGGACCTGCTGCAAGACGCCATCAAGGCCGAGGTGGCGGGCGTGGACCTGGAGGTGGAGCAGCCGCTCGCGCACCTGATTTCGCACCTCATTTCGGGCAGCACCGCGCAGATCGCCATCAAGGTGTACGGCGACGACCTGGACACCCTGGAGCGGACGGCCAACCGCATCAAGGCGGCCGCCGGCAAGGTGGACGGCGTCAGCTCGCTCATCGTCGAGCCGATCCGCAAGGTGGACGAGGTGCACATCCGCCTGCGGCCGGACGACCTGGCACACTACGGCCTGGACCGCGAGACGGTCAACCGGTTCGTACAGACGGCGCTGAACGGCGAGGTGGTGTCGCAGGTTGTGGAAGGGCAGCGGCGGTTCGATCTCTTGGTGCGCTTGGAAGAGGACTACCGGACGGACGTGGCCAACCTGGGCGAACTGCGGATCGACCTGCCGCCGGAGGCCGACAAGCCGGACGGCCCGCGGAAGCAGGTGCGGCTGAAGGAGATCGCCGACATCACCCCGCCGACCGGCGGCGACGCCGGGGCGAACCAGATCAAGCGGGAGAACTCCCGCCGACGGCTGGTGGTGCGGTGCAACGCCCGCGGCCGAGATTTGGGGAGCGTGGTGGCGGACATCAAGGCGGTGGTGGCGAAGGAGGTGCCGATGCCCGAGGGGTACCACGTCGAGTACGGCGGGCAGTTCGAGAGCCAGGAGCAGGCCACCCGGCTGATCGCCGTCCTCGGGGCAGTGTGCGCGGTCGGCATGTTCTTCGTCCTGCTGCTGCTGTTCCCGGCCCGCGGGGCGATGCTCATGCTGCTCGTCTCGCTGGGCGTCGGCGGGGCGGTGGCGGCGGGTGTGTACCTGTTCCAACTGGGCCCCGTGTGGGCGGCCGCACTCGGCACGCTGGCGTTCTTCGTCACCTCGGCTTTCTTCCCGTCCGCGCGGGTGGTGCTTCAGATTTTGAACGCCATCCCGACGGCGTTCATCGGCGGGGTGATCGCGCTGGTCGTCACCGGACAGACGCTGACGGTGGCGAGTCTGGTGGGGTTCATCTCACTCGGCGGCATCGCGGTGCGGAACGGCATCCTGCTGGTGACGCACTACGTCCACCTGATGAAAGCTGAAGGTGAGGGGTTCACCGAGAGGATGGTACTCCGCGGCAGCCTGGAGCGGTTGTCGCCGGTGCTGATGACCGCCCTCACCGCCGGGATCGGGCTGATCCCACTCGTGATCGAAGGGGGCAAGCCGGGCCGCGAAATCCTGTACCCGGTGGCCACGGTGATCCTGGGCGGGCTGCTGACGAGCACCTTCTGCGAGTTCCTGCTGCACCCCGGCCTGTTCTGGCGGTTCAGCGGGAAGGCGGCAGCGGAGCTGGCGCACGACCCAGAGGCCGACGACGGGTTGGACGACCCGCCGCCGGCCCCGGAGCCGATCGAGTTGAAGACAGCCGGTTAGTGCCGCGGGGCACGCCGCCCCGGCGCGTGGTAGTCGTAGTGCCCGGGGTGGTAGTCGTAGTGGTTGCCGTGCCGGTCGTAGTGGCCGGGGATGTAGTCGTAGTGGCCGAGCCCGTAGGACGGGTGGCGATACCCGCCGACCACCGTCGGCGTGTAGAAGGAGTTGCCGTAGCCGCCGGAGTACACGCCGCCGTACCGGGGCGCGGAGAAGGAGTTGCCGTAGCCGCCGGAGTAGAATGAGTTGCCGTAACCGCCGGAGTACGAGCCGCCGAACCCCGGCGACACGACCACCCCGCGGCCGTATCCCGATCCGCCGTACACGATCACCTGGGCGGACGCCGAACCGGCCGACAGGGCGATTCCGGCGGCCGCCAACAGACCGAGTGCGAGTGTTCTCATGGAGAGACCCTCAGTTGACGTGGCGCGGGAAAGCGCACCACGTCAGCCGAACGCCCCCGCCCGCCGCCCTTGCGCGCCAACAACTGTCATCGGCCGCCCGCCGGCTGCATCTGGAGGAAAAGTTGTGACCCGCTTCTCCCTGTTCGCACTCGGTCTCGCCCTGCTGGTCGGGTGCGGCACCACGCCCACCACACCACCCACCGACACGGCCAAGCCGACCGAACATGCCCACGCCCACGGCGAGTCGGGGCCGGCGGGCGGGGTGCTGGCCAGTTGGGGGAAGGAAGAGTACCACGCCGAATTCGTCGTCGATCACACGACCGGCGAGGCGACCGTGTACCTCCTCGACGGCACCGCCAAGAAGGTGACCCCGATCGACGCCAAGACCGTCACCCTGTCGCTGAAGGACACCCCGCCGGTGGTGGTCACGCTGGAGGCGAAGCCGCAGGACGGCGACCCGCCCGGCCAGTCGTCGCGGTTCGTCGGCCGGCACGACGCGTTGAAGACGGTGAAGGAGTTCAGCGGCAGCATCAGCGGCAAGGCCGGCGGGAAGCACTACACCGGCGACTTCGAGGAGAAGCCGGCGAGCAAGAAGTGACCGCCGTGCTCTGCTCGCTCCGCGAGCGGTCTTCAACACCCGCTCGCGGAGCGAGCAGACCACATCGGCGAGCAAGAAGTGACCGACCGGACGGTATTGACGGTTGAGGCCGATCTCGTCAAGGTGATGGTGTGATCCGGTTCGCGCTACTGCTGTGCTACCTGACCGCGGTGCTCTGTGGGCCGCGGCCGTGCTGCTGCGCGGCTGCCCCGCCGGAGAAGCCGACGGCACCCGCGACGAAACCCGCCTGCCCGAAGTGCGCGTCCGAGAAGAAGCCGGAACCGAAGTCGAACCCGCCGGTCAAGAAGCACAACTGCCCGTGTCCGAAGGCCGAGCTGAAGCCGCCGACCGCCCCCCACATCCCGGACGACACCCGCCAGTCGTGGCCGGCCGACGGTGCCGTCGTCGTCTCCGCTCCTGCCGTTCATGCCGACGCCGTGCCGGTCGTGAACCCCGGCCCCCCGCCCGACCCGTCGCCGCACCTCCCCCTGCTCTGCCACCGCCTCCGCTGTTAGCGGGCGGACGCCACCCGTCGCGTTCGTTCCCTCACCAACCTCCCGGCCATACTGCCGGTGCGGAGGTCATTCCATGACCCGTTCCCTTCTCCTTTCATTGTCCGTGTTCGCCGTCGCCGTCGTCGGCTGCTCGAACGCCCCACCGCCACCCCAACCCGTTCCCCCCACGCCCGCCACCACCCACGACGACCACGCCAAGGCGTCCGCCCGCGGTGGGGTGATCGTCGAGATCGGCACGGAGGTGGCCCACGCCGAAGCGGTGTTCGAGGCCGACGGCACCGTCCGACTCTATCTGCTCGGCAAGGACGCGAAGTCGGTCATCGAGATCGACGCCAAGCCGCTCGAAGCGTTCGCCACTCCGGACGGCAGTCGGTCGGCGGCCAAGTTCGAGTTCACCCCGGCGTCGCAACCGGGAGACACCGCCGGCAAGGCGAGCCTGTTCGTCGGCAAACTGCCGGACGACGCGGTCGGCAAACCGGTCGGGGTGAGTATCCCGAACCTGCGGGTCGGGGCCGACCGCTACCGCGTCGGGTTCCACAGCCCGGAAGGCACCACTCACGACGTGATGCCGGCGAAGCGGCCCGAGGGCGAAGCCGACAAGTTGTTCACCACCGCCGGCGGGTTGTACACCGTTGCCGACATCACCGCGAACGGCACCCGCACGCCGGGGGAGAAGTTCAAGGGCATCCGGGCGAAACACGACGCCGAGCCCAAACCCGGCGACAAGATTTGCCCCATCTCGGAGACGCTGGCCAACCCGCAGTTCACCTGGGTGATCGGCGGCAAGACCTACGAGTTCTGCTGCACCCCGTGCATCGAGGAGTTCGTGGCGGCGGCGAAGGAGAAGCCGAGCACCATCAAACCGCCGGACGCGTACCGCCAGAAGTGAATCGACCGGGGGACGAACCATCGGAGGGGCAACGATGACGAGTCTGACCGTGGGGCAGGTGGCCCGGCGGGCCGGGGTGGGGGTGGAGACCGTCCGCTTCTACGAGCGGGAGGGACTGCTGGCGGAGCCGCCGCGGCGGGCGTCCGGCTACCGCCAGTACGACGACCAGGCGGTGACCGTCCTGCGGTTCATCCGCCGGGCGAAGGCGCTCGGCTTCACCCTTCAGGAGATCAAGGGGCTGCTCGCCCTGCGACTGGACGGGTCGGCCACCCGTTCGGACGTGCGGGAGCGGGCGTCCGCCAAGCTGATCGACATCGACGCGAAAATCCGCGACCTTCAGCGCATGCGGGACGCCCTGACCGGGCTGACCGCCGCCTGCCACGGCGACGGCCCGACCGACGGCTGCCCCATCCTGGACGCCCTCGGCGGCGAATTCCCGGTTTCACCCCTTGACCCCGGAGTACGGTACGGGGCTTAAATTGCGGTGGTGCCGGGCGGACCCTACCGCCCGTGGGCCAACCGGAGTGGTCAATCATGAGCGAGCGGAAATACAGAACGAACCTGAACTGCGGAAGTTGCGTGGCGAAGGTGACGCCGCACCTGGATGGTGAAAGCCGCATCCGGCGGTGGTCGGTGGACACCCAGAGCCCGGACAAGGTGCTGACGGTCGAGGGGGACGGGGTCGGGGCGGAGGCGGTCGGCCAGCTGGTCGAAGCGGCCGGGTTCCGGGTGCTGGGCGAGATCACCCCACTACCCGAACCGACTGTTCACGCCACAACCGCCCCCTCGGCGGCCGGGCCGAAGGCGAGCTACTTCCCGATCGTCCTGCTGTTCGCGTTCCTGGTGATGGGCACCGGGCTGCTGGAGGTGTCGGCGTTACCGTTCGATTGGCACCGGGCGATGAGCCGGTTCATGGGCGGGTTCTTCCTCGCCTTCGCGTTCTTCAAACTGCTCGACGTGCGGGCGTTCGCCGACGCCTACTCCGGGTACGACATCGTCGCCGGGCGGTGGCGGGCCTACGGGTTCGTCTACCCGTTCCTGGAGTTGGGGCTAGGCGTGGCGTACCTGTCCGGCGTCTGGCCGGTGGTGACGAACGCGGTCACGCTGGTGCTGATGTCGGTCGGCACGGTCGGGGTGGTGCGGACCCTACTCGCCGGGCGGAAGATCCGCTGCGCCTGCCTGGGGTCGGTGTTCAACCTGCCGATGTCCTACGTGACGCTCGCCGAAGACCTGCTGATGGCGGTGATGGCGGCGGTCATGCTCGCCACCGGCGGGCACGGGTGACGCGGGTCACCCCGCGACCAGCGGTAGCTTGCGGCGGCCGAGTCCCTCGGCGTCTTTCGCCTTCGGCAGACGGTGCTGGTTGGCCGCCTCCCAGTCGGCCAGTTCCACCATCAGCGCGTCCACGATCTCCTCCTCCTTCACCTTCCGCACCATCTCCCCGTTGCGGAAGATCATCCCCAGCCCGTTGCCCGCCGCGATGCCGATGTCCGCTTCCTTCGCCTCGCCCGGGCCGTTCACCACGCACCCGAGCACCGAGATCTTCACCGGAAGCTTCCGCCCCTCGAGCCGCTGCTCCAGTTCGGCGATGATCTTCTCCAGGTCGATGGCCAACCGCCCGCAGGTGGGGCAGGCGATCAGCTCCGGCCGCCGCACCCGCCGCTGGGTCGCTTGCAGGATGTCGAAGCACGCCGCGATTTCCGGCACCGGATCACCCAACAGGCTGACGCGGATCGTGTCGCCGATGCCGTCGAGCAGGATCGGCGCCAGCCCGGCGGCGCTCTTCGTCACCGCGTACGGCGGCTTGCCGGCTTCGGTGATGCCGATGTGCGTGGGGTAATCCGCCAGCTTCGCGTACAGGCGGTACGCCTCCACCGCCACCAGCACGTCGGATGACTTCAAACTGACGATGATGTCGCGGTAGCCTTCCTCCTCGGCGATCTCCAAACTCCGCAGGCAGCTCTCCACCATCGCCGGCGGGCAGGGGAAGCCGTACTTCTCGTTGAACTCGCGCTCCAGGCTGCCGGCGTTCACCCCGATCCGCATGGGGATGCCACGGTCTTTCGCCTTTCGGATCACCTGCCGGAAGCGGTCCACGCTGCCGATGTTGCCGGGGTTGATCCGCACCTTGTCGATCGGGTGGTCGAGGGCGGTCAGGGCCATCTTGTAGTCGAAGTGGATGTCGCAGATGAGCGGGATGCCGATCTGCTTCTTGATCTCGGTGAGTGCCCCGGCGTCTTCCGGCTTGGGCACCGTCACCCGCACCAGTTCGCACCCCGCTTCTTCCAGGGCATGAATCTGCTTCACCGTGGCCGCCACGTCGAACGTGTCGGTGGTGGTCATGCTCTGCACGCGGATCGGCTCGTCCCCGCCGATGCCCACCCCACCGACCGTCACCGTACGGGTCTTGTGCCGCGGCTTGCCGGGCACCTTCTGGGCGGTCTCAAGCACAGTCAGGTCGAAGCGGGACATCGGTCGTCCTCGGGTGGGTGGTCGGTTGGCGTCGCAAAGCGGGAACCGCAGGATATGGTACGGCCATCACCGAGGCGAGGGAGGCAGTCACATGCCGTTCACGGCAAAGTACACGAACGTGGCGGCGATCAACCACTCTACGAGGGCGAGGATGTTCAGGAGCAGTCCGGCACCGGGCAGGGACGTGGAGCCGCCCTCCCGGTTGGCCCAGCGGATGCCGAGAATGCCGAGCAACGCACCGAACAGCAGGAGCAGGATCGGGAGCGTGGTGCCGAAGTAGGGCAACCAGTCGAGCGAGGTGGTGAACAGTTTCCCCTTCGCGGGGAGACTTTTGAGGTAGAACCCGCCCACCGCCACCAGCGGGGCGGTGATGAACATGACCGCCCCGATGAACAGGGATGCCAGACCCTGCTCCGGGGCGAACCGCGGGCGGGGAGTACCGGGCGGCTGGCGGTCGAGGAGGTCGCTCATGTAGCGATTGTAGAACCCTCAAACAGGCAAGCCGCGAGGCGGAGACGAGCGCGACCTGTCGCGCTCGTCTCCGCCTCGCGGCATCCCATGTTTTCGTTCACCTCCCGACGGGCATCTCGGGGGGCAGCAGCCGCGGGGTCGCGGTCAGCTTGTTCGACGGGGCCGGTGCGACCCCGCTCGGCAGGGGCGTGCCAGACTGCACCGCCGGACGGTCGCTCACCGACGGGCCGGCGGCGCGGATGGCGTTCACCACCGGCGGCTCCAACTGCGGCACGCCCAGGTTGGCGTTGGTGCGGGTCTCGGTTTTGCCCCCGCGGCTGGCCGTCGTCGCCTCGCCCCGCAGGCGGTCGGCCGCTTTGCCCTTCGCCACCGGCCGGCTGTCGCGGAGCGACCCGATCCACTTCTCCTGCAGGTCGTCCACCCCGTCGAAGCTGTAGTGCGACTTCACCGCCGCGTCCCAGTTCTTTCCGCCCTTCGCCATCCCCGTCTCCAGGAACGCCAGGAAC
Organism: uncultured Fimbriiglobus sp.; assembly: GCA_964390195.1. Taxonomy (GTDB): domain Bacteria; phylum Planctomycetota; class Planctomycetia; order Gemmatales; family Gemmataceae; genus JALHQU01. Next base: position 5,659 of record CAYMHO010000031.1, on the reverse strand, counting down.
TTCCGCCGCCCCTCCAGCCCGCCGCCGCCCTTCTCGATCAGGTAACTGCTCACGCTGTACCCCTGGGCGTACAGGACGATCGTGTCCTTCGGGTACTCCTTCATCGGCAGCAGGTGCCGCAGGGGGATGCCGCGTTCGGCGTTCAGGAACTCGCGGCACTTGATGTCGTGCTCAAGCCGCTCGTTGTCGTTCTCGCTCAGCACGCTGCCGCCCTCGTCCGCCCACCGCGGCACGGGTACGCCGAAGTGGTGGGCCAGCACGGTGTGCGTCACCTCGTGCGGCAGCACACTCTCCAGCAGGGCGTCCACCTTGCCGAAGATCTTCATGTCCTGTTGCACCACCCCGCCGCGGGGGGAGAAGGTGAAGGTGGTGGCCCCGCCGGTTCTGGTCGGGTTCACCTCCACCACCAGCGGGCAACGCTCCTTCCAGCGGGGCATCTCCTCGCCCAGCCACTCCAGTGCTTTCTCCTTGCGGTACTGCTCGGCCGCCTTGGCGAACGTCTCGGCCATCTGGCGGGTGGGGGCGACCACCTCGAAGTTTTCGCTGGTGGCTTTCTCGGCGGCAAAGCCGGCGGAGGCGCAGACAACGGACGTGACGATGGCGAGAGCGAGCCGACGAAGGGTCATTCCGTTGACCTCCGCTGGGGAACCGAATTGTCGCATGACGCCTCGCATCCCTGGGGGCGTCGTGAGGGTACACGGCAAAGCGGGTGCCGGGCGGAAAATTGGGCGCAAGCCGAGTGACCGCGGGCGCGAAACGGCCGAATTGCAGTGGAAATGACGGTTGGGCGACGGGCACCCGCCGCGGGCGTGTAAGAGTTACACGGCACGCGGCCGGGATGGGGCGTGTAAGAGTTGCCGACGGTCAAGCGGGTGGCGGTTGCTCTTGCTTTTTCTTCGGCCAGAGCAGCACCACCGGGATGGCGAAGGCCATGCTGCCGAGCAGCGAAAGGGCAATGAACCACCCCCACCCGAGGCGGGCCACCCCCCACTTCCGCAGGAAGTACGCCCAGAAGATCATGAGCAGCACCGCTTCGGCGATGAACACCGCCGACACCGGGTTCAGGTGCGCCTCGACCACCAGGTTCCAGTGAAAGAAGGCGCAGTAGACGATCACGCTGTTCAGCACCACCGCCCCGACCACGCCGAGCGCGATCATGGCGATCCGCTCCCCGCGTGAGTACTCGATTCCCGACGACATCGCTGTTCTCCTGAGGGCGAGATGAGCAGTTCCGACGTTCACCCGACCGCACTCCAGCTGATGCCGTTAACCCCTTCCGTGTTTCAGCGACTCACCATACCCACGGGGCCGGCCGCTTCTCGAAGAACGCGGTCAGCCCGCCCTTGCACTCGTCGGTCAGCCGCGGTTCGGCACTGGCAGTCGCCAGGTCCGCCACCGGCACGGCTTGCACGCTACACCGCCGCAGCAACTCCTTCGTCGTCGCCAGCGCCTTCGGCCCGCCCTCGGCCAGCAGTTTCGCCCACCGCTCGGCCGTCGTCATCAACTCCCCTGCTTCGACCACCTCGTTGACCAGCCCGATCCGCTTCGCCTCGGCCGCGTCGATCAGTTCGCCGGCCAGCAGCATCCACCGGGAGGCCCGCTCGCCGACGTGCCGGAGCAGGTGCGGCAACACCATCGCCGCCACCAGCCCCCGCCGCACTTCGGGATAACCGAATTTCGCGGTCGGCACGCTGACGGCCAGATCGCACACCGTCATCAACCCGGCGCCGCCGGCCACCGCCGCCCCGTTCACCGCCGCGATCGTCGGCTTCGGCAGCTCGTAGATGAGCGAGTACAGTGCCGACAGCTTGGCCGCGTCGTCCCACACCAGTTCGGCCTCGGCCGCGTTCTCGATGGTGCCGCGGAGTTCGTCCAGGTCCATGCCCGCACAGAACGCCGGCCCGCTGCCGGTGAGGATGACACACCGGGCGGCCGTGTCAGCCGCGGCACGGTGGAACGCGGCAGTCAGTTCCGCGATGAGCGCCCGGCTGAGGGCGTTGCGTTTGTCCGGGCGGTTGATGGTGACGACCGCCGCCGGGCCGGACTGCTGGTACTGAACGAGGTCGGACATGACGGGAAGTTCCGGGGACTGGACGTGGTTGGTGTACCCCTTCGCCAAACTCCGCAGTACCCCCACCACCGGAAAAAGCTTCCCGGATTCCCAAAACTGGTCTCGCGGCGTCAGCCGATAGTGGGTATGTCGCGGCCGACACTGACCGGGACGAGTTCGCGCCTCACGCCGACGACGTCCGGCCCGGCCCGCCTTCACGGAGGAAGGAACCCGATGAGTCTGTTCTCCCGCCGCGCCCTGGCTCTGGTCGTCGGCACCGCGGTGGCCGCCACCGCCACCGCCCAGGTGACCCCGACCGCCCCGCCGCCCACCAAGCCGGCCGCCCCGACCCCGCCGCCGGTCGGCCCCGGCGTCGCCCCGAGGCCGGCCGACAACCCGCTGGCCAGCAAGCCGGAGGTGCGGCCGACCGGCACCGCCGCCAAAGTGAACGGGCAGGAGATCCCGGAGGTGGCCGTGTGGCGTGCCCTGCGGCAGTTCACCAAAGAGGAGCAGGAGGTCGCCCGCAAGGAGATCCTCAGCCACCTGACCGAGAACGCGCTCATCGACCAGTACCTGACGGCGCTCAAGGTGGACGTGCCGGCGGCGGACGTGGACAAGCTGATCGGCGAACTGAAGGACGAGCTGAAGAAGGTGCAGAAGGACTACGCCAAGGAACTCGAGCAGATGATGCTCACCGAGACGGAGTTCCGGGCCGAGGTGCTGGCGCAGATGAAGTGGGACAAGTTCCTGAAGGACCGGGCGACGGACGCCGAGCTGAAGAAGATGTTCGACGCCGCCCCGAGCATGTTCGACGGGAGCATGGTGCGGGCCAGCCACATCCTGATGACCCCCGGCGCCGACAAGAAGGCGCAGGAGGAGGCGGCCGGCACCCTCCGCGGGATCAAGAAGCAGTGCGAGGACGAGGCGGCGAAGGCCGTCGCCGCCCTGCCCGCCACCGCCACCCCGCTGGAGAAGGACGCCGCCCGGGCCAAGAAGGTGGGCGAGCTGTTCGCCGCCTACGCCAAGCAGTACAGCACCTGCCCGAGCAAGAAGGAGGGGGGCGACCTGAGCTTCTTCCCGCGGGTGGGGGCGATGGTCGAGCCGTTCGCCAAGGCCGCCTTCGAGATGAAGGTGGGCGACATCTCGGACATCGTGGCCACCGAGTTCGGCTACCACATCGTCATGGTGACGGCCAAGCAGCCGGGCAAGCAACCGACGTTCGAGCAGGCGAAGGAGGCCGTGCGGGCGGTGTACGCTATGCGGCTCCGCGACGCGGTCATCGCCCAGATGAAGCCGAACGCCAAGATCGAGGTGGCCGCCACCACCCCCGCGGCGGCCCCCGGCAGCCCGACCAGTGTGGTGCCGATGAAGTGAGTTGACGGCGGAACGCTTGAACCCGCGGGCGGTCGGGGGAACCCGGCCGCCCGCGGCCGTTTTCACCCACTCTTCATTCGACCTGAATCGGCTGGCGCCATACCCTGCGACTCCACCACCGGAGTCGTGCCATGGCTACCCGCCGTTCGGCGTTCACGCTGATCGAACTGCTGGTGGTGATCGCCATCATCGCCATCTTGATCGGCCTGCTCCTCCCCGCCGTGCAGAAGGTGCGGGAGGCGGCCGCCCGCATGAAGTGCCAGAACAACCTGCACCAGATCGGCCTGGCGTTGCACTCCCACGAGAGCGCCACCGCCACCTTCCCCCCACTGGGCGACTACCAGACGAACGGCGCGACCGTGTACTGGAGTGCCCACACCCGCCTGCTGCCTTACTGCGAGCAGGAGAACCTGCAGCGGCTGATCGACTTCACCCGGCCGATCAGCCAGCAGCCGGAGGTGGCCCGCGTCCGCATCCCGTTCCTGCTCTGCCCGAGCGAGGTGAACGACCGCGAGCGGCCGGACGGGCCGACGTTCGTCCACTACCCGCTCAACTACGCGTTCAACGCCGGGGTGTGGGCCGTCTACCGGCCGCCGGTCGGGGTGGGGGACGGGGTGTTCCGCCTGAACCGCCCCGGCCGGGTGGCGGACGTCGCCGACGGGCTGAGCAACACCCTCGGGCTGGCCGAGGTGAAGGCGTTCACCCCGTACTGGCGGGACGGGGGCAACCCGGCCGGGGCGGGCGTGCCGGTGCCGAACACCCCGGCCGACGTGACGGCGTACTTCACCGGCGGCGAGTTCAAGGCGGACAGCGGGCACACCGAGTGGGTGGACGCTCGCGCCCACCAGACCGGGTTCACCACCACCTTCCCGCCGAACACGGTCGTGCCGTTCACGTCCGGCGGGAAAGTGTACGACGCGGACTTCAACTCCATGCGGGAGGGGCGGTCGGCCACGCTGCCGACGTACGCGGTGGTGACCAGCCGCAGTTACCACCCCGGCGGGGTGAACGCCCTGCGGATGGACGGGAGCGTGTACTTCCAACGGAACGGCGTGCCATCGGTGGTGTGGCGGGCGCTGGGCACCCCGGCCGGCGGGGAGGTGGTGGGCGATTACTGACCGCCGGTGCGCCTCGGCTGGCCACCCCCGGGGCGGAAGGCGGCGAAACGCACGGCTTTCCGCCCCGGCACCGGATTCGCTACGGCCGGCTCCGGACCACACCCGGAGACGTGCCTCATGCCCCGTTCCCGTTCCGCGTTCACGCTGATCGAACTGCTGGTGGTGATCGCCATCATCGCCATCCTGATTGGTCTGCTGCTGCCCGCCGTCCAGAAGGTGCGGGACGCGGCCGCCCGCATGAGCTGTCAGAACAACCTGAAGCAGATCAGCCTGGCCGCCCACAACTACGAGAGCGCCTACGGGTACTTCCCGGCGTCCAAGCGGAGCACCCGCCCGCAGCGGAGCTGGGCGCCCGACCTGCTGCCCTACCTGGAACAGGCGAACGTGGTGAGCGGGGCGTACTACAACCTGGACGAGAACTGGTGGCGGACGATCGGCGAAGTGCCCCCGAACGTGGGCGTGGCCATCCCGAACGGGACGACCGCCCAGATGTACCTGAAGGTGTTCAACTGCCCGTCCACCCCCACTCAGCCGCGGGTGCAGAACAAGTTCGAGAACCCGCCCGAGCAGCCGAAGGTGGGTTCGACCACCGACTACTTCGCCGTCGAGGGGGTGAACGCGGCCGTCGCCGCCGACCTGGGTTTCACCCCGACGGGCGAGCTGAAGGGCGTCATGAGGGTCATCACCGAGGGGAACACCCGCATCGTCGGCATCGGCGACGGCACCAGCAACACAGTCCTGTTCGGCGAGTGCGCCGGCCGCGAGGACGTGTACCGCCAGGGGCGGCTGGTCGCCCGCGCGCAGACGAACACCACCCTGCCCGACGTGGCCCGCGCCCGCGGCGGGGCGTGGGCGACGAACGACAACCCGTACGAGATCGGCGGGCGGGTGGTGTGGAACACGTCCAACCCGGCGATCGGCACCGCCATCCCCGGCACGATGAAGGTGAACAACTCGAACGAGTGGGGGCACCTGTACTACAGCTTCCACACCGGCGGGGCGAACGCCGCCTTCGCCGACGGGAGCGTGCGGTTCCTGTCCGACAGCACCGCCCTCAACACCCTCGTCGGGCAAGCCACCCGTAACGGCGGCGAGGTGATCCCGAACTGAGCCGTCG
>CAYMHO010000030.1:30343-36490 GCA_964390195.1 uncultured Fimbriiglobus sp. | reverse complement strand
TGGCCAAGCAGGAGGGGATCATCTTCCGCCACCTGCTGCGGATGATCCTGCTGACGGAGGAGTTCGCCGCCCTCACCCCGCCGCAGTTGGACCCGGCCGAGTGGCAGGCGGAGTTGAAGGACATCGCCACCAAACTGACCGACGCGTGCCGGCAGGTGGACCCGACCAGCACGGACAAGACGATCAAGAACGCGCACGCCGCGGCCGACGTGGTGGCCGGGGAGGTGCCGGTGCCCACCGCCCCGCCGCCCAAACCGGAAGCCGACCCCGAAGACGCCTTCGCCGCCGGGCTGACCGACTGACCGCGAACCCGCCCGGCCGGCCGCCGTCCCTTCCTCCGGAGCGTTCCCTCCCGGAGGTGCCCTCATGGCCCGCGTCGTGTATTACCGCCACTGTCGGCTCGTCAAACCCGTCCCCACCGGCGAGTTGGTCGTGGTGTCGTGGATCCCGGAGCCGTTCGCCCAGGTCGGACGAGTACTCAAGTTGAAGAACGCCAAGGTGTGGGACAACGGCTGGGTCGTCCGCGCGGCGGGGGAGAACCGCCTCCGCGGGGACCAGTTGCCCGACTTCCACGAGTTGAGCAAGGCCCACCTGCGGGCGACCGGCGACGCCGAGACTGCGTAAGCTGTCGGGATGGAACGCTGGGTCATCTTCGCCATCCTGTCGGCGGTCTTCGCCGGGCTGACGGCGGTGCTGGCGAAGCACGGGCTGGACGGCATCTCCAGCCAGCTCGGGCTGGTCGTCCGCACCGCGTTCCTCTTCGCCCTGGTGTTGGTGTTCGGCTGGTTCACCGTGCCGAAGGCCGAACTCGGCCAACTCACCCGCAACAACTGGGTGTGGCTGGGCGTGTCGGCCCTCACCACCTTCCTGTCATGGGTGTTCTACTATGCCGCCCTCAAGGGCGGGGACGTGAGCACGGTGGCGCTCGTCGACAAGTGCAGCTTCGTGGTGGCGGTGCTGCTCGGGTGGCTGGTGCTCAAGGAGGAGTTCTCCTGGCGGGTGCTGGTCGGGGCAGGGCTGATCCTGTCCGGGGTGGTGGTGGCGGCGTGGAAGAAGTGAGGTCACTTCCCCTTCGGCCACCCCCACACCACCGCCAGCAGAGCGACGGTTGCGGGGACGGCGGCGAACGCCAGGACCCACACCCGCACCTCCGGGCTGGCGTCGTTCGCCCACCCCTGCACCGGGTACAGCGAGGCCAGCCACACCGAGTTGATCGCCCCGAGTACGCCCGTCACCTTCCCCTGGTGCCGCCCGGACACCTCTTGACTGAGCGCGAAGTAGGTGGCGAACAACCCCAGTGAGGCGAACCCGGTGACGCCGATGATCGGCTCGACGTACTCCCACTTGGCGAACGGCAGGGCCAGTGACGACAGCGCCAGCAGCACACCCACGGCATAGGTCCGCACGCGGGCGGAGTGAAGGGGCACGCCCCCCCGCACCATCAGCACCACCGCCAGCCCGACCAGCCACGAGCCGACGTCGGCGGCGATGTAGTACTGCGTGTTGAACCACAGGCTCTCGTCTTTCGTGTAGCCCAAGTTCTCCCGCAGGTACAACGGCAGCCAGACGCGGAAGGTGTGCCAACTGGTGTTCACGCCGAGGATCAGGACCACCAGGATCCAGAACCGGCGGTCGGCGAACACGGCGGAGAACGGCTCGGTCGACGCCTGCTTCGGTTCGACCGGGTGGGCCAGCACCCGCTTCGGCACGGTGAACCACCAGAGTAACACCCACCCCAGCCCGACCAGCCCGATCACCCGGAACGGCAGTTGCCAGTCCCCGCTCCCGAACAGCCAGAAGCAGAGGAGGATGACCGGCGGGGTGGCGATCGCGCCGAGGCCGGTGCCGCTCTGGAAGATGGAGTTCCCCAAGCTCCGCTCGCTCGGGGCCATCACCTGCCGCACCGTGCGAATGCCACACGGCCAGTTGCCCGCCTCGAAGACGCCCAGCATGATCCGACAGGCGAGCAGCACCCAATAGTTGCCCGCGAACCCGGTGAGGAACCCGGCGAGCGACCAGCCGACCACCGCGATCGGGTACACCAGCCGCACGCCGAACCGATCCACGATGATGCCGAACAGGATCGCCCCGACGCCGAACGCGAGCTGAAACCCGCTCTCCAGCACCCCGTACTGCAAGTCGTTGATCTTGAACGCCGCCTTGATCTCCTTGCTCGTCAGGTTGAGGGCGGTGCGGTCCATGTAGTTGATGATGGTGGCGAGCAGAAGCACGCCGCACACCCACCACCGCCAGCCGGACACGGGAGGAGAAGGCATAGGTGAACCGGGGAGGTCCCCCCACTCCCCGGGCGGGAGAGGGTTCGGGGTGAGGGGGGGTAGTATAGTCCAGCCGTCCGTGCGGTCCGACGGGCGGGTGGGTGATACAGCGCCCCGGCCGTTCCGCGGCGGGTGTGATCACGCGCTCCCGACGGCACCACGCGTCGCTACACTACGCGGCACGACAGCAGGCCCTCCTCGTGTTGGGAGTGGCCGACCCTCCGACCCGTGGCGTCGTCACCTCCGAGATGGTGGGTATGCCCGACCGATCCACCCCTTACCGCCCCCACCGCAACCCCGTGCCCGGCGCGTACGCACGGCTGACGACCCTGTTCCAGCCGCCCGGCCGGCGGACCCCGAAACAGACGTTTCAGGTGCGGTTCCTCCTGGGGGCGAACGTGCTCGGCATCGCGGTCGCGGCGTTCAGCCTGATCCCGTCGCTCTGCCGGGAACAGTGGCTGGAGGCGGGGCTCATCGTCGCGTTCTCGACGGTCCTGGCCGTGCTCCTGCTGCTCCTGCGGTGCGGCGTCTCGTTGCGCGTGCTGGTGTGGGCGGAGCTAGCGACTCTGGGGTGTTTTCTGACCAGCGTGTGTCTGGTGACCACGGGGGTGGAACAGAGCCAACTGCAGTGGTTCCTGTTACTCCCGCTCGCGGCACTGGTGCTGATGGACCCCGAGCGGCGCGGGCGGGGGCAGTTCCTGCCGCTCCGCCCGGTGCTGGTCATGACGCTGGTGGCCATCGCACTCGGACTGGGGGTGACCGCGGTGAAATCGGCGGGCGTCAGTTTCGGCGTCCCGAGTGGCCCGTCGGACCCGCTGACGGATGTGGTCAACTTCCTCACCTTCATGCTGGCCACCGGCGGGCTGATCTACCTGTACGACCGCGCCATGCGTGAGGCGGTGACCGAGTTGACCACGTTGCGGCGGTTGCTGGCCGTGTGTGCCTGGTGCAAACTGATCCGGGATGAACGGGGCGAGTGGGTGCAGCTGGAACGCTATCTGGGCACCCACCAGACCGATTTGACCCACGGCATCTGCCCGTCGTGTATGACCGACTGCATGAAGGATGTGAAGTGACGTGGCGCCGGAAGCCGGTCCGCCGGTGCCGCGGCTGGCGGCCGGACTACCCGCCGCACCGCCCGATCGCCTCCACCGCCGTCAGCAACTTCGCCTTCTCGGCCGCGTTCCCGCGGAACCAACTGGTCACGATCAAGACGCTATCCACACACCGCCGCAGGGTCGCCTCGACGCTGTACGGCTGGGCGTACACCGACTCCACCGCCGCTTTCGCCGCCGCCGCGGAGTCCGGCGTGTCCGGCTCCCGCACCACCGCCCGCACCTCTCCGCCGTGGATCATGTACCACCGGATCAGGTTGTCGCACCCCGTCAGCGGGTACACAAAGGAATGGTTCTTACGGGCCGAGCGGAGGAACATCAGTCTGTCGTTCAGCCGACTCAATGCCTCCCATCGGTCCCGCAGCACGGCCGCCTGCTCGAACCGCAGTTCCGCCGCCGCCTTCGCCATCTCCACCTCGATCGCCTTCAGTGTGGTCGAATCGCGGCCGTCGAGGAACGCCTTCGCCGCCTTCACCTTCACCGTGTAGTCGGCCGCCGTGCAGTACCCCGCGCACGGCCCCAGGCACGTCCCCAGTTCGTACCGCAGGCATTTCGCCGCCCGCTCTTCGCCGAACAACTCGCCCTGGTCGGCGAACCGCATCGGCACCGTCGTCGGGCAGTCGCGGAGTTTGAACTCGTAGTTCAGCCGTCGCACCGCGTCCTGCAACCGCCCGCGGCCGACGAACGGCCCGTACACCGCCGCCTCCTTGCCGGTCGCCTCGCGGCTCAGGTACGCCAGCACCCCCGGCCCGCGGCCGAGGCACAGGTAGACGTACCGCTGGCGGCCGGGTTGGCCGAGCACGTTGTACCGCGGGCGGAAGCGGCGGATCAGTTCGAGTTCGCGGAGGAGGGCGTTCAGCTCGTCCGGCAGGTGCTCCCACACGAGGGTGGCCGTGTGGTCGATGATCTTGCCGGCCTTCGGGTTCCGGCTGTCCTGGCGGAAGTAGCTGAGCAGGCGTGACCGCAGGTTCTTGGCTTTGCCCACATAGATGACATGCCCCTTCGGGCCGAGCATGCCGTACACGCCGGGGGTGCGGGGGGCGTTGGTGCGGACCGCCTCGCGGAGCTTCTTGGCCGAGCGGGTGCGGACGGCGAACCCGCTCGGGGTGTCGGCGGCCGCGCGGAACGCGCTGGCACCGAAGCCGCCGAACTGGTCGGCGTCGGAGAGGCCGGGGAGCGTCGGCTGATCCTTGCCGCGGGGCATGGGTGGGAAACAGGTGTTCAGGAGGGGCTGGGTATCTTACCGCGTCAGCAACGGGCGGACAACGCGGAGCGGGGCGATGGTTTGGGGGATTCCTACGGGACGGCCGAAATGACTTAAGTGCTTGGCGGGTATGGGATGTTTCAGTTTCACGACATGGTTTTTTGGTGCGGTGGGGGGTGAGCTTAAACCATCCGTCTTTGCGGGTGCTTGCTCCTCACACAGCTTCCCCCGATAATCGCCCCGTCCCGCCTCCCGGAGCCTCTCTCATGACCCCCCTGTCTGCTCTCGCCCTGGCCGCCGCCCTGGCGGCCCCCGTCCCGGCCGCCAAAGACATCACCTGGAAGAAGACGGTGCTCGACACCAAGTTCCGCAGCGAGGGCTGCGCCGTGGCCGACGTGAACAAGGACGGCAAGTTGGACGTGCTGTGCGGCCAGTTGTGGTACGAGGCGCCGGACTGGACGCCGCACGAGATGCAGAAGGTGCAGGACTACAAGGACGGGCTGGGCAACTACAGCAACGTGTTCGCCTGCTGGGCGGACGACTTCAACGCCGACGGCTACCCCGACTGCATCGTCATCGACTTCCCCGGCACCCCGTGCTACTGGCTGGAGAACCCGAAAGGGGATGCGAGCAAGCACTGGACCAAACACCCCATCTGGCACTCGGCGTGCAACGAGACGCCGATCTACGTCGACCTGTTCGGCACCGGCAAGCGGGTGCTCATCATGGCCTTCCAGCCGAAGGGCGAGAAGGAGGACGGGAACATCGGGCAGATGGCCTACTTCACCCCGAACGCCAACGACCTGAACGCCGAGTGGGACATGCACCCCATCTCCGAGCCGAGCGTGAAGCCGGAAATGAAGGACGGCAAAGCGGTGCCCGGCACGGGCAAGTCGATCCCCGGCACGCAGCGGTATAGCCACGGGCTGGGCGTCGGCGACCTGAACGGGGACAAGCGGGCGGACGTGATCACCCTCGGCGGGTGGTGGGAGCAGCCGGAGAAGGCGGACGGGAAGACGGCGTGGAAGTTCCACCCCGGCGGGGTGACGGACGCGTCGGCCGACCTGTTCGCGTTCGACATGGACAACGACGGCAAGGCGGACATCCTGGCCACCTCGGCGCACAAGTTCGGCATCTGGTGGCACAAGCAACTGAAGGCGAACGCCGACGGGCACCCGGAGTTCAAGAAGAACGAGCTGTTCAAGGACCTGGTGAGCGAGACGCACGCGGCGCACTTCGTGGACATCGACGGGGACGGGCAGGCCGACCTGGTGACGGGCAAGCGGTGGTGGAGCCACGGGCGGAGCGAGCCGGGGTCGGACAAGTCGCCGCACATCTACTGGCTGCAGGTGACCCGCGGGGACGACGGGCTGGCCAAGTTCACCCCGCACGTGATCGACGACGAGAGCGGCATCGGCACCCAGTTCGTGGTGGCCGACATCAACGGGGACAAGTTGCTGGACGTGGTGTCGAGTAACAAGAAGGGCGTCCGCGTGATCCTGCAACAGCGGAAGTGACCGGCCGGGTGCGGTGCCGGCTCCGCGGGCGGGCT
>CAYMHO010000030.1:0-30333 GCA_964390195.1 uncultured Fimbriiglobus sp. | reverse complement strand
CGTCCACCCGGGGTCGGGGCCGGGGGGGGGGGGGGGCGGGGCCGGGGGGGGGGGGGCGCCCCCCCGGGGCCCCCGCCACCGCACGCTCACGCCGGGCCGCCCGCCTGGAGCCGCCGGGCCGTCGCCTGCTTCCGCAGGTACTCCAGTGCCTTCTCCACCACCGGGTCCTTGAAGTTGGGGTCCAGTTTGGGTACCTCCGGCCGCTTCGCCTTGGCCGGGTCGGAGGGCGGCGGCTCCTTCGGCGGGTCCTTCTTCGGCTCCAGGTCGGCCGGCTTCTCCCGCATCGACTCCGCCTCCCGCTGGTGCAGGATCATCTGGACGAACTGCTCGTCGGTCATCTTCACCTCGTACCCGCTGTCCGGCTTCACCCCCCACTCGTCCTCCAGTTTGGCGTTCGCCTTCTTCTGGATGTGCTTGCCGCTCGGGGTGAGCCAGATCTCGGTGGTCAACTTGATCGCGGACTTGTCGCCCGGAAAGTGGATGGTCCGCTGGACGCTCCCCTTGCCGTAGCTCCGCTCGCCGATCACCACCGCCCGCCCGTTGTCCTGCAGGGCGGCCGCCACGATCTCGGCCGCGCTCGCGCTATCACCGTTGATGAGCACCGCCACCGGCACTCTGCCGTGGTCCTCCCACGTCGTGCCGTCCTTCCCGGCCTTCAGGTCCCGCCCGCTGTCGTGCCGGTCACGGGTGCGGACGATGAACCCGTCGGCCAGGAACAGGTCGGCGATCTTCTCCGCCTGGTCGAGCAGCCCGCCCAGGTTGTTCCGCAGGTCGAGGATCAGGCCTCGCGCGCCGGCCGCCTCGCACGCTTTCAGCGCCGCCTTCATCTCGTCCGCGCTCACCCCGGTGAAGTCGGCCAGCCGGATCATGGCGATCTTGGCCTCCGGGTCGGCCATGTAGTCCCACTCCCACCTGGGCGGGTCGTTCGGCTTGGCCGGCGGCACTGCCACCCGGCGGACGCCCTTCACCGGGTGGATCTGGATGATTCGGCGGGTGACGGTGACGTCGAACGGCTCCTTGACCCCGACCCGGCGGACGGTCAGGGTGACGTCGGTGCCGGGTTCGCCCTTGATCTTCCCGCGGGGGTCGGATTTGGTCGGGTCGATCGTCTCGCCGTTCACCTTCAGGATGACGTCCCCGGCCCGCAGTTTCTCGGCTGCCGGACCTTCGGGCAGGACCGAATCGAGGGTCAGTTCGTCCGTCTTCGGGTCCACCCCCAGCGTCACCCCGATGCCACCGAAGGTGCCCTTGTTGTCCTGGGAGAACTGCTCCAACTGCTTCTCGTTGAAGTACTGGGAGTACGGGTCGAGGCCTTTCAGCCCGCCGTTCACCATGTCCTCCATCAGTTTCTTCTTCTCGTCGTCGGTCAGCTCGCGGTAATAGCTCTTGTCGATCTCGGCGATCACGTCCACCAGGGTGCGGACGTTCTTGTAGTCCTGCTCGGGCGGCGGGGCGGTGTACGTCATCACCCCGGTGAACAGCACCACCACTGGGACGACGATCAGCCAGGCCAGGTTCCGCTGCGACATGCTCGAACTCCGCTTGTGCTCTGCTCGCTCCGCGAGCGGGTGTGTGTTCCGCTCGCGGAGCGAGCAGAGCACTTCGTGCCCCTACAACCGCGCCAGTTTCACACGCCGGTTGTGCCGATTGTAGCCGTTCGTGTTGTTACGCGGGAGCCGAAGGGGTGGGGCGACACCGCATTGTCAGTTTTACATCAAGTGCGGGTGCAGGACGGGCGGCCGGGGTTTACTTTTCCCTCACCGGCGTAACCCGCCCAGGTTGCCCTACCGATCACACAGCAGCGAGGGATGCGGCGATGTACTCCCTGGTCATGTTAACGGCGCTCAGCACCGCGCCGGCCACACCACAGTTCGACGGGTACTTCCGCGACATGCTCCGCGGGTCGTGCAACGGCCGTGACGCCCGTAGCGGGGGCAGTTGTCAAGGCAGTTGCCAGGGGTCGTGCCACGGCGGCGGGTTGTTCCAGGGCCGCATCCGCAACTTCTTCTCCGACCTGTTCGACGGCGGGTCTTGCAATGGGTCGTGCAACGGTTGCCACGGGTCGTGTAACGGCCGCGGCCGGGACCCGCTGCCCAGTTCCCGCCCCTACGACCGCGGGATCGACCCGGCGTACGCCAGAGGCGGGTGCACCGGCTGCTACGGCGGGTGTGTGGGGTCCGTCCCGCAGTACATGGGATCGTGCTTCGGGTCGGCCCCGAACTACTCGTGCTTCGGGTCGTCGTGCGTGGGCGGCCTGCCGCCGATGAACGTGCCCAGCGTGCCCTACGACTACGCCCCGCCGTCGGCCGTCGGGTTCGGGGCCGACTGCAAGTGCGGGCCGGGCGGGGTGACGGGTGGTCCGTTCACCATGCCCGGCCTGCCGCAACTGGGCGAAACGTACCCGACGATCCCGTCGCCCGGCCTGCCCATGCCGCCCCGCACGATGCCGGACGGGTTCGACAACCCGGCCCGCCCGGCCCCGGCCGACCGCTCGTTCAAGGTGCCGGCGGACGACGACACCAGCCGCGGGCGGGTGCGGGTGCGGCTGCCGGCCGACGCCAAGCTGTTCGTCGAAGGGCGGCCGCTGAGCGTGACCGACGGCGAGCGGACGTTCGTCACCCCGCCGCTGCCGGCCGACCGCGAGGCGGTGTACACGTTCAAGGTGGAATACACCCGCGACGGGGACACGGTGTCGCACTCGCGGAAGGTGAAGGTGAAGGCCGGGGCGACGACGGTGGTGGACTTCGCCGACCTGACGACGGCGAAGGGGGACGTGGTACAGGCCGACCCGCCGAAGTCCCTCCCGCCGGTGCCCACCCTGCCGGCCGTGCCGACCGACGGGGTGAAGCCGCCGGTCACGCCCCCGACGGACTCCCGCACCACCAGCAAGCCGGCGACCGAGGTGCCGACGCTCGCCCCGCCGCCCGGCCTGGACGTGGCCAAGATCACGGTGAAGCTGCCGCAGGGGGCGACACTGTTCGTGAACGGCGGGAAGAACGAGCGGACGGAACTGGTGCGGGAGTTCACCACCCCGACGCTCACCCCGAACAAGACCTACCGGTACACCATGCGGGCGGAACTGGTGCGGAACGGCCTGCCGGAGTACCAGGAGTCGAAGGTGGAGTTCCGGGCCGGTGACACGCTCACGGTGGACTTCACCTCCCTGGCCGACCCGCCGGCCACACGGAGCGCGGCGAAGTGACGGACGAGCCGCGACCGCGAGGGAGCGGGGCTAGAATCGCCCGCTCCCTCGCGGTCGCGGCTCGTCAGCTACTTCTTCCCGAACGCTTCTTCGAACAGCTTCTTCGTCGCCGCCCAGCTCTTCTCGTCGGCCTCCTTGTCGTACTTCATGCCCTCCAGCTTCTTGGCGTCGGCGTCCTTCACCGTAAAGCTGTGGACGGCCCCCTTGTACTCGAAGAAGTCCAGGCTCACCTTGGCGTCAGCCATCGCCTTCTTGAACCCGTCGATCGCCTCCTTCGGGATGAACTTGTCGTCCGCCCCGTGGTGCACCTGCACTTTCGCCTTGATCGCCTTCGCCTCCTCGTCCTTCAGCTTGGGTAGGGCCGCGTGGAAGGTGCTCACCGCCTTCAGGTCGGCCCCGGTGGCGGCCAGTTGCAGGGCGGTCGTCCCGCCGAAGCAGTAGCCGATGGCGGCGGTCTTCGTCGCGTCCACCATCTCACTGTCGGTCAGTACCTTGTACGCCGCCTTCGCCCGCCCCCGCCACACGTCCACGTTCGCGCGGGTGGCGGTGGCCATCTTCATCGCGTGGTCGCGGTCGTCGGCGATCTTCCCGTCGCCGTACATGTCGGCGGCGAACGCCACGTACCCGAGCTTGGCCAACTCTTCGGCCTTCGCCTTGGCGTGCCCGTCCAGCCCCCACCACTCGTGGAACACCAGCACCCCCGGGCGTTTGTCCTTGCCCGCGTCGTCCCAGTACAGTTCGCCGGCGAACGTGACGCCGTCGTACTTGTACTCCACCTTCTTCGACTTCACCGCGGCCGTAGCCGCCCCCCCGCACGCGACGGCCAGGGCCGCCGCCAACAGCATCCGAGTCATGGTGTCACTCCTTTCGGGTCGTGCCGGTGAGCCGGCCCGGTTCAGCATATGATGACGGCGACCGACCTCACCCCCGTCCCACTCATGCCCAACACCTTCCGCCTGCCACACCGCCGCGTCCGCCTGTACTTCGACCGCGACAAGCACGAGGCGGGGAAGCTGGCCGAGCAGGTCCGCCCGTTCGTGGCCGAGCCGGCCGAGGCCATCGTGGTCATCGGCGGGGACGGCACCATGCTGCGGGCCATTCGCCACCACTGGCCGGACCGGCTGCCGTTCTTCGGCCTGAACACCGGCCACCTGGGGTTCCTGCTGAACGACCCGACGGACGACTTCTGGGACCGCGAGTTGCGGAAGTACCGCCTGCCGCTTCTGGACGTGGAGACCACCTGCCGCAACCGCCCGCCGATCCGCAACGTGGCCTTCAACGACTGCTGGGTGGAACGCGAGACGGGACAAACCGCGTGGATCGAGGTGTGCGTGAACGGCGTCACCCGGATGGAGAAGGTGGTCGCCGACGGCATGCTCATCGCCACCGCCGCCGGCAGCACCAGCTACGCCCGTGCGATGGGAGCGACGCCGTTGCCGTTCAACGCCGAGTTGCTCACCCTGGCCGCGTCGAACGTGCTGCTGCCGGCCTTCTGGCGGCCGGCGGTGCTGCCCCTCGACACCACCATCCGCCTGCGGAACCTCGACCCGGACAAGCGGCCGCTCCGCGGGTTCATCGACGGCATCGCCCAGGGGCCGGTGGTGGAGATGACCGCCCGTTCCAGTGACACCGCCGCCGTCGAGCTGCTCTTCGCCCCCGAGTACGACCCGGTCGCCAAACTCGCCGTCACCCAGTTCCCGGAGGTGCCGAAGTAGCGGCCGGATATGGTTTAAGCACCACCCCCCACCGCACCAAAAAACCATTCGTTGCAGCTTGAACATCCCATACCGGCCAAGCACTTACGGCGAATCCCGCTCTCCGCCACGCAATCAGAAAGCAGAACCCTCGCCCACGCCCAAGTCGAAGCGCTGAAACCACCCATTTGGGCCACAAGTGGGCACAGAATACACCCACCCCAACTCGGATTTCACAAACACCAACCAAACGGATTCGTCCTCGCGCCGCCAATAGCCGCGTTGCCATCGCCCGGTCCAGTATGACACCAGCCAACCGCGCACGTCTGGGCCGTCACTGAACCACGACCCAGAACTCGAACGGATGCCTCGCTGGGCGGGGGGCCGTTGCTCGACATGCCACATCCACCCACGAACCAATTCCACCGCCAAGTTACCGTCGATCCACGGCCGGTGTGCGCCAAACTCGCGTCGCCAGTCGGGATCGGTCGCGGACAACAGCCGCTGGAACTCGCGGAGCAGGTCGCGGAACCCGTGCCCGGCGTGCGACGCCCGCCACGACAGATCAACCCACACCCGCAGCAGCCGCCCGCGGGGGTCGTTCCGCTCGTCGAACCAGTCGGCGTACACGAGCGGGATGAGGGTGTCGGTCGGATTCGCCGCCATCGCCTTGAGGAAACCCGCGTCGTCGGACACTGCCACGTCTCGCACGGAAGTGAGGGAGCCGAACATGATGAGCGTAACGGCGGTGGCCGGCGGACGCAACACTCCTCGTCGCAATTCTTGCCACAAGGCGATTGACTTGCGAGGCGCGAGTGGTAGGGTGAGGTCAGTTGAGGGGAAGTGATGGCACGCCCAGGCCGATCGCCGGACGCGACGGAGTTGATTGAGTCGCTGGCCCGCACCCGAGACGCCCTCGAACGCCTGGTGGCCGACCTGGACGCCAAGGGCACCTCGGACGGTGAACTCTCGGTGAGCGAGGAGCAGGACCGGCGTCGGGCCAAACGGGCGCTGCGGAAGATCACCAACGAACACTTGCCGTGGGCAAGGTCAGCCGCATTCACCGAGTCACAGGCGGCGGGCGTCGCCTTCTGGCTGATCGGGATTTGGTCTTCGCTCCCGCTCGAAGAGGCGGACTGACACAAGGAGAAACTGCCGTGGCCGAATTCGTCATCCGCGGGGCCGGTGAGGTCATTGCTCGCCGGCGGAAGGCCGCCAACCTGACGCTCGAAGCGCTCGCGGAGAAGGCCGGCGTGGACAAGAGTCAGGTGGCCAAGTACGAAGCAAACAAGGTGGGCATCAGCGACCAACGGCTGGCCGCCATCGCCTCCGCCCTCGGGGTGCCGCCGGCCGAGCTGGCGTTCGAATGCCTGCTGGCCATCAAGCCGCACCTGCGGTCGAAGCCGATCGGCAAACTGCTCGGCGGACTCGCCCGCCCGAAACGGCCGACCAAGCGAAAGAGCACGGCGGCGTGAGGCCACCCGTCACACCGACGTTCCTCCCATGAACGCCTCCACCCTGCCGCACTCGTTGCTCGTGTTCGCCGGCGGCGGGCTGGGGGCGGTGCTGCGGTTCTGGGCGGGCGAGTGGGTGAGGCAGTTCGACTGGGGCCGGCAGTTCCCGTGGGCCACCCTCGCCATCAACGTGATCGGGTCGTTCGTACTGGGCGTTGTGGCGACGGCATTTGCGGGCGACGACAAGGCGAGCTGGCGGGTGCTGCTCGGCACCGGCGTGTGCGGCGGGTTCACCACCTTCAGCACATTCAGCGTGGAAACGCTTCAACTGATCGAGCAGGAGCGGTACTTCGCCGCCGGCGGGTACGTGGCCGGGTCGGTGCTGGCAGGGCTACTCGGGGCGTGCGCCGGGTGGCGGCTGGTGCGGGGGTGAGCCGTCATCTTCGCCGCGAGCGTGCGGACGACACTGGCACGCTCGCGGCGAAGGCGATCACTTCTCCGCGACCTTCTTGGTGACAGCCAACGACTTCAGAATCTTGTCCAGGTCGGGGGCCAGCTCGGCCGCCTGCTTCTCCGGGAAGCGGGCGTCCACCGTCACCCCGCCGTCGGTCGTCGTCAACAGGGCGAACTCCATCCGCAACCGGCCGGTCGAAACCTCCACGTCCATGCCGAAGCGGTCCACCGCCGGCTTGTCCTTCCACCGCTTCGCCTCCGGCACCGGCGACAGTTTCACCTTCTCCTTCGCCAGGAACGCCTTCACCTCGTCCTGGAAGGCGGCGGCGGTCGGCGTCTTGGCGGCCGGCAGGACGGTCAACTTGGCCCACCCGCCCTGCGGCTCGCTCAGCACCAACTGCCGCCCCTGCACCATCCCCACCCGCCACCGCCGCGGGTGCAGGAACTTCACCCCCAAGTCCGGGTCGGCATACAGCAACAGCGTGTTGTCCTCGGTCGGTTTCAGCTCCACCCCTTTGAGGGCCGCGTCGGAGAACTCGTCAGCCTTCGGACTGGCCTCGCGGGTGACGGTGAACGTGCCCTCGATCTTGCCGGTCGCTTTGCCGTCCGACCCGAGCAACTCCTGGGTGCCGTTCAGCTTCAGGTACGTCAGCCGGCTGGCCTCCAGGTCGAAGTAAATGGTGCCGTCCAGGTGCTGGCGGCTCGGGCCGTCCTCGTTCACCCCCTTCACCGTTCCGGACAGGCTCAACTTGGCGAACTTCCGCTTGTTCTGCTCGATCACCCCGGTGAACTCGATCTCGATCCCCCCTTCCTCCACCTTGTCCAGGTCCGTCAGGTCGATCACCGCCGCCTCGCTCGCCGGCCACTTCGCCCCGGTACTCACCGCCTTCGTCGGCAGCAACCCCGGCACCAGGGTCGGGCAGTACAGGTCGTTCCGCACCACGTCGATCTCCTCGAAGGTGAGCGGGCCGTCCGGGCTGAATGGCGCCTTTTTGCCCTTGTCTGAGCGCAGCACGACCATCCGCCGCACGTCCGGGCGGATGGCGGTCGTCTGCTCCACCTTGTCGATGGTGCGGGTGAACTCGAACGTGCGGTAGGCGCGAACCAGTTTCTTGCCGGCGGGGTCTTCCGAGGTCAGCGGGCGTTCGTCATACTGGAAGTGGTGGGACCCGCTCAGGGAAACCACCTCGGCGGGCTTGCCCGGGGCGACCGGGCGGCCGATCCGCCCGCTGATGTTCGACTTCACCTCCACGCGGCAGACGTTCTTCTCGTCGAAGGTCTCGGCCATCGTGACCGCCGGATCGGCAGCGAGGGCGGTGCCGGCCGCCGTACTGACGGCCAACAGCAGGGCGAATCGGGTGGCGGACATGGCGATTCTCCGGGGCGTGCGGCAGGCGAATTGTAAACGCCTTATGCCGGCGACTTGAGCGCAACCGCCCCGTTTTCGGGCGTTCGTTGGTGGCCGAGGTGGTTTGGCATGGGATAGTGAAGGTGGGCGGTCGGTAACAGCCGTAAGTTGCTTCACTCGTGGGGTCTGAGTGGATTGAAATAACGCAGTCAAGTCCTGTCAGAGTTGCCGGTTCTGGTCAAAACTGCTTGGCGGTACAGAGCGAGACAAGGGGAAAGCCAGAAGTGCGGAAAAATGCCGGCCGAGTGGCGTCGAATAACTTGTTGACCAGCTTCGGGTTAGGAGCTGGTCAAGGGGCGGGATGAGGAATGTGACGGGTGAAATGGACACTTGGCACGGCGGGTGCTATCGAACTTCCTCGGCTGGGCAACGAGAAGCTCGACTCGCAAAGTCCGTTTCTCCCGGCTGAACCTCCTCTACTCTTCCGGACTCCTCCGGATACCCGAACTCGTCGGCCATCGCAACCGCTCTTTCGGGAGCGGAATTTCGATCTCCGAAACGGGAAAGAGAACCGGATCAGTCCTGTATAGCTCAGTGAGGGTGCGAGCGACCGCCGCCCGCACCCCAGCCGCCGCCGGCTGACCTCGCAACGGGACGGACATCTGTTCAGACTAACGCCACAAGCGTTCGAGGAGACGGACCGTGGCCGAGTTCATCACCCCAGCCCTGAAGGAGCTCGCCGACCAGCAGGTGCGGTTCGCGCCCGTCGCACGCCGCACCGAACAACTGGCCAAGGCCGAGAAGCTGCTGTCCGAGATCGCGGCGGAGAAGGTGTACCCGTACCAGTTCGTCTGCTTCCGGGTGACCGATTTCCGCTCCGTCGCGCACCCGGATCTGCTGATTCCCGGCCGTGACCTCCAGCACGACCTGGCGGCCATGATCCGCCGGTTGGAGCGGTCTCTGCCGCCCATGCCGATCGAGCTGGCGGCCGAGCCGATGCTCAGCCTGGAGGAGGTGAGCGAGCGGTTGCACGTGTCCACCAAGACCGTCACCCGCTGGCGGCTGCTCGGCCTGCAGTGCCGGCGGGTGCTCCGCGACGGCAAGCGGCAGTTGGGGTTCCCGCTGAGCGCGGTGGAAGAGTTCGCCCGCACCCACCGCGACCAGGTGGACCGCGGCGGGCGGTTCAGCCACCTGACCGACGACGAGAAGGACCGCATCGTGCTCGACGCCCGCCGCATGGCGGCCAAAGGCGAATCCCTGACCGGAGTCAGCCGGCGGCTCGCCGAACAACTGGGGCGGAGCGCCGAGGCGGTGCGGTACACGATCAAAAACTTCGACCGCGCGCACCCGGACGCGGCGGTCTTCCCGGATACGAGCGGGCCGCTGGACGCGGCCGCCAAGCGCATGATCTTCGACGCCTATCAGGAGGGCAAGCCCATGGACCTGATCGCCAAGCGGTTCAAGCGGACCCGCTCGAGCATGTACCGCGTGATCAACGAGGTGCGGGCCGAGCAGCTCCTGCGGCAACCGGTGGATTACATCTATAACGCCGATTTCGACGACCCGACCAAGGCGGCCGAGATGGCCGGCCCCATGCCGGACGAGGTCGAGTTCAACGAGAAGCTGAAGACGATGCGCGCGCCGAAAGACGTGGAAGCGCACATGACGTACCTGTACGAGCGGCCGCTGCTCAACTTCAAGCAGGAGCAGCACCTGTTCCGCAAGATGAACTTCCTGAAGCACCGGCTGAAGAAGCTGCAGGAGGGCATCGACCCGGCCAAGGTGAAGGTGAGCGACCTGGCCGAGGTGGAGCAACTGTGGGCGAAGATCAAGGAGGTCCGCGACGTCCTGATCGAGTGCAACCTGCGGCTGGTGCACAAGCTGGCCAGCCAGCACATGCAGGCCACCCAGGGGCTGGACGAGCTGAAGTCGGACGCCCACATCTCGCTCATGCGGGCGGTCGAGAAGTTCGACTACGGCCGCGGGTTCAAGTTCAGCACCTACGCCACCTGGGCGATCGTGAAGAACTTCGCCCGCAGCATCCCGGACGAGTACACGCACCGCAGCAAGTACATGACCGGGCACGACGAGATGCTCGAGCACCGCATGGACACGCACACCGACGAGTCCGAGATGATGATGGTGGCCGAGCAGGCGAAGCAGCGGGTGAACAGGCTGCTGGCCCACCTGGACCCGCGGACCCGCGAGGTGATCCGCATGCGGACGGGCATCGACGGGAGCGAGGAGATGACCCTCGAGCAGATCGGCCAGCACTTCGGCATCACGAAGGAGCGGGTGCGGCAGATCAACGTGCGGGGGATGAAGCAGCTCCGCGAGAAGGCGGCCGAGGAGAACGTCGAACTGCCCTGACCGAGTCAGGGCAGGAGTAGCAAGTGAGAAGGAGCAAGGGAAGACGGGGCGACC
The DNA here is from genome assembly GCA_964390195.1 of uncultured Fimbriiglobus sp. GTDB lineage: Bacteria > Planctomycetota > Planctomycetia > Gemmatales > Gemmataceae > JALHQU01. The sequence goes on along the minus strand of CAYMHO010000030.1, from coordinate 19,758 downwards.
CGACTTCCCTTGCTCCTTCTCACTTGCTACTTGCCACTCGGGCTGCCTCAGCCTTCCAGCTTGTACCCGTCGCGGTAGTTGCGGGCCAGCATCTTGTTCGCGTCCTTGTTGTCGAACTCGTGCTTGGCCGGGTCCCACTTCAGCTTGGTGCCGGCGCCCATCCGCAGGGCGATGGCCCCGATGTGGCACACGATCACGCTCCCGCCGCCGACCACCGGGTCGCAGATCGGCGCTTCACGGGTCTTCACGCACTCGATGAAGTTCTGCATGTGGCTGGTCGGCCGCTTCGAGTACAGCTTCAGGTCGTCCTTGATCGGCTCGCTCAGGATCTTCGCGTCGCTCGCCACCAGCATGCCGCGGCCGACGAACAGGGTGCCGGTCTCGCCCACGATGAGCACCCCGTTCTCGCCCCCGGACAGGGTGGTCATCTCCTTCCCGTCCCGCCCCTTGCGGGGGGTGCCGTCCTTCGTCACCAACCCCTTCACCTCGGTGCCGCGGCCGTCCATGGCGAACACCTCGGTGCCGTTGGCGTAGGTGTACTTCACCTTGAACGTCTGGTGGCAGTTGTACCCGTCGCCCCCCTTGTGCGGTTCCTTCGCCTCCACCGCCTCCACCGCACTCGGCCCGCTGCCGTCCATCCCCAGGCACCACTGGGCGATGTCCAGGTGGTGGGCGCCCCAGTCGGTCATCTTCCCTCCGCTGTAGTCGTACCACCAGCGGAACTCGTAGTGGCAGTTCGTCTTCTTGCCGTCCTTGCTGATGCGGTACGGCACCTTCGGCGCCGGCCCCAGCCAGCGGTCCCAGTTCAACTCCTTCGGCGGCTCGGCTTCGGGGATGGCCCCGCTCACCTCGCTCCCGCCGATGCGGCACTCGATCGTCTTGATCTTGCCCAGCCGACCGCTGCGGGCCACCTCTGCGGCCAGCCGGAACATGCCGGCGTACTCGCACCGCTGCTGGCTGCCCGTTTGCAGCACCCGCTTGGTGTCCTTCGCCACCTTCTGAATGGCCAGCGCCTCGGCCACCGTCAGCGTCAGCGGCTTCTCGCAGTACACGTCCTTGCCGGCCTTCATGGCGGCGATGGCGACGAGCGCGTGCCAGTGGTCCGGGGTGGTGACGCACACCACGTCCACGTCCTTCTGGGCGATCAACTTCTGGTACTCGTCGTACTTCGTCACTTCGAACTTGTTCTCCTTGAAGATGCCGGCGGCGCGGTCCAGGTGCCGGCTGTCCACGTCGCACGCGGCCACGTGCTTGACCTGCGGGAACGGCTTGGCGGTACCGTACACCTGCAGCCCACGGCTCTGCGGGCTGCCGATGCCCACCCAGCCGAAGTTGAGGGCGCCGTTGGCGTCCGGCTTGGTGTTGTCCTGCTTGGCCTTCTCGTCGGCCGCATGAACTTGCTGGGCGTACCACAGGGGCAGGCCGGCGGCGGTCAGGGCGGCGATGGAGCGGTGCATGAACCCGCGGCGGGACAGGTTTCCGCGCATGAGCATGGGAGACACCTTCGGTGGGGGAACGTGAGCGGGGGGAGCACCCGCGGGGGAAATGTATCCCGGCGAACCCGGCCCGCAAGGGCCGCGGGTGCGTGGGGAGGTGGCTGGCACCCGCGGCCCTCGCCGGCCGGGTTCGCCTCAATCGGGCGTCACCTTCGCTTCGATCACCCGCATGGATCGCCACTTGCCGCCGCGGAAGCGGATGACGAACGCCACCGCCAGGGCGAAGATGTACGCGCTGGCGAACACCCACGCCCCGTACACCCCCCACCCGCGGACGGCCGCCAGCCACGTCGGAATGACCATCACCGGCCACGCCAGCCCGACCGCCAGTGCCGCCACGAACCGGGTGTCACCGGCCCCCCGCAGGGCGAAGTTGACCGTCACGTTGACCGCGTCGCCCACCGTGTACACGGCCACGAACAGCAGCAGGACGTGAACCGTCGGCTCCAGTTGCTGCCACTCGCCCGCCTTGGCGTTCAGCCCGAACGGCCAGGTGAACACCCACGGCAGCACCGCGTACAGAACCGACACGACCACCGCGTACCCCAGGTTCAGTTTCAGCCCGGTCCAGGTGGTCTTCTCGGACAGGTCGGGTCGGCGTTCGCCCTGCCGCCGGCCGACCAGGATTTCCACCCCCTGCCCCACCCCCATCAGCGGCAGGAAGGCGACCAGGTTGATGGTGAAGGCGACGTTGGTGGCCGCCCCTTCCACCTTGCTCATCAGCCCGGTGAGGAACACGAACGCCGTCCACGCGGTCATGTCTACCGCGTACATGACCCCGTTCGGCACGCCGAACCGCAGGACCCGTTTCGTCAGCGGCCAGTCGAACCGCCAGCCGGAGCGGGTGCGGAACTCGGCTTCGTACTTCTTGCGGAGGATGAGGGCGAGGCCGGCCACCGCCGACGCCACCGACCCGCACGCGGTGGCGTACCCCGCCCCGGCCGGGCCGAGCTGCGGGAACCCCCACTCGCCCAGGATCCAGGCGTAGGCGAGCGGGGCGTTCACCCCCAGCCCGACAAGATTGACGGCGAGTACCGTCCACGTCTTGCCGCGGCCGGAGAAGAAGCTGTTCACCACCGCCACCACCGCCGCCGACGGCACCGCCAGGCACAGGGCGCGGAAGTAATCGGCCTCGTGCCGGGCGACCTCCGGGGAGTGACCGGTCATCTCGAACAGCGGGCCGGCGAGCGGGATGAGCAGCAGGAACCCGCACCCGCCGAGGACGGCCAGCCGGACGGACTGCCACAGCACCGGGCCGACCCGCTCCGGGCGGTTCGCCCCGAGGTATTGGGACACGAACACCGACGTGTACAGGAGGGTGTACTGGAGCAGCCCGAACAGGGTGCTGAAGAGCATGACCGCCGGCATGCTGGCGGCCGCCTCGTCGTTCCCGTTCCAGGTGAGGAAGATGCGGTCGAAGCTGAGCTGAACCGTCAGGAAGCCGGCGGACAGGACGAGCGGGGCGGCGAGGGCGACCAGTTCGCGGACGCCGCCGGGCTGTAACTCGGTCGTCGGAACGCGGGCGGCGAGATCGTCGGGCACAACCGCCGTCGGGGGTTCTTCGTTCCGCATTCCGCACTCCGCACTACTTGGTAGGCAGCAGCCAGACGTTCCGGTACTGCACGCTGTGCCCGTGGTCTTGCAACAGGATCGGGCCGGGCTTGCTCGGGTCGCCGCCGCGGCCGGCGGTGGTGTTGTCCGACTTCACCTCCGCGTTGTCGTGGACCTTCACCCCGTTGTGGAACACCGTCATCCGCGCGTTCCCGACCTTCTTGCCGTCCTTGAACACCGGCGGGGTGAACTCGATGTCGTAGGCCTGCCACACGGTCGGCGCCTTGCACACGTTCTCACTCGGCGGCACCAGGTCGTAAATCGCCGCACAGTCGTTCTTCCCACTCTTGAGGCCGTAGCTGTCGAGCACCTGCACCTCGTACCGCCCCTGCACGTACACCCCGCTGTTCCCGCGGCCCTGGCCCGGTTTCAGGTCGGGTTCGTACGGGATGCGGAACTCGACGTGCAGTTTGAACCGCCCGCCGAACTCCTCTTTGGTCATGATGTCGCCCTGCCCCTTCACCCCTTCCATCGCCCCGCCGTCCACCAGTTTCCAGCCGGGCTTGGTTTTGCCGTCGGTCTTCACCCACTTGTCCACGTCCTTGCCGTCGAACAGGACGACCGCGTCCTTCGGGGCGGGTTCGGACTTGGCGTCCTTCAGGTCGTCCGGCTTGGCGGCCTTGAACTTGTCGTCCAGCTTCCACTGGGCGAACACCGGGGCGGCGAAGGTGACGGCGAGCAGCGACAGGAGGAGGCGGGTCATGGGTGACACCCGAGGGGAAAGGAGGAGTTGTATGAATCGACGTAGCCGCGAGCCGGAGGCGAGCGCGTCGGAACTCCCACGCGCTCCCCTGCGGGTCGCGGCTAACCGACAGGGAAGATCTCGTCGAACGGCACTTCCCACTGGCCCAGCCCGACGCTCACCAGCACCGTCTGCTTGGCCGCGTTCACCTTTACCACCTTGCCGACGCTGTCGAACCGGCTGACCCGCACGGAGGCGTTCGGCTTGAGCGCCACCCGCATCGCGTTCAACTCCTCCTGCTCGGCCTTCTCGCGGTCGGCCTGTTTCATCTTCCGCTCGTACTCGGCCTTCTGCTCGTCGGCCTCGTGCTGGGCGGTGAGCGCCGCCTGCCGGGCCTTCTCGGCGTCCTCCCGCAGCTCCTGCAACCGGGCGAGTTCGCCGGTCTTCCCCTTCTTCCGCTTCAGGTAGCGGTGGGCCTTCTGCAACAGCTCCTTCGGCAGTTTCAGCCGGCGGGCGATCCGCAGGGCGTTGCTCATGCCGAACTGCCCGATGTGCAGGCGGTACGTCGGCCGGAGGGTCTCGATGTCGAACTCGACCGCCCCGTTCTCGGCCCGCGGGTTGTTGAAGGCGTAGGTCTTCAGATCGCCGAGGTGCGTCGTCACGATGGCCCGCACCCCGCGTTCGTCGAGCGCGTCCAGGATCGCCCGGCCGAGTGCGGCCCCTTCGGTCGGGTCGGTGCCGGCACCCAGTTCGTCGAGCAGCACCAGGCTGTTGGCGTCGGCCGTCTTCAGGATTTCGGCGATGCGGGTGATGTGCGAACTGAAGGTGCTGAGAGACTGTTCCAGGCTCTGCTCGTCGCCGATGTCGGACAGGATGTGCGAGAACACCGGCACCATGCTTCCTGCCGCCGCGGGGATGTGCATCCCGCACTGTGCCATCACCGACAGCAGCCCGACCGTCTTCAACGTGACCGTCTTCCCGCCCGTGTTCGGCCCGGTGATGATGAGCAGGTTGAACCCCAACCCCAGCCTCACCTCGATCGGCACCACTTGCCTCGGCGGCTTCACATCGACTGTCGGCGTACTCGGCGGGGCGACCATCATCCCCGGCTTGTGGCCCTGTTCGCTCTTCTGCTCGGCGGTGCGGAAGATGTTCATCAGCACCGGGTGGCGGGCGTTGCGGAGCCACAGGCGGCCGTCGCTGTTCACGTCCGGGCAGTTCATGTCGAACTCCCGTGCGAGGCGTGCCCGAGCGGTGATGAAATCCAATCTGGCGATGACGTCGAGGCTGTAACTGAGGGGTTTGGCGACGCGGCCGACCTCACCACTCAACCGCCGCAGGATGCGCTTCACCTCGCGGTCTTCCTCGGCCTTCAGCGTCACCCGTTCGGCGCTCAGGTGGGCGATGCTCCGCGGTTCGACGAACACCGTTTCGCCCGTCGCGCTCACCCGGTGGGTGATCCCTTCCACCTTGTGCCGGTGGTTGACGGCCACCGGCAGCACGTAGTGGTCGCCGTTCACGGTGGCGTTCGGGTAGCTCAGGATCTTCCGCAACTCGGGGTCACGCAGCAGCCGCTTCACCTCGTTCTTCACCTTCTCGTCCAGTTCGAACAGCTTCTGGCGGACGGCGGACAGGTCGCGGCTGGCCACGTCCAGCACGTGCCCGCGACCGTCAATGCACCCGGAAATGCTGCGTGAGACGGGGCCGAAGTCTTCGATGCCGGCGAGCAGTTCGATGAGCGCTTCGAGTTGCTGGCCGAGTCGCATCCGGTAGCGGAAGACGTTTCCGGTGCAGGCGAGCGTTTCGGCCACTTGCAAGAGTTGTTCGGCCGAGAGCATGGTGCCGATGGCGGCACGTTTGACGAGCAGGCGGACGTCGTGCAACCCGGACAGAGGCGGCGGTTGGTTCTGGTCGAGCGCCGCCACCATCTCGGACACAAATGTCAATTCTGAGCGTATCTGTTCGACGTTCGTGGACGGCTCGACCGCCCGACACAAGTCCCGCCCGAGTGACGACGCGGCGTACCCGGCGAGCAGCTCGCGGACCTTGTCGAACTCCAGCAACCCGAGGGTGTGGGAATCCATTAGGGGTGGTTCAACGGTATCGGTGACGGTGGTACTCATGCCCGACCGGACAGACCACCCGGCGGACAGGTTCGGGAATTCTACGCGGTGTGAACGAGCCACGACCGCGAGGGAGCGGGGTGGCCCCGCTCCCTCGCGGTCGCGGCTCGTTCACACACCCTATTTCGGCAAACGGCCCGGCGTCCACGGCACGCCGAGTTCGTCCAGCTTCTTCTCGACGGCCGGCACGTCCTTCTCGGCCATCGCCCGCACAGCGGTCGTCACCTCGACCAGTTCCTCCAGGCCGATCTTGAGCGACTGCTTGGCCGTGCCGGTGGGCAGCGCGACCGCGTCGTCGTTCGTCCCGCCGGCGTACCGGATGCGATCCGAAATGCTGTCCGGCACGTTCTCCTGACGGGCGGCCAGGATGCCGTCCCCGTTCAACTTCCGCTTCACCACCCGCAGTTGATCGACCAGTTTGGTCAGCTTGGCTTCGGTGTCGTCGTCCGGCTTCGGGGCCAGCTTGAGCGCCTTCCGCATGGCGTCCACTTTGGCCGTCAGTTCGTCGGTCACTTTGGTGGTGGCGTACAGTTGCTTCGCGGCGGTCCGCACCTCCTTGTTGAACGCGGCGATGGCGGCGAAGTCGTCGGCCTTCAGGGTGGTCAGCGGGTCGGGCAGGATTTCGAACGCCACCGGCTCGGTCAGTTTCGTCGTCGCCCCGTTGTGCCGCTTGAACAGTTGGGCGGTGTACTTGCCGGGCGTCACCATCGGGCCGTACCCGCCGAACGGGGCGTCCGGGTTGGTGCCGAACTGCCGCAGGTTCCACGTCAGCTTGTACACCCCCTCGCTGGTCGCGGCGGAGAGCTGCGAGATCACGTCCCCGCTGCTGTCGGCGATGGTCATCGTCACCGCCGGGGCCTCCTCCTCGGCCTCCGCCCGCAGGTCGTCCAGGCTCGGGTAGTCGATCTCCTTGCCCGCCTTCTTCGCCTCCGCCTCCTTCTCCTTCCGGAGCTGTTTCTTCGTCTTCAAGTTCTCTTTCAGGGTGACGGTGAACGTGGCCCCGAACGGCGGGTTGTCGGCGAAGTAGTGGGCCGACCCCTGGAAGCTCTTGCCGCCGCCGCCGAGCTGCGACGACTGCACGTAGGCGTAGGTCCGCTCCGGCGGGAGGATCGAGTTCGTCTTCACCGCCGCCTCGGTGGTCAGCTTCCGCAGGGCCGAGTAGTCGTCGAGCACGTAGAACCCGCGGCCGAAGGTGCAGACCAGCAGGTCGTTGTTGTGCTTCTGGATGGCCAGGTCTTTCACCTGAATAGTGGGCAGGCCGTTCTTCATGCGGACCCACTTCTTGCCGCCGTCGAAGGTGACGTACAGCCCGAACTCGGTGCCGCAGAACAGCAGGTTCGGGTCCACGTGATCCTCGGCGATGGCGTACACCGTGCCCCGTTCGGGCAGGTCGCCGGCGATGCTCACCCACGTCTGACCGGCGTCGGTGCTCTTGCACAGGTACGGCTTGAAGTCGGCGTTCTTGTGGGCGTCGAACGCGGCGAACACGGTATTCGGGTCGTGCTGGCTGGTGATCAACTTGCTGACGTAGGTGCCCTCCGGCACGTTCGCCACCTTCTCCACCTTCCGCCACGTCTTCCCGCTGTCCTCCGAAATCTGCACCAGCCCGTCGTCGGTACCGACGTACAGCAGCCCCTCCTTCTTCGTCGATTCGGCCAGCGACACGATGTTCCCGTAGAAGCTGGTGGACACGTGCTTCGACACCGCCTCCGGCGACTGAATCTTGCCGAACACCTTCAGTTTGTCGCGGTCGAGTTGGCGGGTCAGGTCGGGCGAAACGGGCGTCCAGCTCTCCCCGCGGTCGTCCGAGCGGAACAGCTTGTTCGCGGCGAAGTACAGCCGCTTGCTGTTGTGCGGGCTGATGATGAGCGGCGAATCCCAGTTCCACCGCAGGGGTTGCTCGCCCTTCGCCGGGATGGGGCGGATGTCCACCCGGTTGCCGGTCTTGCGGTTGTACCGCACGATGCCGGCGTACTGGAACTCGGCGTACACCGTGTCCGGGTCGTCCGGGTCCACCTTGCAGTGGAAGCCGTCCCCGCCGAGCACCATGTACCAGTCGGCGTTCACGATGCCGTTGTTGCTGCGGGTGCGGACCGGCCCGCCCTGGGTGAAGTTGTCCTGCGTGCCCCCGTAGATGTGGTAGAACGGCCCGGACTTCGGGTTCTGATCGACGCCGATGTCGTAGAACTGCGTGACCGGCAGGTTCGCCTTGAACACCCACGTCTTGGCGGCGTCGTGGCTCTCGTACAGCCCGCCGTCGCACCCGCACAGGTAGAACTTCGGGTCGGCGGGATCGATCCAAATCGCGTGGCTGTCAACGTGCTTGTCGGCCTCGCCCAGGTTTTTCAGCGTCGCCCCGCCGTCGTCCGACACCTGGTTGTACACGTGCATGACGTACAGCCGGTCCTTGTTCACCGGGTCCACCACCGGCGTGCAGAAGTACTGCGCCTGGCTGTCGAACGGGTTCCGCTTCTCCCACGTCTTGCCGTTGTCGGTGCTGCGGAAGATGCCGCCGTTCTTCTCGGCCGCTTCCACCTGGGCGTACACCGTGTCCGGGTCGCTCGGGGCCATCGCCAGCCCGACGCGGCCGAGGTCGCCGCCGGGCAGTCCGCTGGTGACCTTCTTCCACGTCTTGCCGCCGTCGGTGGTGCGGTGGACGCCGCTGCCGGGGCCGCCGTTCACGAGCGTCCACACGTGCCGGCGGCGCTGGTAGCTGGCCGCGATCAGCACGTCCGGGTTGCGGGGGTCCATCACCACGTCCGTCACGCCGGTGTCGTCATCCACGTGCAGCACCCGCGTCCAGTTCTTGCCACCGTCGGTCGTCTTGTACAGCCCGCGGTCCCCGCCCGGCCCCCACAGCGGCCCCTGGGCGGCGACGTACACGGTGTTCGAGTCCTTCGGATGAACAAGGATTTTGGCGATGTGTTCACTCTTGGGCAGGCCGACGTTCTGCCAACTCCGCCCGCCGTCGGTACTCTTGTACACGCCGTCGCCGTAGGCCACGCTCCGCTGGCTGTTGTTCTCCCCGGTGCCCACCCACACGGTGTTCACGTCGTTCGGGTCGAGCGTCACGGCCCCGATGCTGAAGCTCCCCTGGTCGTCGAACACCGGGGTGAAGGTGGTGCCGGCGTTGGTCGTCTTCCACACCCCACCGGACGCCACCGCCACGAAGTAGTGGGCGCGGTCCTTCGGGTTGACGGCGAGGGCGGCGATGCGGCCGGAGGTGATGGCCGGACCGACCGAGCGGAGTCGGAACGCCCCCACCGGCGGGGTGAAGTCGGGCTTCTTCGGCGGGTCGGCGGGCTGTGTCACCGCCAGCGCGGCGGTCAGCAGGAAGACACCGGGAGACATTGGCAGCGTGTCCGGAAGGTGTGTGGATGGGGTGGGAAAGCAGATATTGTCATAGCGGCGGGCGGGCATCTGGCGAGCGGCGGCGGAATCGGGTAGAACGGCCCGAACACCCGTCGCTCGATCCCCCTGAGCCGCCCATGCGCCCGGTCGCCCTCTTCGCCGTCATACTCTTCGCGTCGGCGGCCACCGCCGCCGACCCCAAGCCGGCGTCCTTCACCCTCACGTTCGACCCGGCCAAGCTGGCCGAGCCGTTCACCGGCCGGGTGGTGGTCGTGCTCAGCCCACGGGCGCCGGCGCCGGTCGTCCGCGGGCTGAACTGGGGGAACCCCGAGCCGGCGTTCGCCGTGGACGTGAAAGGGTGGAAGCCGGGCACGCCGCTCACCGTCGGGGCCGACGCCCTCGGCACCGTGCCCCTCAAGGAGGTGAAGCCCGGGCGGTACTTCGCCCAGGCGGTGCTCGACCGCGACCTCGGCGGGATCAGTTTCGCCGCCAGCCCCGGCAACCTGTACTCGAAGCCGGTCGAGTTGAAAGAGTTCGACCCGGCCGCCGCCGGCGACACCGCCCTGACGCTCGACCAGGTGGCGACCGAGCCGGAGTTCAAGGAGACCGACGCCGTCAAGCTGGTGGACGTCGAGAGCAAACGGCTGACGAAGTTCCACGGCCGGCCGACGCGGATGCGGGCGGGGGTGGTGCTGCCGCCGTCGTTCACCAAGGAGGCCGACCGCAAGTACCCGGTGGTGTACGAGATCCCCGGGTTCGGCGGGGACCACTTCGCCGCGTTCGGCGCGGCCCGCCGCAAGGCCTGGGACCTGGCCGGCACGGAAGCGATCTGGGTGGTCCTGGACGCGAACTGCCGCCTCGGGCACAGCGTGTTCGCCGACTCGGCGAACAACGGCCCGGTCGGGACGGCGCTGGTCGAGGAACTGATCCCGCACATCGAGAAGACGTACCGCGGGGTCGGCAAGCCGGCCGCCCGGCTGGTCACCGGGCACTCGTCCGGCGGGTGGAGCAGCCTGTGGCTCCAGGTGGCCTACCCGGACGCGTTCGGCGGGTGCTGGAGCACCTCCCCCGACCCGGTCGACTTCCGCGACTTCCAGCGGGTGGACCTGTACACCCCGAGCGCCAACCTGTTCACCGACCCGAAGGGGGAGCGGCGGGCGCTCTCCCGCGGTAGCGGGCGGGGCGTCATGTACTTCGACTCGTTCTCGCGGATGGAGGAGGTGATGGGCCGGGGCGGGCAGTTGGAGTCGTTCGAGGCGGTGTTCAGCCCGCGGGGGAAGGACGGCAAGCCGCTGAAACTGTGGGACCGCAAGACGGGGGCGATCAACCCGGACGTCGCCGAGGCGTGGGAGCCTTACGACATCAGCCTGAAGTTGAAGCGGGAGTGGGCGACGCTCGGGCCGAAACTGGCGGGCAAGGTCCACGTGTACATGGGCGACGAGGACACGTTCTACCTGGACGGGGCGGCCCGGCTGCTGAAGCGGCGGGTGGCGAAACTGGGGAGCGACGCGGTGGTGGAGATGTTCCCCGGCAAGACGCACGCCCTCGTGGACGCCAAACTGCGGGAGCGGATGAACAAGGAGATGGCGGCCGCCATAAGCCGGGCGGAACCCGTGCGGGACGGGAAGTAGCCCGCACGGGAGATCGTGAGCCCTCGGGCGCCGCCGGCCCTCAACCCGGCTTGTGGGCCGTCACCTCGATCTCGATCTTCATCCGCGGGTCGAGCAGGCCGGCGACGATCATGGTGGCGGCCGGGCGGACGGTGCCGAAGTGCTCGCCCAGCACCGGCTGGCAGGCGGGGAAGTCGGCCGCGTTCGGCAGGATGTAATGCACCCGCACCACATCGGCCAGCGTACACCCGGCCTCGGCGAGGGCGGCGGTGATGTTGCGGAAGCACTGGCGGGTCTGCTCGGCCGGGTCGTCCGGGATGGTCATTGTGCGGTAGTCGAACCCGGTGGTGCCGGACACGAACACCCACTCGCCGGACACGACGGCGCGGGAGTACCCGATCTGTGCTTCGAACGGCGAGCCGGAACTGATCAGACGACGCATGACGCCCTCGGGGAACGGGAATGACGAAATTGGTGTACTACTCCGGGTACGTTCAAGGAGTGGGGTTCCGGGCGACGGCGGCGGGCATCGCCCGGCGGTACCGGGTGGCCGGATGGGTGCGGAACCTGCCCGACCGTCGGGTGGAACTGCTGGCCGAGGGGGAGCCGAGCGAGGTGACGGCGTTCCTGACCGATTTGCGGGAGCGGATGAGCGATCACATTTCCGACGAAGACAGCTTCGACCGCGATGACGAGGGGGTGGTGGGGTTCGGGATTCGGTGATCGTAGGGTACAATCCCGGTGGAGGTGCCACCCATGCCGACGCTGACCGAAGACGAAGTACGGGCCAATCTACCGGCGGTCATCGACGCCCTCCGCCCCGGCGAGGAGGTGGTCGTCACCCGCGGCGGCAAGGCGGTCGCCCGCCTGGTGGCCGACCCATTCGCCCGCCAGCCCCGGAAGGCGGGAAACTGTGTCGGGATGGCGGTCATCGTGTCGGACGATGACATCGACCTGAGCGAGTTCGCGGAGTACATGGAATGACGGTACTCCTCGACACGCACGCCTTCCTCTGGTTCGTTCTGAACGATCCGAAGTTGAGTGCGGCCGCGAAGGCGGTGATCGAAGACCCGACGACGGACGTTCTCATCAGCCCAGCCAGCTACTGGGAGATCGCCCTCAAGGTGCGACAGAAGAAACTCGACCTGTTCGCCCCATACGCCGACTTCATGCACCGGGGGATTGTAGGGAACCTGTTCGGCGTGTTGCACATCGAACCGCGACACTGCGAACGAACGGTACTCCTGCCGCTCCACCACAAAGACCCGTTCGACCGGCTCCTTGCCGCCCAGGCGCTCGTCGAGGATATTCCCCTCGTCTGTGCGGACGTCGTTTTCGACCAGTACGGGGTTCGACGAGTGTGGTAACTGCCCCGTGGAAGTCGTCCCCTACTTCCGCCCGACGTACAGCGTCGCAATCCCGAACGTGAGCGGCTTGAACCAGACGTCCTTCAGCCCGTGCTGCCGCAGCTTCGCCGCCAGCTCCTCGCCGTCGGGGAACGTCAGCACGCTCTCGGGCAGGTACTTGTACGCGCTGTCGTCGTTCTTCGCCAGCAGGTTGCCGACACGAGGAAGCACCCGGCGGAAGTACCACTGGTACAGCGGGCCGAGCACCTTCCCCCGCGGGCGGCTGAACTCCAGCACCGCCACCCGCCCGCCCGGTGCCGCCACCCGCACCATCTCGGCCAGCCCCTTGTCCGTGTCGGTGACGTTCCTCAGGCCGAACGACACCGTGACGAGGTCGAAGTGGTCGGACTCGAACGGCAACTGCTGGGCGTCCGCTTCCACGAAGGTCACCCGCTCGCCCGCCTTCCGCTTCGCCCCCTTCTTACGTGCGATGGCCAGCATCTCCGGCACGAAGTCCGAGCCGGTGACGGGGCAATTCCCGCTGGCGGCCTTGTCCAGGGCGAAGGCCAGGTCGCCGGTTCCGGTGCAGACGTCCAGCACGGGCTTGCCGGGGGTGGGCGGCACCAGCCGGGTGAGCGCCTTCCGCCAGTGGGTGTCCACGTTCAGGCTGAGCAGGTGGTTGAGCGTGTCGTACCACGGGGCGATGCTGCCGAACATGCGGCGGATGCGGGTTTCCTTCTTGTCCAGCAGGTCGGGCATGGGTGTTCGCTCCCCTGCCCCCTTTGTGGTAGAGGGGTTGGGGGTGAGGGGGGTGTTTTACCGCCGGCGGACTCACGTCGCGCCGTTCGCGAATAAAACCGCACCCGCGGGCGTGTCCGTAACCGCCGGGCGACCGTAAAACGCCCGTCCGGTCCTGTCACCCCGCGAGGCATCCCCGTGCTCGAAGCCGATCGTTTCATGGTCAAGGAGCAGGTCAAGTTCCTCAAGACCGTGCAGAAGTACGACATCTTCGACTACGAGACGGAGGAACACCTGGGAACGGCCGAGGAGAAGTTGAGCGGGCTGGTGCAGACCTTGCGGTGGTTCCTGGCCAAGTCGTGGCTGCCCACCACCGTGGTGGTGCGGGACCACGAGGACGCGGTGGTGTTCAAGATCCGCCGCGGGGCGTTCTTCTTCCAGGCCCGCGTGGAGGTGCTGAACGCCGACAACGAGCTGATCGGGTACTTCAAGAGCAAGATCTTCTCGTTCGGCGGCGGGTTCTGGGTGTACGACGCGAAGGACAAGCAGTTCGCCGAGGTGAAGGGCAACTTCTTCGGGTTCGACTACCGCGTGCTCACCCCGGACGGCGAGGAACTGGGCACCGTCAGCAAGAAGTGGGGCGGGGCGCTGAAGGAACTGTTCACCTCCGCGGACACCTACATGGTGGAGGTGTCCGAGGACCTGGCCGAGCAGCCGGTCGCCAAGATGCTGGTGCTGGCCGCCGCCCTGGCCATCGACGTCATCTTCAAGTCCGAAGACCGCGGGGCGATCGGGTGATGTGGTCTGCTCGCTCCGCGAGCGGTCCGGTTCTGAGCTGATCCGCTCGCGGAGCGAGCAGACCACTTCGGAGTTCCTGTCATGCTCACCGCCGACGGCTGCCGGTCGCGGGTGGGACGGCTGCTGGCCGCCCTCGAACCGACCGGCCCCCTCCTGCTCGCCGACCCGGTCCACCTGCGGTACTTCGCCAACGCCTACACCGACCCGTTCCACCTGGGGGCGGACTTCGGCGGGTTCCTCCGCGTCGCCCCGGACGGCCACACCACCCTGTTTCAAGACCACCGCGCGCCGAAGACCTACGACGCCGCGTTCGTGGACGAGCGGGTGTCGGTGAAGTGGTACGACGGGAAAACCCCCGGCCAGGGGCCGCGGCGGCTCATCCTGCGAGACGTGGTGGAGTTGGCCGGCACCGGCGGGCGGGTGCATGATTCGCTCACCGACCCGGACGCCGTGCGGTTGCACACGGCCGTGGCGGGCATGCGGCGGCGGAAGGACACGGACGAGATCGCACTGCTGAAAGAGTGCATGCGGGTGACGAACGCCGGGCACGAGTGGGCGATGGTGGTGACCGAACCGGGCATGACCGAGCTGGACGTGTACAGCGGCATCGCGGCGGAATGCACGCGGGCGGCCGGCTTCCCGGTGGTGGTCTACGGCGACTTCGCGGTGAGCGACGGGCCGAACCGTCGGGGCGGCATGGCCACCCGCCGGGAGTTGAACGCCGGCGACCTGCTCATCCTCGACTTCTCGGTCGTCATCCAGGGGTACCGCAGCGACTTCACCAACACCCTGTGCGTCGGCGGCAAGCCGACCGCGGAGCAGCAGAAGTTGTTCGACCTGTGCGTGTCGGCGATGGCGGCCGGCGAGTCGGAACTGAAGGATGGGGCGAGGTGCCAGTCCGTGTACGACGCGGTGCGGGGCGTGTTCGAACAGAAGGGGCTGGGCAAGGCGTTCCCTCACCACGCCGGGCACGGGTTGGGGGTCAGCCACCCGGAGCCGCCGTACTTCGTCGAACGGAGCGAAGGCGAACTGGTGGCCGGCGACGTGGTGACGCTCGAACCGGGGCTGTACATCGACGGCGTCGGCGGGGTGCGGATCGAGCACAACTACCTGGTGACCGACGGCGGGTTCGAGCGGCTGAGCGGGCACGAGATCCGATTGCAGTAGCCGCGACCCGCAGGGGAGCGTGTCTGGTTTCAGGGATCAATTCAGCGGGAACACGGATGCGGAGGATGAAACACGGATGACACGGATCAGAAGAACTCTTGTTCCGTGCTGATCCACTTCATCCCTGTTATTGTCCGCGTCACCCGTGTGCGGTTTGAATTGAACCCTGAGACCAACCACTCCCACGCGCTCGCCGTTGGCTCGCGGCTACCCAGCCCGGCTGGTTGCGATCACCCCTTCGGTCGGGCTACTGGCGGTGGCGTACAACTTCTTCGGGATTCGCCCCGCGAGGTACGCCAGCCGCCCCGCGTCGGTGGCGTACCGCATGGCCCACGCCATTCGTACCGGGTCTTTCGCGCTCGCCACCGCCGTGTTCAGCAGCACCCCGTCGCAGCCCAGTTCCATCGCCACGCTCACGTCGCTCGCCGTCCCGACCCCCGCGTCCACGATCACCGGGTAGTCCGGGTCGTTCTCCTTCAGGTACTCCAGGCAGATGCGGATGTTGTTCGGGTTCAGGATGCCCTGCCCCGACCCGATGGGACTTCCGGCCGGCATCACACTGGCCGCCCCTGCCTCTTTCAACCGCTTCGCCAGCACCGGGTCATCCGAACTGTACACGAGCACGGTGAACCCCTCCTTCACGAGTTGCTCGGTCGCCGTCAGGGTGTCGATGGGGTCAGGCAGCAGCGTCCGCTTGTCGGCGAGGCACTCGAGCTTCACCCAGTTGGCGCCGGGGTTTTCCAGGCCTTTGAGCAGTTCGCGGGCGAGTCGGGCGTGACGGATGGCGTCGTCCGCGCTGAAGCACCCGGCCGTGTTCGGCAGGATGGTCAGCTTGGCCAAATCGAGGAAGTCGAGGATGGAGTGACCAGCGGCGTCGATCAGCCGCTCGCGGCGGACGGCGACGGTCGTCACCTCGCACCCGCTGGCGGTCATGCACTCCCGCATCAGGTCGTAGGTGGCGAACTTGCCGGTGCCGGTGAACAGCCGGGAGCGGAAGGTGAACGGCCCGACGCGGAGCGGGGAATCGGCGGGAGGTGTCATGGTGTGATCTCGGACCTCACCCCCGTCCCCCTCTCCATGACATGGAGAGGGGGTGTTCAACCCGTGAAGGTTTCGGGGCGTTTGCGGACGTGATGGGAGGCGTCGGACTTGAACACCCCCTCTCCATGTCATGGAGAGGGGGACGGGGGGTGAGGTCTCTTCCCGCACCCTCCCCCTCACCCCTAACCCCTCTCCCCCAGGGGAGAGGGGGACAAATCGGACTACTCCTTGAACCGCTTCAGGTACTTGCCGTCTTCGGTCTGGATGACGAGCATTTCGCCTTCGGCGATGAAGCTGGGCACCTGCACCACCAGGCCGGTCTCCAGGGTGGCCGCCTTCGTCTGGGCGGCGGCGGTCGCCCCCTTGATGCCCGGCTCGGTCTCGATCACCTTCAGCGTCACCGTCTGCGGCAGTTCCATGCTCAGCGCGTTGCCGTCGTAGAAGGTGATTTTGACGGTGTCGTTCTCCCGCAGGTACTTCATCATGTCGCCCACCATGGCGGCGTTCAGCGACACCTGCTCGAACGTCTCCGAGTCCATGAAGATGTACTCGTCGCCGTCTTTGTAGCTGTACGTGTGGTCGCGGGTGTCCAGGTACACCACATCCACCTTGTCGTCCGGCTGCACCCGCGTGTCGGTGATGCTGCCGGTCTTCAGGTTCTTCAGCTTCAAATACAGGATGGCCCGCCAGTTGCCCGGCGTGTTCAGGTCGCGGTCCAGGCAGTAGTAGAGCTGCCCGTCCATGTTCAGCACCATCCCCCGCCGCACGTCGATCAGCTTGGTGGCCGCCACTGGGAATCCCCGCCCGGTTTTGAAAAGGGAAAGGGTTTACTGTAGCACCGCACGTCGGATGCGGGAAGGCGCGTCCGTGCGTTCGGGACGACGTGGCCCGCCCGCACCCTGGCGTCGAACACGCCCCTTCCGTGTTCTCCGCCGGCACCCCCGGCGTATCATGGGGTGACACCGCGAGCAGCACCCCCGGAGGATCCCGATGCCCACCCCGCCCCCCGACCCGACCGGCAAGTCGTCACGCCGGCGGGGGAAGGCGAAGGCCCCCGCCCCCGGTCCGGACTGGCCGGCCGGCTCACTGTTCCTCGGCTGGAGCGGCACCGACGGCAGCAAGGAGGTCGGATTCCACGCCCTCCGCGGCGCACCCGCCGACCCGGCCGCCGCTCCCGAACCGCTGCTGTACAAGGGCGACGGCCACCTGATGACCATCGCCCCCACCGGCGGCGGCAAGGGCGTCGGGGTCATCATCCCCAACCTGCTCACCTACCCCGGCTCGGTCATCGCCATCGACATCAAGGGCGAACTGACCCAGGTGACCGCCCGCCGCCGCCGCGAGATGGGCCAGAAGGTGGTCGTCCTCGACCCGTTCGGGCTGGTGGCGGACAAGTCCCAACCGGCCGACAGCCTGAACCCGTTCGACCTGTTCTCACTACCGGGGTCGGACGCCGAGTCCGACGCCGAGATGCTGGCGGCCCAGTTCGCCGTCGATCACAACTTCAGCACCGACCGCTACTGGGACGACACCGGCAAGGGGCTGGCGGCCGGGCTGATCGCCCACCTGGCGACCGGCGGGGCGGCGGAAGAGCGGAACCCGAGCGCCCTCCGCAAGCTGCTGTACATGGACGACCTGGATTACAACATCGCCACCTGGCTGGACAAGGGCGAGGTGAAGAACCCGCTGGCGAGGGACGAGTTCGTGGCGTACCTGAGCGCCCCGGCCGACAAGACCCGCCCGTGCATCCGCACCACCGCCTGCACCTACATGAAGTGCCTGGGCAGCGAGGTGGTGAGCAAGTCGATGGAGTCGTCGTCGTTCGACCTGAAGCAGTTGATCGCCGGCGACCCGGTGACGGTGTACCTGGTCATTCCGCCGGAGAAGCTGGAGAGCCACCGGGCGGTGCTGCGGGCGTGGGTGGCGACCCTCCTGACGGCCGTCCTGCGGCGGACGCGGCTGCCGGAGTTGCGAACGCTGTTCGTGGTGGACGAGGCGGCCCAGCTCGGCGAGATGCCCCTCCTGCGGACGGCCATGACCCTGCTGCGGGGGTACGGGTTGCAGTGCTGGACGTTCTGGCAAGACCTCGGCCAACTGCGGACGCTCTACCCGAACGACTGGACGACGATGGTCTCGAACTCGGCGGCCATGCAGGCGTTCGGCCTGCCGCGGCACGGCACCGCCCGCACGGCGTGGCTGGAAGTGCTCGGCGAGGACGCGCTCGACCTGCCGCGGATGCCGCCGGGCGAGATGGCCGTGTCGTTCGCCGACAGCGGGCTGAGCCGCCACCGCCGGGCGAACTACCTGACCGACCCGGCGTTCGCCGGCCTGTTCGACTCCAACCGCCGGTTCCTGCCGGGCAAGCCGAGCGAGCGGGGGCTGTAATGCTGGAATCGGGAACGCAGTGACCGGGTGAACCGAAACCAACCCGGTCACTGCGTTCCCGATTTCATGTCGACCCTACGGCACCTTATACACGTTCGACACCACCGTGCCGTCTTTGGCCACCTGCGTTCGCCGCTTCTCCACCCACACCTCCAGCGGCCCGCTACTCCCCTTCAAACCCAGTTCCGGCCCACCGCCACTGGCCGACCACCCCTTGCCGCCGGGGCTGAGCGGTTTGGTCACCTCCTGGGTGCCGCATTTCATCACCAGGTAGTACTGCCCGTCTTTTGTGCTGGTGTCGCGCAGGGCCTTCACCTCCCACTGCACCCGCGGGCTGTCGAACGGGGTGAGCGGCGACTGCCGACTGGCCGACACCACCTCGAGCTCGTTGACGCCGCCGAAGTCGCCCCCGCCGACCAGCCACACCCACGACCACCAGCCGCACCCGACGCACACCGCCAGCAGCCCGACCGCGCTGCCGATCAGGGCGAGCAACATGAGAACGGGCGGGCCTTCGTTGCTCTTCACCCGCGGGCCGCGGTCCGCATCATCGCTCACCCGCCGCTTCCTCTTGGGTGGTGCGTCGTCCCGGCGGTCGTTGGGCCGCGGTTCGTCCTCGCCTTCGGCCGCCCGCCGCTTCTTCCGCGGGCGGTCGTCGTCCTCCTCGTTCGTGTCATCCCGCTCCTTGAACCGCGGCTTCGGCTCCTTCGCCTTCCTCGGCTCGGCCGGCCGGTCGTCGGTGTCGTCGGCCATGGTCGGGCAAACTCCGGGCGGTGAGTCGCAGTCCGCATCAGTGTACCGTCGGCGGGCGGAAATTGACCCGTCCGGGCGCGCCGTCGGGTAAACTAAAATCGCCCCATTTCACACCGATCACGGAGCGACCATGAGCTGCGGAACCCACCCCCACGGCGACCACACTCACGGGGTCGGCTGCGGGCACACGGCGGTGAAGCACGGCGACCACATCGATCACCTGCACGACGGCCACCTGCACCACACCGGCGGCGACGGGGCGGTCGAGGAACACGCCCTGGCGGTGGACGCCACCAACCCGGCCGCCTGCACCCCCACCCACGCGTGCGGCGGGCACCCGACCGGGCACGTCCACGGGCCGGGGTGCGGGCACGAGCCGGTGCCGCACGGCGACCACACCGACTACCTGGTGGACGGCCACCTGCACCACCCGCACGGCGACCACTGCGACGACCACGGGCCGGTGGCGGTGGGGAAATAGGTTCCGTAGCCGCGAGCCGCAGGCGAGCGCGTGTCACCGCGACGCGCTCGCCTGCGGCTCGCGGCTACGAGAGAGCGTCAGCCACGCCAGCACCAGCCACTCCGCCCACTGCCCCGTGCTCAACCACAGGTAGAGGATGTGCCACCCGCGGAACTGCGGCGGGGCCTTGTCCGGGT
>CAYMHO010000029.1:0-36825 GCA_964390195.1 uncultured Fimbriiglobus sp. | reverse complement strand
GCGAACGGGGCGATGCCGGCCCGCTTCAGGTCGGCCTGGAGCTTCGCCGCCTCGTGAACCGGGGTGGCCTCCGGCAGGGTGACGATCAGCACCCGCGTGAAGTCCGGGTCGCGGAGCCGGGGCAGTAGGTGTTCGACCGCTTCGGGCATCCCGCTCGCCTGCCGCGTCACCTCGCGGTGGTAGGCCAGGGCCGAGTCGAGCAGCAGGACCGTGTGCCCGGTCGGGGCCGTGTCGAGGACCACGAACCCGCCCTCGCCCGCGGCGACCGCCGCCGCGAACGCCCGGAACACCGCGATCTCCTCCGTGCACGGGGACCGCAGGTCTTCCTCCAGCATCGCCCGGCCCTTGGCGTCCAGATCCTTGCCCGCGGTGGCCAGAACCTCGGCCGCGTAGGCCGCCGTTTCGGCCCGCGGGTCGATCCGCGACACGGTCAGGTTCGGCACCTCGCCGTTCAGGGCCGCGGCCACGTGGGCCGCCGGGTCGGTGGTGCTCAGCCGGACCGGGAACCCGCGGGCGGCCAGGGCCACGGCGACCGCCGCGGCGACCGTCGTCTTGCCGACGCCGCCCTTGCCCATCGTCATGATGACCCCGTGGCCGCTCCGGGCCAGGTCGTCGATCAGTTCGCCCAGGGGCGGCACGTCCGGGGCCGGGACGGTCGGCGGGGTGACGTTCGGCACCGCAACGGTCGAGCCCAAGGCCCGGACGGCGGCGATCCCGACGAGGCCGTGCGGGGCGAGCGGGATCACCGTTCGGGGCAGGTGTGCCAGGCCGACGGGCGTGAGCGACACCGCCGCATCGGCTCGCTGTTCCATGGCGACGGCGACGGGGTCGGTTCGGTCCGTTGCCCGGAACACGCCGTTGATGACGAGGTGCTGGTTCCGGACGCCGAGTGCGGCCAGTTCGCCGCTGGTCCGTTCGGCCTCGCGGAGTGCCGCCACGTCCGGTCGGGCGACGAGGACGAGCGTGGTGACCTTCGCGTCCCCGAGGGCCTTGACCGTGTCGGCGTAGAGCTGCTGCTGGGCCTGGAGTCCAGCGAGCGGTCCGAGGCAGGAGGTGCCGGTCGTGTTGGCACTCAGGAACCCGTCCCACGCGGACGGGAGCGAGAGCAGCCGCAGCGTGTGCCCGGTCGGGGCCGTGTCGAAGAGCACGTGGTCGAAGTCGCCCGCCGACGCGGTGCCGCCGAGGAGCCGGGCGAACTCGTCGAACGCGGCGATCTCCAGCGTGCACGACCCGGAGAACTGCTCCTCCATGCTCGCCACCGCGGCGGCCGGCAGCACCCCGCGGTACGGGGCGACCATGCCCTCCCGGTACGCCCTCGCGGACGCCTCCGGGTCGATGTTCATCGCCTTCAGGTTGGGCACGCCGGGCACCGCCGTCGGCGTGGTGCCGAGCGTCACGCCGAGCACCTCGTCCAGGTTCGACGCCGGGTCGGTGCTGATGAGCAGCACCCGCTTGCCGGTATCGGCGAGACGCACCGCCGCGGCACACGCGACGGAAGTCTTGCCGACCCCGCCCTTGCCGGTGAAGAACAGCACCCGCGTGGGGCTGGTGAGGAATTCCATGAGACGCCCTCTGCGTGAAGTGGTGTCGGGTCAGCAGCAGCCGGTCGGGCCACGGCTCGTTTCCGTGGTGACCGGCAACGCGGTCGGGACGGCGACCCCGCACCACCGGGCGAGCATCGAGCGGGACGGGTACTCGCCCCGGAACACGATCTCGCCGTTCACGCGGAACAGCGGCAGGGCGTGCTCGTCCCGGATCGCCGCCCTCACGTCGTCGTGGGCGACGAACGCCTGCGGCTGCTGGGCCAGGTTGTACCGCTCGACGGTCACGCCCTGCTCCTGGAGCCAGCCGAGGTCGGCGGCGAACCGCGGCAATACCGGGTCCACCTTCGGGCCGCAGATCCCGGTCGAACAGCACATCGGCCGGTCGAACACTTGCAGCGTGGCCATCGTCGTCTCCTGGGATGGGGAACTGGTCGTCCCGGCCCGCCGCTTGGCGGTGGTCGCGGGGTCGCGGGCGGTGTTCGGCGTGGCCTGCGTGCCCGCCCGGTGGACCGAGGCGGCAACGCGGCCCCGGTTGCACGACAAGCCCCCTCCGTCAGTCCGAATACCCGCCCCGGTCTCAAGCCGGGGCAGCCCGCCGGCGGCGGAGGGCCGACGCCCGCAACGCCCCGCCGGCGTCCGGCTAGAACCCGTTCCGGGGATGGTTCCTGCTTCTCGCGGACGGCCGGTCGCGTCCCGACCGGGACCGCGTGGGTTTTCCCTTCGTGAGAGACCGTGAGAGGGGGGCGGGTCAGCCCCGGCAAGGCTAGTGTAGCGTCAGTGCGTCCGCCGTTCGGGTGCCCGACCCGGCCAGGCGGGCGGCCGACCGGGGTTCGGGCTGCCGGGTCGTGAAGCGGTGGGTGCCGGAGTTGAACCGCATTCCGGAGGCACGCGTCGTGTGCGGCGACGAGCTGCCGGGCTACCCGCCCACTCCGGACGAGGTCGTGCGGCTGCTGGCCGCCCCCCCCCCCGGTACGGCATCGAGATCCGGGTGCCGCCGCAGTGAATGTGCCCACGGGCCGAGTTGATGGGGAGCGGTCCTGCACCGGCCCAGGTCGTAGAGCAGTCACCGCCGCACCGGCGTGCGTCGGCAGAGCGTCACGGCGGAGTGTGCCGAACCCGAAGCCGCGTGCGGCGGTGATGCGTGAGTGCGACCGAGGGGGGTGCGAGCGTGCCGAAGCCCGTGGAACTCGTCCCGTACTCGGCGGAGTGGCCGGCGACCGCCGAGCGGGAAATCGGCCGGCTGGTTCACGCCCTCAACGGGCTCGTCGTTGCGGGGCACCACATCGGCTCGACGGCCGTTCCGGGCCTTCACGCCAAGCCGGTCATTGATCTGCTGCTCGTGGTGTGGAGCGTGACCGAACTGGACGCTCACGAGGTCGTGTTTCGGCACCTCGGGTATCGCTGCCGGGGCGAGAACGGGATCGCCGGTCGGCGGTACTACACGCTCGACGACGTCACCGGGCTGCGACTGTTTCAGGTCCACTGCTTCGCACCCGATAGCGGCGAGATCGAGCGGCACCTGGCGTTCCGCGACTACCTGCGAACACACCCCGAGACGGCACGGGGGTACGAGGCGGAGAAGCGGCGGTGCCGGGAGCTGCACCCTAACGACTCGAACGCGTATTGTGACGCCAAGGCGGCCTGGATCGCGGGCGTACTCCCGGTCGCGTTGGCCTACTTCGCGGGCTGTTCGGTAGCCGGTGTCGATTCGTCGGCGACGGGTGAGGGGGAAATCGACTCGGGCTCTGGAGGGTGAGCGATGCCGCGGGTCGTACTGCGAGCGGTCCTCGTCTGGCTCGTGATCATCGCCGTCGAAACGGTGCACGGTGTCCTCCGCACGCTCCTGTTGGTTCCGCTCGTGGGCGACTTCCCGGCACGCCGCGTGTCGGTGTTCACGGGGTCGCTGCTGATCTTCGGCGTGGCGTGGGTGTTCGTCCGCTGGATCGGGGCGGGCACGCGGCTCCGGTTGCTCGGCGTGGGCTTGCTGTGGGTTGTGCTGACGGTCCTGTTCGAGATCGCCCTCGGCCGGTACGCCCTCGGCCTGTCGTGGGAACGGATCGCGGAAGACTACGACTTGACCCGCGGCGGATTGCTCGGCTTCGGGCTGCTGTTCATGGCGGCGGCCCCGACGCTGGCCGTGAAACTCCGGCGGCGTTCCGCACAACGGTCTGTCCGCGGTGAGTGATGGCACCTCCTGACGCGAATCGGGACTTCCGCCTTGCTCCTACCGTTCCAGGGGCAGCCCGTCCGGGTCAGCGAAGAAGGTGAACCGCTTCCCGGTGTACTCGCCCACCCGCACCGGCTGCCGTGCGGTCGCCCGGTGCAGTCGGCGGAAGAGCCGGCTGACTGGGGGCCTGCTTCACTTCACTACTTCAAGCTGGCTCATGTCGTCGAGTACGATCTCGACTTCATCAGCCGACCCCAAGCCATCATAGGCGTTCCAGGATATCGTGCCGGTGACGCGGACTGTCTTCCCTTTGAAGTGCTTCTCCAGGTCGGTGATGCCCGCCTTGTTGAATTGCTTGATCGCTTTTTCAGTCAGGGTCGCCACGAACCGGATGTGATTTCGGCTCAGTGGGTCGTCGCTCTTGATGGGCGATGTTGGGACGAGTGTGCCGAGACAGATATCGTCCGGGCTGTGGCCGTGTCCCCACGCGGCGTCTTTCTCGCCGCTGGCCTTGACCTGGATCGCCTTCGTCACGAATTCGACTTTGAATTCCACCGCCGAGTTGCTTTCGTTGAATTCTCTCGCAAGTTTGCCGTCGCCAGCCACCTTGATCGCTTCTGCCGGCGTGAGGACTTTTTGCTTCACTGGCAGAGCATCTTTCACCTCCAGTTCCAACTTCCCGGTGGCGAACTTTGCCAGATCGGGGTCGAGTTTGATCTTGCCTGATGAGGAGTTCCCGAACACCGCGTCGTAGTGGAGGCTGACCTTGCCGGTGCCCACGAAGAGAGGCCACGCCTTGGTGCTGGAGATGCCCCCGCTCTCCGGCAGGAGGGCGAACGGCGAACCAGCCGAACCGTGCATCCTCGTCTCCAACACGACCTCCTTGCCCGGCTCGATGCTCACTTCGGTCGGCCCGTGAATGCCCAGCATGGTGGTGCCCGACTGCGGGATGGCCTTCCCGGCGGCGTTCGTCACGGTGGGCCGATTCTCGTCCAAGAACTGCTTGACGTACTCGAACTTCACCGCCTGCTTGCTGACGTTGCGGACGCGGACGACGAGCGTGACCGTTTCGCCGGGCTGGTAGTCCCGCTTCGCTCCGGGAAGCAAGCCCAAGCCCGCTTGCAGGCCGCCGACTTCCTTGCCCCAGGCGGTGAACGCTTCCTTCTCGGGCGGCATCTTCTCACCCTCCTGTTTCGGGTTTGCTTTCGGAATCCGCTTCCAGGTTTGCGTCTTCTCTCCGGCGGTCAGGGTGAGGGTGCTCTTGTCATTGCTGATGGCATACTCGAACCGCAACTGCTTGAGTCGATAATTGAACGCCCCGTTCGGTTCGTAGTTGTGCTGAATCAGCAGTTCCTGCCCTTCGACGTAGTAGGTGATGGTCACGGGTAGCGTGCCCTCACTCCGCTGCCAACTTCCGGAATTCCCGGTGGTGAAACTGACCCGTTGCTTGTACTCGTTCTCCACTTTCGGCTGGAGTTCCCACTCTCCTTGCAATTTGCCGAGTATCGTCGGCGTGTTGACGACGACATCACGAGCCGCCACTTTCGCTACGAGTGGCTTCTCGGCAGCCGTTGGTGGCGTCTCCATCGGCTTCTCCGCTGAAGCCGGCGGCTTGTCGCTCGGCTTGCCCGTGCCTTCGGTCTGCCCGACGGCCAGACTCCCGCCGAGGATGACCGTCACGCCCAACGCCAGAACCGCCATCGTCGTCGTCATGATCTTTTTGATGAACATGGTCTTCAGCACCCCTTGTGTGAGTGTGGTGACGGGACCGGAGATCACCCCCGCCGCCTTCCCCGCCGCCATGAGGCTTGCGACTGTTCTCGTGTTCGACACCACCAACGCCGGGACGTTGGCCCACGCCGACTGCTGGCACAGCACGTCCCCCAGCAGAACGCCGGACAGGACAATCCCACGTCGGGCCAGCCGCTTCGCCAGCATCGCCCTCGCCGCCGCCAACCGGCTTGCCGCCGTGCCTTCGGGGATGTCGAGTCGTCGGGCGACTTCCTTGCGGGTCACGCCCTCAAGATCGCACAGCACGATGAGGGCACGGTACTTGTTCGGCAGGCGGCTCAACTCCTCGTCCACCACCGGCGAGAGGTCATTCCAGACGTACTGTTCCGCCGTGGTCGGTTCGGGCATGACCGCCACCTGCTTCTCCCGTAGGCCACGCTTGGCGGCGAACGCTCGCATCCTGACCGCCGTTTGGCGGGCCACCCCGTGCAGCCAGTTGCCGACCGTCTCCCGGTTCGGCAAGGTCGCCGCCTTCTGGACGAGGACGAGGAAGGTGGCCTGGAACGCATCCTCGGCGTCGTGCGGGTGGCGCAGGACGCGGCAGCAGACGCCCCACACCATCGGGCCGTGCCGCCCGATCAGAGCGGCGAGGGCGTCCTCGTCCCGACCGCTCAGGAAGCGGGTGAGCAGTTCCCCATCGGTCATCCCGTCCCGGCCGCAGGCGGCAACAAGGTGTTGGATGACCCGGTTCATCGGCGTGGTTGCCATCAAGTTCCTTCCGGCGGTCGCCCGTCCACTGCTCTGATATCCTCGCAGGGTGGCGATTTGATCGGTCAACTTGACGAGAAATTCCGACCCGAACCAACCGCACCCCCCGGTTCGTGACTCGGCGGCATACGCCCCACACCATCGGGGCGTGCCGCTCTACTAGGGCGGCGAGGGCGTCCTCGTCCCTCCGGCCCAGGAATTGGGTCAGCAGTTCTCCATCGGTCCGCCCGCCCCCGCCCCGCTCGACGGCGGTTCGGAGGTTGTGGACGACCGCACTCAACGAGCTACTCGGCATCAAGTCGCACCTCGGCACCCACGTCGCACGTTCTCTATTCTCCGTGAGGGTGCGATTTGATCCACGAGTTATGACGCCGGCCCGATTTCGTGTTCGCTGCCGGGGGATAACGGCTCGAAGTCACCGTGTCGAAGGCGAGGGGGACGACATGACCGCCGTCACGCTCGAAGAGGCCCACGCGAAACTGCCTGAACTGCTCGACTCACGCCAACCGGGCCAGGAGTTGACGATCACCGCCGCCGGACAGCCGGTCGCACAGGTGAAGAAGGCCGAGCGGACTTCGTGGCCGTGCCAGGCCGGCACCCCCAAGGACCGGAAGTTCTGGATGGCCCCGGACTTCAACGCCCCGCTCGATGACTTCAAGGAGTACATGGAGTGACGATCCTGCTGGACACCCACACCGTCCTGTGGTTCTGATGGGACGACCGGCAATTAGGCTCCCCCATTGCCAGCGGCCACCATCGCCCCGGCAATCTTGGCCGTGTCGGTGAACTGCCGGAACTGGACGATCCGCCCGCCTTGGACCCGGTACAACCCGGCGAACACCGCCGTCATGGAGCGGCCCGTGGCCTTGTACGTCCCCCGGTACTCCCCGACCGCCACGACGATTTCCCCGGCGTCCAGCCACTCACGGACCGGAGCCTGCCAGACATCCCAATCCCGCCGGAACTTGGCGAACACGTCCTCCAACACGGCCTCGACACCGACGTGCCTGCCGCCACCGGGAAACCCCTCATTCTGCACCCATTCGATGTCCGGGTGGAGCAGGGCGAGGATGGTGTCTCGATCCCGCCTGCCGAACGCCTCGTAAAGTCGTTTCACGACATCGACGTTGCTCACTTCGTCCTCCTTATTCGCTGGGGCTGCGGTCCCGCCCGCCCTACTTCTCCGTTTCCAACCCGACCAGCAACTTCGTCAGGGCGGCGTACTCGACCGGCTTGACCAGGTGGTGGTCGAACCCGGCCTCGGCACTCTTCCGCCGGTCGTCGTCTTGGCCCCAGCCCGTCAGGGCCACCAGCACCATGTTCTCACCCCACGACTCGGCCCGGATGCGGCGGGCGGCGTCGTACCCGTTCACCTTCGGCATCCCGATGTCGCACAGCACCACGGCGGGCCGGAACGCCCCCGCCGCCGCCACCCCGGCCTCCCCGTCGTAGGCCGTGCGGACCTCGTTCCCGAGCAGTTCGAGGAGTTGGGCGAGCGAGTCTGCCGCGTCCGCGTTGTCGTCCACCACGAGGATGCGGCGACGGCCCGTGGGCACGACCTCCTCGGCCCGATTGTGGTGGCCGTCCGCCCCGGCGGGGGTGTGCGTCAGTACCGGCAACCGGACGACGAACTCGCTCCCCCGGCCCTCGCCCTCGCTGCGGGCCTCAATGGTGCCGCCGTGCATCTCCACCAGGCCCTTCACCAGCGACAGCCCGATGCCCAGCCCGCCGGTCGTCTTCTCCAGCGTGCGGTCCACCTGGGTGAACATGACGAACACCTTGTCCAACATGGCCGGCGGGATGCCGATGCCGTCGTCCCGGACCGACACAACCGCCGCCCCGCCCTCCCGCCGCACCGTCAGGCGGATGTGCCCGCCCCGGTGCGTGTACTTGGCACTGTTGGTCAGCAGGTTCGAGACGACCTGGGCCAGCCGGGTCACGTCCCCGTCCACGAAGATCGGCTCGTCCGGCACGACGACGGCGAAGTCGTGGGCGGCGTGCTCGATGACCGGACGGGCCGTCTCGACGGCAACGTCGATCACCGCCCGCAGTTCGACCCGCTCCCGGCTGAGGGTCAGCTTGCCGGTCGTCACCCGGCTCACGTCGAGCAGGTCGTCCACCAGCCGGACCATCTGGCCGAGTTGCCGCTCCATCATGGAGCGGGCCTTCTCGACGGCCTCGGGGCTGCCGTTCGCCAGCCGCATGACCTGGAGGCCGTTGCGGATCGGGGCCAGCGGGTTGCGGAGTTCGTGGGCTAGGGTCGCCAGGAACACGTCCTTCCGCCGGTCGGCGTCCCGTAACGCCTGCTCGGCCAGCCGCAGCCGGGTCGAGTCGAAGTAGTAGCACACCGCCCCGTACCGCCCGCTCGGCAGGGTAATGCGGTGGACCTCCCACTCGTACCCCTCGGTCACGCCGATGTCGGCACGGGGGTTCACGAAGTCCGTCGAGCGGTACGGCTCGCCGGTGTCCAGGGTGCGGCGGAAGATGGCGATGCACTCGGCGGCGACCGGCTCCGGCCACAGCGTCCGCATCACCTCCTCGAACGGACGCCCGACGACGGGCCGCACGTTGGCGAACGCCTTCTCCTGCGACCCGGCGTTCACGGTCAGGACGCGGAACCCGTCGTCCACGATGTAGATGCCGAACGGGCACTGCTCGACGACGGCGTGGAGCGTCCGGCGGCTGTTCTCGACCCCCTCCTCGTCCCGCTTCCGGTCGGTGATGTCGAGGTTCGTGCCCACCACCCACTCCGTCTGCCCGTGGGCGTCGGGGCGGGCGGTCTCGACCGCCTGCACGACCCGGCACTCCCCGTCCCCCGCCCGCCGGATGCGGAACTCCCGGCGGCTGGTCCCCTGCCGCCGCACCGTGTCCCGCAGCACCTCCTCCTGGCGGGGCAAGTCCTCCGGGAGCACCGCCCCGCTCCAGGCGTCATACCGGACGAACCCGTCCGGGGTCGGCGGCAGGCCGTAGATGCGGAACATCTGGGCGTCCCACCGCACCTGGTTGGCGGCGACGTTCCACTCCCAAATGCCGACCCCCGTGGCCTGGGTCGCCAGCCGCAGCCGCTCCTCGCTCGCCCGCACCCGCTCCTCGGCCCTCTTGCGTTCGGTGATCTCCATCGCCGCCACGGTCACGCCGACGCACCTGCCGTCGTGCCGCAGCGGCTCGACCGTCATGTCGTAGACGCTCCGCTCGCCGTTCAGTCGGACCGCGAACTCCCCCCGCCGCCCGACCCCGCTCTCCAGCACGTCCCGCTTGAGGCTGATCAGGGGTTCGGCCTGCTCCGGCGGGAGCAACTCGTCGTCCCGGCGACCGAGGACCACTGCCGGATCGAACGCCGGGTGCGGGTTGCGGACCCAGGTGTACCGCAACTCGGCGTCGGTGGTGTACACGAGGATGCGGGTGTTTTGGAGGGCGACGGCGAAGCGGGACTCGCTTTCCCGCAGCCGGTCCTCGGCCTGCCGCCGGGCGGTGATGTCCAACGCCCCGGCGACCGCCCCCCGCACCCGCCCGTCGGCGTCGTACAGCGGGGCGGCGGAAATCAACTCGTTCACCACGCCCCCGTCGGCGAAGACGAGTTCCAGTTCCTCGTTCACCACCACCTCGCCCCGTGCCGCCCGCTGGACGGGCAACTGGTCTGGGGGTAGTTCCACCCCGTTCCGACACACCCGAAAGGTGGCCGGCAGTTCGTCCGGCGGGGCCGTCAGCGACAGGTTCCGGGCTGGCGTCCGGAGCAGGTTTTGAGCCGCCCGGTTGCCGGTGATCGTCCGTCCCTCCGGGTCGTGGGCGACGAAGATGCCGACGGGCAGCGTGTCGAACAACACCTGCACCTCCTCGGCCCGGCGTCTCGCCACCTCCTCGGCCTGCTTGCGGGGGGTCACGTCCACCGTGCAGCCGACCAGCTTCACCGGGGTGCCGGCGGCGTCCCGCACCAGCACCGCCCGGTCCTCGACGTGCAGCCACCGCCCGTCCTTGTGACGCACCCGGTACTCGGTCATCATCGGGCCGGGCGGGGCGAGGTTCGGGTCCGAACGGGCGACCCGCTCCCGGTCGTCCGGGTGGATTTGGTCGGCCCACCACTCGCCGGTCGGCGGAACCTCTTCGGGGCGGTGGCCGAGGACTTCGAGCAACCCCCGCGTCCGCTCGACGTGCCCGGTGGCGAGGTGGTACTCGTAGATGATCCCGTTCACCGCGTCGGCGGCGAGTCGGAACCGCTCCTCGCTCCGACGCACGGCGGCGTCGGCCCGGTGGCGGTCGGCGATATCCCGGAACACCAGCACGCACCCGACGACCGCCCCTTCCTGGTTGCGGATCGGGGCGGCACTGTCGTCAATCGGTCGCTCCGTCCCGTCCCTGGCGATCAGGATGGTGTGGTTCGCCAGCCCGACGACCACCCCCTCCGTCAACGCCCGCATCGCCGGGTTCTCGACCGGCAGGCGGGTGGCCTCGTTGACGATGCGGAACACCTGGGTCAGCGGCACGCCCGCCGCCGCGTCGTTCGTCCACCCGGTCAGCGACTCGGCCACGGCGTTCAGGTAGGTGACGTGGCCGTCGCGGTCGGTGCAGACGACCGCATCCCCGATGCTGGCGAGGGTGGTCCGCAGCCGCTCCTTCCGGTCGGCGTCCCGCCGCCGGGCGACCCGCATGGCCTCTCCGAACCCGGCGAAGGTGAGGCACACCACGAAGTACATCGCCAGCCCGACCAGGTGCGGGCCGGACGTGCCGAGGACGGACAGGCGGGGGGGCACGAAGAAGGCCAACGCCAGCAGGAACCCCAACGCCGTCGCCAGCAGGGCGGGCCGCAACCCGCCCACCCACGACGCGACGGCGACGGCGGCGAAGAACGTGGCGAACGGCAGGTGGTCGCCCAGGAGGGGGTCGAGCAGCCAGCGGGCCAGCATCGCCACGGCGACGGCGGCGACCGTCACGCCGTACCGGAACACGGGGGTGCCAGTCGCCGACCCGTGCGGTGCTCGGTCGTCTGTGTCGTCCACGCCGTGACCCCCGAATGCACGCTGTCCGCCTCCGTGCGTGACGGTCATTTTTCAGTGGGCAAGTCTACGGCGAGGGCTTCCGTCACGCCAGTTCGGATCGGTGTCAGAACGGCCAGCCGAACCTGACCGTCTCGGAGTCTATGCGGCACGTCCGAGGGCGTCCGTCTCCACTGTCCCGGCATCGTCACACCCCGGAACAGGTGCCGCCGACCCGCTCCTCCCTTGGGGGGGGGCGACCCTCCCCGCACGGTGCCCCGTCCCTTCCCGCTCGGACACTCGAACCCGTCAATTGGCGTAGGGGGGTGAGCGACACGGCCACCACGCGGAGACGGGCCATGACCAAGACCGACCACACCGCGGACGCCAAGCACCTCGTCGGGGACTTCGTTCGGCGGGCCGGCAAGGCGTTTCTCGTCGCCCGCTGCGGCGACGGGTTCGGGGGCGAGAGGTCGGTCCCCGTCACCCCAGAGGACGTGGCCTCGTTCTTCGCCACGCAGCCCCGGAAGCTGGGCTCCGGCTGATCCACCCGCACCTGGCCCGCGTGTTCCGCGACTACGACCCCGGCATCCACCTGAATCAGTTGCAGATGCAGGCCGGGGTGGTCGGGTGGAACGCGATCCGCGTGTACAACCCGGCCAAGCAGCTGGCCGACTGGGACGCGGGGTGCCGGTTCGTCAGACGCTGGGTGCCGGAGTTGAAGACGCTGCCCGCCGAGCGGATCGTGAGCGGCGACGACCTGCCGGGCTTCCCGCCGCCGGTGGTGCCGTTCACCGAGCGGGTCAAACAGATGACCGACGCCCTGTACGCCATCCGCAGGTCGGCCGCGGCGAAGGCGGCGACGGCCGCGGTGTACCTGAGGCACGGGTCGCGGAAGCAGGAGCGGACGGTTCGCCTCAGGAAGGTGAAGAAGCCCGCGAAGCCCTCCACGCCGTCACTGTTCGACGACGCCTGACGGTCGGAGCAACCCCCACGTCTGGGCGAGCACCAGCACGCCGCGGAGCGTCCAGGCGGCCGTTCGCACCCAGTTCGTGAGCACCAGTCGGCGGATGGTGGCCGGGTCGAACCGCCGGCCGAGCCGCTCGTGAAGCGGGATTTGCACGAGCCACGTCGAGAGCCAGTTCACCAGCAGAAGCCCGAACGCGAGCACCAGCAGCGGGAGCGACAGGCCGGGCGGGCGGACGGCGAACAGCAGCACGCCCGTCACCAGTTCGGCGAACATCGCCGGGGCGACGAGCCAGGTGATCAGCCGGGTGTGCCCCCGCCAATACGCGTGGAAGTGGTCGGCCCCGACGCGGGCGAACAGCGGGTAGTGGACCACCTGCACCACCCAGATGAGGCCGACCAGGAACAGGGTGGCGGTCAGGTGGGCCAGCCAGAGGAGGGCGGGCATGGCGTCAGGCACGGGCGGACGCCTCCGTCCCGCACACCGCCCGCCGGGTGGCCTCGTGCCGGTGGTCGAACATGGCGGTCAGCTTCTTGCGGACCAGCCCGCCGCCGAGCACCCGGCCGACCCACCCCAAGGGCAGGGCGTACTCGACCTCGTCGCGGAGGATCGTGCCGCCCGCCCCGTCATCCTGAATGTGGTGCCGGTGGTGCCAGTGCTCGAACGGGCCGGACTCTTGCCGGTCGGCGAACAGCCGCGGCGGGTCGTACTCGGTGTGGACGGCCACCCACGTGAGCGGCAGGCCGAGCAGCGAGCCGCGGAGCACCACCCGCGTGCCGGGGTGCAGCGAGGCGGGCGGCACCAGCACTTTCAGCGGCTCGCCGGGCGGGATCAACTTCACGAGGGCGTCGGCGGTCTCGTGGAAGCGGAACACCGCCTCCGGGCTGGCCGGGATGCGGCTCTCCTTCACGAACGTCTGGATCGCCAGCCCGCTCGGGTCGGCGAGCCGCCGGTACACGAAGGCGTCCCACAGGATGAGGGCGAACGGCACCCACCAGACCAGGTCGTTCGTCAGGATGGTCAGGCCGAAGGCCGGTGGGAAGACGCCGCGGGCGACGGCGACGGCAAACCCGACCGGGCCGAACAACTTGCCGAGGAAGCCGACGAGCACCACCGGCCAGTGCCGCCGGGGGTCGTTCGCGGCCACCCAGTAGCCGACGCCGGGGGCGAACCACAGCGTCGTCTTCCCGCCCCCGGTCTTCATCTCCACCTTCGCCGGCTGGTACTTCCCCGCCGCGACCGTCACCTCCTCCTCGGCCGTCACCTCGTAGTTCGCCCCGTCCGACTCCCGCCACAGCATGACCGATCTGACTTCGAGTGCAAGTTCGGGGCGTCAACGGGATGTACGGATGCGGCCAACCTCACGACTTCGTCAGCGGGAAAAGAGAAGGCCGGCACTCCGATGTGACTGGGAGTACCGGCCTTCTTGTCTCTCAGCACAGATCGCGGTTAGCGACGACGCCCACCGCCGTAGCCCCCGCCATATCCACTGTACCCGCCGTACCCGCCGCCGAAGCCGTTGTACCCGCCGTAGCCGCGGCTGAAGCCGCTGTTGAACCCGCTGCCGGAGTACCCGCCGAGACCGATCCCGATCCCGATCCCGTTGAGCCCGTACCCGCGGTTGAGGGTGCTGCCACCGTAATACCCGGTGCTGTAACCCGAGTACCCGCCCCGGTAGGAGGAGCCGGTCGAGTAGATCACCCCGCCGCTGTAGCTCGGAGTGTAAGTCTGGTAACTGCTCACGGTCGGGTAGTAGGTGGTCGTGGGTTGGACCTGGTAGACCACCGTGGGCTGGGCCTGGGGGACCACCGGGGCGGGGACCGGGGCCGCGACGGCCGGCGGGTAGGCCATGCCGTTGGCGAACGTGGTCCCGCCGACGTACCACGCCCCGGACACGATCGCCACGCCCTCCGGCGGTGGGGTGATAATCGGGGTCGGGGTCTGTGCGGAGGAGACGGACGCCAGCGAGGACAGGAGGAGGGCCATGCAACTCAGCTTGATCTTCACGGTGTGACTCCAGTGTGGGTGCGGGGGGACAGGTTGCACGACTGGTGCCGGGACGGAGAATGTTTTGGGATTCGTTGGAATAATTGTCGGGCGTCCCGCCGCTCGGATCCCCGTCTTCCTTGGCAGGCCCGTTCGCACGCGGTTCCTTGCTCGTTGCGTGTCGCCCCGCTCGGGGAGTGTGAGGGGCAGACTCCCCAAGATTCTTCGCGGCCGTCGGGGGTCGGATCCTTGAGTCCCCTGGCACGGCGATTCCGCTCGGAGGGGCCGCGGGAACCGCCAGGAATGGGGATTCCTCTCGGTGATCACGGGGGGAGCAGGTCGAGGGGTGATGCCCCAACTATAACGTCGCCCTGTTGGTCGGGTTCGGGCGTTCCGAACGGCGTCCGGCCAATGACCCGCTCGGAGTGACACGTGCCCCAGTTTGTGTTCAGCTGCCCGGTCGACGGCCTCGGCCGGGTCGCCAACCTCGACGAGATCTCCCAACTGCTCCGCACCCGTGGCGAGGGTTACTGGAACCACCCGGACGGGAGCGGGTTCGCCGGGCTGTCCTTCTTCCCGGAGGGGAACGGGATCGAGCCGGGTGTGGCGGCCGGCCTGGATTTCACCAAGGTCGACCGCCTCGGCTGTCACCTGTACTACCGGTACGAGGTCGCCGACCTCGACTCGCCCTACTACCGGGAGGCGGAGCATTTCAAGTCGTACGCCGGGGGGCCGCTGTCAGCCCGGTCACGTGTCGGCTGGGCCGGGGAGGGGCGACTGATCTTCGACGCCCTGTTCGTGCCGGTCGAGGCCGCCGTCGAGGCCGTCCGGGAGTTCCTCGATACCGGCGGCAGGTCACCGCGGGTCGGGTGGATCACCAACCGGGAGGTGATCCGGGCTGAGCGTGCCTTGGCGGCGGGGCGGCCTGAGGGAGGCACGGCGGAGTTGGAGCACTCACCGAACTCGCCCCGGTCGATCGTGCAGGCGGCAACCGGCGAAGCTGACGGGTGAACACCGTCAGCCACCTCGTCACCGCGGCTGCCGCGACCCTGGCGTACCGGTGTCATCTCACCCCACGCCTTCCGCTTGGAACAGCTTGAGCTTCCTTTTCGGCCCCACCCCCTTCCGCTTCTTGCGGGCGACCAGTTGCCACCCCTTCACCGCTGCCACCAGCCGCTTCTGGGTGACGGACAGGGTGCGTTCCCGAACCGCCGCCACCGCCGGGTGGGAGGCCGGGCGGGCGGCTTGGACCGCTGCCCGGTGGTGGGACAAGTGGGCCACCACGACGGTGGTGGCGAGCACCCGCTCCAGCACCCCGGCGTCGGTCGGCAGCAACTCCCGCTTCATTAGCTGGACTTCGTCCCGCACCGCCTGCTCAGCGAGCGGGTCGCCGAACGCGGCGGCCGTCACCCACGCCCCCTCCGCCCGCTCCGCCAGCGTGTCCAGCTCCCGCACCAGCGACTTCAGCTCCGGAAACTCGGCCAGCCACGCGAGCACCCGCCCGGCCGCCTCCGGGTGCCCCTGCTTCGCCCGTCGGGTCAGTTCCTCGATCATGCCCTTGGCGTACTCGACCGTACACCGCTTGCCCTTTTTCCCCTGTTCAGGGGCTTTCTTATTCGGCACGTTTCATCCTCCTCCACTCGCCGTGGTGTTGGTGGTGGCCGGTGGCGATCAGCCACACGGCCGAAAGTAGGTCCGCCCAGTCGTTCAGTTCGCCGGCCAGCCGATCAGCGTCGGCGGTCTCGCCTTGCTCCTTCTTGACGCTCGCCTCCGCCTCGCTCCGGAGTCGCTGCTTCCGCTCCATCGCGGCGGCGGCCTCCTGACCGGCAGACCCGCGGCCCAGGTACACCTTCACGACCCGGCCGTTGACCCGCACGGAGCGGTAGTAGTACCCGGTGTTCGGTCCTTTCCGCCTCCTCTCCCACCCCATGGGCCCCTCCGCCAGTTGTGCTACCCGTGTGACCACGCCCGCCATTCTCGCACACCGGGCGGGTGGCACACGAGAGCGGTGTGGCTCACCGGCCTTCGTGCACGGTCAGGTGCGTGTCGGTCTTCGTCGTGCCGCGGTGAAAGTGGACAATGGCGGGAACGCCATGCCACGATTCGAGGAACCCGTAGTGGACGACTTTCTCCGCTGGATGCCGGACAGTCCGTACCGGGTGCCGGAGTGGCGGTGGTTACGGGCGATGCACCTGAACGAGACCGGCCGCCGCATCGACCGCCGGGTCGATGACGCGTGGGTGAAACACGCTCGGGATGCCCTTCGGGGTCGGGGGCGTGCGGGCACTCTGGCGGCAACCGTTCGAGCCGCCCGCGAAATGTGGAATGGCGACCCGGACCGCCGGGGAGAGGTAGAAGCCCGGTTGCTCGCGGGCGACGGGGACGCGGCCGTCGCCGCTCGGACCGCCCTGCCCGAAGAGGTGATCGCCGCCTACGCCGAGGTGTTTTTCTGTGTCCGACCGACGCTGAAGGCGACCGACTGGGTGTTGTCCGAGGCGGTCGGGTATTCCCCGTTCATCGGCTTCTTCGCCCCCCTCCCGTGGGCATCGTGGCGGCTGGCGGCGGTGGCCGGCGGCCCCCTGTTCGCCGACGTGGTGATCGCGACCTTCACCGGCCGGCCGCTGCCCCCAGAATTCACCGAGTTCGGCGGGGCGGACGAGGTGCGGGTGAGGGAGTTTGCCCGCCTGTGGGTGGCGTCGATGGCGGCGGTGACCCCGGCCGCCTTCGCCGTCGTGCTCCGCGAGTACCGCCGGCTCCGCCAGGACGATGCCCGCCGTCGCGGGAGGAAAGTGCGTGTCGGGCCGATGGTCCTGGCGATGGAATCGTTGCTGTTGAGCCGGTCGGTCGTCGGGATCAAGAATAAGCCGTTGGCCACTGTCGGCCACCATGGGCGAGAGGGTGTCAGCGACGTTCACGACCAAGTTGGCGGTACGACTCACCCTCACGCCGGTGAGTCGGCCAGTTCTAGACAACACGCCCGCCCGTCATCGGAGCGGCCCGGTCTATCCCCCCGTCGCACTCACGCCGCCTGAGTCGCCGCACGAGCCACCGGTCAGTCGTGATCTGGTCGCACGGCCGTCATCGCCCTCCACGCCCCGCGTTTCGAGACGGTGAAAGAGCGGGCAAAAAGGGAATGTGGAATCGCAAAAGTGCTTTTGGGAATGAAACTCGACCGCGGTTCCATCTCTGTGTCGTGTCGGTCGTCGGGAGCGAATGGCGTTCGACGCGAATCCGGCCCCGTTCGGTCGGGACCGAACCGGCAACCCCCTGTTCAGACCTGGATTTGTTGTGCCATGAGGTGGATTTGCCTACTGTCGTGGATGAACGAACTGAAGGCGTGAAAAACGACTAGCGCACCCCTCCCATCTCCCAGGAGACATACTACCCGCCGCAAGGCGGGGTAGTCTCCACGCTTATGCTTAAACGGAAATCTATTCTTTTCCGTTGGTCGATTTCAGGACACCAGGAACAGCCTTCAGACACGACTCCAGACCTCATGGATCCGTCCGAGAGGGCACCGTCTCGACGCTACTTCGACCGCAACTCATCCGATTCCGGGTGGATCAGGAAACGGCACTCCGTGTGTGCTGACGCGACCGACTCGGCGACGGTTCGATCACCCGAATCCGTGTGAACACAGCTATTGGGGCAATCCCAAAAGTGGTTTTGTTAATTGTCGAGGTGCGGATCTGCTCAGTGACGATGCCCCCTGAGTCACTTCTGGCACGTTCCACTCAACGAGCCGGGCTGCCGAGCACGTTCAACGGGAGCGGCCGAACCAACTGGTCGACCTCCGACGCCGGACCGGTCAGAGGGTGCGTGCTGCCGCCGACGGACTTCAAGTTGTCGACGGCACCGCCCGCCTCACCCCGCGGTGGCCGGCGGGTGGTGGATGGCCGGGACGCCGGGAACCTTGATTCGTGCCGGACGACGGACGGCTCCGGGAAGGTGGCTCGGGGCGGCAGCCTTGGGGGATACGAGCCTCGGCAAACCAGAGACCGCGGGAGTGGCCCGAGCCTGTTTGACGGCTTCCTCGTAGGTGAGGAACGGGTCGAGCAGCAGGGCCGTCAGGGGGTCGTTTTGCACGTTCGTCTCCCTCCGGAAAAGTTTTCCATTCCGCTTGCAACACTTGCACGCGACCGGGCCGCACCATTTACCTGACCGATACCGCCCGTCGCGTTCGTGTCGTTCGAAGGGGTTCAACGCAACGCGGGTGCCGGAACTGATTCGCCCGAAATGACTCAAGTTCGGCGTCAGCTTCTCCTCACCGCGGTGGGCAACCGCCGGCTGGTGAGTGGTGCACAGACCGGGATGTGCGATAGTCTGGCCAACACCGTCAGTCGCGACCGGGGCTCTCAATGGACGGCAGATACCTTCGCCTGTTGGAGGCCGTCCGCTCGGGCATCGACACGCCCCCGGCGGAGTTGCGGACGGCTGTGGCCTGTCTGCCCGACGCCGGGCAACTGCCGTCGCCGTGGGAGGCGTGGGTGCTGATCGGGCTGGTGAGGCACCATGCACGCCAGCAGTGGGTGCTGGACCTCGTCCGCACGCGGCTCCGCGGGGACGCCACTCAACTCGCGATGATGGGTTCGCTCGGCCACCCCGAGGACGTTCCGCAGAGCGGCCCGGTGCCGGGGTCTCCGGAGTGGGAGTATTATTTCCACTGGCGGGGGTGCTGCGTCTCGCACAAGGTCCGTGGCGATGCCATCGACGTGGATTTCTTCGACGACACCGCCGACTACTTCGACACCTACTTCTACGTCCGGTTTCTGAAATCCCTCCGCCAGCCGGAGCCCCCGGAGGCCCGCATCCTGGGCCTCCACCCCTCCGTCCGACCGGTCGCCATCGCGTTCACGGATCTGACCTCCGCGGGTGCTCTCGTTCAAGGCGGCGACCCCGAGCGGCCCCGCCCGCCACGGCTTCCGGCGGAGGTGCTGGACTACGCCGAAGACGTCGAGCGGTTCTGCGACCTGTGGGGCGATCCGACCCGCCGGCTGTGGCTGGCGGCCGTGATCGGGGACTGGCCGGCAGCCCACGAACTGGCCACACCCGAGCTGGCCGAAGGCACCGCCGGGCGTGCGGACGCGTGTCGCCGGCAACGACACGAGCACCTGCGGGCCGTCACCGGTTTCCCCGCGTCGGACGCACTGCACGGCCTCGACGACCTGGGCGTTGCCGACCAGTATCTGGCCGAGGCGTTCCAGGGGCCGCCGAGCGGTCAGATTTCCGCCGCCCTGGAGATCGCCGAACGGCAGCCTGATTCCCGATGGTGGCCCCACATCTATGCCCTCTTCCGAAGGGTCGACCCGACCGCCCAGCCGCCGCAGCCACACATCTGGCTGACCTCCCTGAAACTGCTCGTCCGACACGGGTACAAGGCGGGCGAGTTGATCGCGGAACTGGGGAACGCGGGCGGGACAGCGATCGGCGAGGCCGTCCTGCTCGCCCTGGAGTTCGCCCCGCGGAACACCATCCCGCTCGTCCGGAAGGGGCTCCTGTCTCACATCCCGATCAACCGCATCGAGGTGGCCGCCATCCTGGCGATCATCCGGAAGGGGTGGAGTACCCGTGAGCTTCTAAACGCGTTGAAGGAGTGCGACCAGGAGACGACAGCGGAAGCCCGTGCCGCCCTGCTGGAACTCGGAGACCCGGAGGCGGACCGGGCGGTTCTGGACTGGGAGCAGAAGAACCCGCACGAGGACGAGGTCGGTAGTTACCTGGAGGTCGACGGCCGCAAGTTGGGGCCGTTCTACACCTTCGGCGAGTTGGCACTGAAGAACTGCGGCAGCCGCATCCGCCACGAGATGGACCAGTTGCACGACCGCGTCATGAAGCTGAGGGATGTCGCCCCACCCGAGCCGACGCCCGATCGCCCGTGGTGGAAATTCTGGGGCGGCTGATGCCGTCGCCCCACGCGGTGTGTGAACCGTGGGCCGACGTCCCGCACGGCGGGCGGGCCCGAGAGCATCACTCGACCACCCCCGCCCGTCCGGTCGCACCCACGAGTACCACGAGTGGATGCACTCCCGCGTCCACGGCATCACGCGGAACGGGCTGCCGTCCTCCGGCACGAGAGACCGCTCGATGGAGTCGATGACCGAGTTG
This sequence comes from uncultured Fimbriiglobus sp., assembly GCA_964390195.1. Lineage (GTDB taxonomy): Bacteria > Planctomycetota > Planctomycetia > Gemmatales > Gemmataceae > JALHQU01. Next base: position 16,587 of record CAYMHO010000029.1, on the reverse strand, counting down.
CCGCGGGCCGGGTCGAAGGTGCTGCACTGGTCGAGAAACGCCCCTTCGGACTTCGTTAGGACGTGCAATTCCGGTACGCTGCTCACGCCCGGCGTAGGCGGGAACTTGCGTGTTCGGAGGGGTGTCCATGACCAAAGACGAACGGGAATGGCTGAAACACGACGACCCGCAGAATCTCTATTTGATGTGCCACGATAAGGTCTCGCAGCGAAAATGGCGACTGTTCGGGGTCGCCTGCTGCCACCGTATTTCATCGCTCATCACTGATGAACGCAGCCTTAACGCTGTTCTGGTTGCCGAGCGTTTCGCTGATGCCCAAGCATCCGAGAGACAACTTCAAGCTGCGGCGAAGAAGGCAATCAAAGCCTTCAAGGACGACGGTAACTTCCCACTCGCCTTAAGAGCATGTGAGCAGGTCTGCTCCGAACAGGTCGATCCTTACAGCTTGGCACAAACTGCGGCAAACGCTGCCCAATATGCAAAGGAAATGCGGGCCGAGGATGCTCTCAAGGTTGCAATCGCTGAGACGAAAGAGCAGTCTCTCTTGCTCCGCGACATCATCGGCAACCCGTTCCGCAAGCCGCCCAGAGTGAAACCGGAGTGGTTTTCCGAAACCGTCGTCGCCCTCGCCGCCGGCATCTACTCCGAGCGGGCGTTCGACCGGATGCCCATCCTGGCCGACGCTCTCGAAGACGCCGGGTGCGACAACAACGACATTCTCAACCATTGCAGGGTAGAAGGGCCGCACGCCCGCGGCTGCTGGGTGGTCGATCTGATCTTGGGCAAGGAGTGAGTCGTGCGGGAAGATGAGTGGATGACCGCAAGCGACCCGACGCCGATGCTTCAGGCTCTTCGGGGTATGGCGGCCGATCGCAAGTTCTGGATGTTCACCATCGCCTGTTGCCGCCGGGTCTGGCCGCACATTACCGAGGAGCGAAGCAGGAGGGCGGTTGAGACCGCGGAGAAGGTACTCGATCACCACCTGCCGACGGACTGCCTCGATGCCGTGCTCGAACAGGCGTGGCTGGCGGACCAAGGACGGAACCCGACTTCGATGGCTGCGGTTGTGTGTGCGTCGATGCACGCCGTCGATCCGGGAATGGCCGCGTGGGGGGTGGCCCGAGCGACTGCGGCATCCCGGTGTCAGTCGGAAACCCTCCGCATGTGCGGTTGGTCGGACGCCTACTCCGCACGGGACATCGGTTGTGCACGCTTTGGAGGCGACACCACACAAGAGGAGAACTGGCGGCATTTCGCCGGCCTCAAGTGGGGCTACGACCCGGAACCGGAGCAGGTGACGGAATCACGCGCACAGGTCGAACTGGTCCGCGATATTTTCGGCAACCCGTTCCGCCCCGTGACCCCCGACCCGCGTTGGCTCTCGGAAACTGTCGTCAACTTGGCTTGCAGCATCTACTCCGAGCGGGCGTTCGACCGCATGCACATCCTGGCTGACGCCCTGGAGGAGGCTGGTTGCGACCAGGCCGACATCCTCACCCACTGCCGGGGCGACGGCCCGCACGTCCGCGGGTGCTGGGCCGTGGATGTGATCTTGGGCAAGCAGTGAGCTATCAACGAAGTCCGGGAGGTCTGACTTCGTTCGGATGTGCTGATCCGGAAAGCTTGTAACGCCGTCGGGAGGGCTGCCATGCTCGTTTTTAACAGGCCGTTACCGACAACAGAAAAAGAGTGGCCTTCGGCAACCGATCCTGAGTCGATGGCAGAAGCTCTTCACGGCAGAGCGAGCGACCGGAAGTTGAGGCTATTTTGCTGCCAATGCTGTCGCCTCCTGTGGTCTTCGCTCAAGGACGAACGAAGTCGTCTTGCGGTCGAAGTCGCGGAACGATTTGCCGATGGCGAAGCCAACGTGGATGAGTGTGAAACCGCCCTGTCTACGGCTAGACAAGTGATGAACGATGCTGTGCTTGCCCGTCGGGCGAATCAGACGGATTCCAATGAGTATCTATCCGAAAGTGAAAGGCTCGCGGCTTCGGCGGTCATCGGTACAATTTGCCCGACTATTTCCGAATACACAGTGCGTGGAGTGTGCCGAGACAGCAGGCTGGGAATGCTCAAGGCCGGTTCATTTCTCGTCAGCAAAGAATCTGTCAATGCGTCACTTTGTTTCGCTCTCCGTGACATCTTCGGCAACCCGTTCCGCCCCGTCGTTCTCGATCCAAGTTGGCGGACCGAAACCGTCGTCGCCCTCGCCAACGGCATCTACGCCGACCGAGCGTTCGACCGAATGCCCATCCTGGCCGACGCCCTCGAAGAGGCCGGTTGCGACCAGGCCGACATCCTCGCCCACTGTCGGGGCGACGGCCCGCACGTCCGCGGGTGCTGGGTGGTGGACTCGCTGCTGGGCAAGGGGTGAGCGACGGGCGGTGCCGCCCTCGTGACCGCGAGCCGCGGCACGGACGGACGCCTCCCGCCTACTCCTTCCCGTCGAGCGGCAGGAGCGTTTGCGGTCGCACGGCCAGCTTCGCCTTCCCCTTGTCGCCGAAGGAAACCACCCACACGCGGTCGAACACGCCGTCGCCCACCTTCTTCGGCTTGGGGTCGACCCCGAGCGAGTGCAGCAGCTCCGGGATCTTGCCGTGGTGCCAGCAGACGAGCACCGTCTTCCCCTGATACTTCTCGTTCGTGACCAACTCCCCGGCGAGCCTGGCGAAGTCGTCGTCGTCGAAGGTGGTGTCCACCTCCACCTTCAGCACCTTCGCCAGCGGGGTGACGGTCTCCGCGGAGCGGTCGCTGTGCTTCGACCGCTTGGCCGCGAAGACGACGTCCGGGGCAGGGAACGGGTCGGGGCGGGCGTCCGACTTCTTGAACAGGTGGGGGAGGGCCTCGGCCCGCTTCTTGCCGGCCTCGCTCAGGTGGATGTCGTCGTTGTCGGGCTTCTCGGCGTGGCGGATGACGAGGATCGCTCGCGGGTGGGCCTTCGGCTCGGCCACGAACGAGCAGCCGGTCACCAGGACGGCGAGCAGGGCGGTGAGGGGTGCTTTCACGGGTGATCCTCCGGCGGGGGTGCCCGCATGTTGCCCGGCACGCGGATGGGATGCCACCGGTCGCCCAGGTGAGGAATTTCCAGGCTTCTCGTATTCGTTCACCACCGGGTCACGACCACCCCCAGCGACGGCGGCTTACCCCTTCCCCAGCACCAGATCGACCACCCAGCAGCCGCGGACGTGTTCCCCCGGCCCACGGCAGTGGTCCAGCACCTCTCGACTGTCGCAACCGGCTTCCTCCAAGGCGTCCGCCAGAATGGGCATGCGGTCGAACACCTTCTCCTCGTAGATGCCGGTGACGAGTGCGGTGGTCGTCGTGGTCCGCCAACCCTCCTCGAACACCACGGGCCGGAAGGGATTACCGAGGACGTCCCGCAGCAGTCGCATGTGACCCTCCTCCTGCCGCTTCCTCTCCGGACTCGAATACGCCGCCTGCTCCCCGGCCGCCGAATACCCGACCGCGGTCGCACAGTGGGCCGCGGCCGTGATGCCGTTCAGGTGTTTGGCGACGATCAGCGTGTAGTGGACGGCGTGTCGTGCAGCGTCCCGATACTCGTACCCGCCCCGCAGGTCCGGCTCAACAGCCCGCCGCAACGCCTTCACCTTCTGGGTCGTCACCTTCCCGTCCGCCAACAACTCCGCCGCCTCAACCCCACGACGCAACCCTTCCGAGCCGAGGTGGTCCCACGCCAGGTAGCAGCAGGCGACCGCGAACAGCCGCCGCTTGCGATCGCTCACCCGCTCCTCCATGAATCCGAGGAGCTGGACGGTCGGCGTGGTCATTCTCAGCCACGTCTCCTCGGTCATGGGAGGTTGGGGCGGCAGACTCAGTTTCCGTTTGTGCAACGCTGGACCTCTGTCCGATATACCCTCGCGGGCCGGTAAGGGGCGGGGCTACCCCACCTCGATCTGCGGCTCCTCCCCGAAGAAGATCACGCCCGGCCGGTTCCGGACCGTCGAAAGCTTCGGCATGTCCAGACGGTGGTACTCGGTCCGCTCTACGACCAGGTCGGGGTTCTTTCGGGCGTTGTGCAAGGGGGGCAGCTTCTCCAAGTCCTCCACCGCGAGCTTGCCGACCACCTTCTTCCGCTGCACGTACGTGCCCCGCTTGAAGAACGCCGGGTAGTCGTTCCAGTTCACCCCCTTGCGGAACAGCATCTCCTGCATTTCCGACCCGCTCTTCCCGTCCAGCTCCCGGTGGCTGTAGTGGTGGCGGGCCGACATCGAGATGGAGTTCTTGGTGGCGTCCAGCTCCCGCCACAGGAACACGTTCGCCCCCTCCTCCACGCTGGGCACGTTCCAGACGCGGCAGTCGAAGACGGGGGTGCTGCCGGCCTTCTCCGGGATCCGGGTGGGAAGTTTCTGGTTGAAGAAGACCGAGCACTGGGCGGCGAGCACCGAGCACATCTTCTGAACGCGGCCGTCGAACCAGATCTGGCGGCCGAACTCCGACGAGTACCAGGCCAGGGTAATCTCGTCGCTCTGGGTGTACCCGCAGGCGGCGTTCGTCTCCGCGACCAGGAAGGCAGTGGTCTCGACCATGAGGTCACTGAGCCGCTCGTCGAACGGCCGGGCGAGCCCGCGGGTGAACCCGGAGAAGCCCTTGCCGTCGAGGCGAGCTATCGCGGGCAGCAGCGGCATCAGCCGACGCCCCGCCTCGGCCGTCTCGTACAGCTTCATCCGGTCGCCGAAGTCATCCGTCATGAACCTGTCCCCCCGTCGATTTGCCCTCGGCAATAGGACTCGGCTGGTCCTTCCAAGGTTCGACCATGAACCCCCCGTCTCCGTCCGGGGTGACGTAGAACAGATGGTCGAACCCTTCGGCGTATGACGGCCGGGTCAGCACTTTCACGACGGTGAACAGCCCGACGTCCGGCACGCGGTCCTTCCCGGTGCGGGCGGCGTTCCGGGCCAGGCAGTCCTCCAGCCTGGCCCCGACGTAGTACCCGGTGATCACCGCTCCGTGCGACCTGCCGAGGTCGATCAACTCCTTACGCAGTTCGACGGTGGCGTTGGTGTTGTCCACCGCGACCGACCGCCCGGCGGCGAGGGCGTCGGCGACGAGCCGTGCCTGTCGACGACCGGGCCGCCGGTTGTTCCGCAGCAGATCCTTACTGACGAGGGCGTGGGTCGCCGCCAGGTGTGAGCGGTAGAAGGTGGACTTCCCGCTCGCCTGAAGACCGATGAGGATCGCGAGCTCGGTCATTCACCGCCCCTCTCGCCGGAGTTCGACCGACACGGAGCCTGCATCCCTTCACAAGGGAAGTGGTGGTTAACCGAAACCCCGCTCTCACTTCAAGCGAAAAGGGCGTACGTCATCGGTCCTCCCTTACGGACAGACCGGCCTGCGGGCCGGAAGTTCGCGGGGGAATGGGGCCGGACGGGAACTCACGGCCGGTGCCGTGTCCGGCGTCACGCCCGCCAGCCAGGACGCGGGGAACGGGCGTTTCAAGCTCATTCGGAGGGACGCGGCGATGCCCGGTTCGAAGTAACGGACTTCGGGTGTCCGGTGTGAAGTTGGGCACCCACCTTTTTGCCACCTATACCCGGCAAGAACTACACGCGGGCGGTACTCCGTGAACGAATTCGGTGTGGAGGGCCTGCGGTTTCAGACCCCGCGGAATTGTGGCCGCTCTTGGCACACGGCTCGCATTAGCTGAGTGCGTGAGACACCAAGTTGGTCCCGAGGCACTCGGGGCCGCCCGCCACACCCCCTTCCAGTTCCCTCAACCCGTTCCCCCGAGCCGACGGCGAGAGCCGTCGGCTTCCTGTTTTGTGTGCCAACCTCAACCGTGGACTGACCTCGGCACCATCCCCTCCCGCGGTATACTCACCCACTTCTCCCCACCCGACTCTCCGGGGTGACTCATGCTGGTGATGCGAGCCGGGGCGGCCAAGGTGCGGGTCGACGAGTTGGCGTTCACCCGCGACGGCAGCGGGCTGCTCGCCCCCGCCCTGTCCGCCGGGCTGTGCCACTGGCCGTCGTTGTCGGCAGGGGCCAAGTCCGAGATGCTCACCCTGCCGGCGAAGGTGGTGAGGCACCTCGCGGTCTCCCCGGACGGGCGGACGGTGTATGCCGGGAGTGACCAGCTGGCCGCGTTCGACCTGACCGGGCGGACCGGCACCCTGCTCGACATCCCCAAGTGGGCGGCCCTACGGTTCGGGGTGTCGCTCGACGGTCGGCGGCTGGCGGTGGCCGAGAAACTGACCGACGGGCGGACGACCCGTCTGACCCTGTGGGACGCCGCCACGCTCGACTCCCCGGCCCGCGAACTGTCCGTCCCGGCTCTCGTCCACCCCACCCCGGTGTTCACGCCGGGCGGGGACCGCCTGCTGCTGCTGGAGGAGCACCCGGTGGGGAACCGGTGGGAGTTCCGTCGCGTCACGCGGGCGGCCGACACGGGGGAGGTGCTGGAGCAATCCGACCCGCTGCCGGACGCCCCCGACCAGATGATCCTGTCGCCCGACGGCACGGCGGTCGCCTGCCGCACCCGGAACACCATTCGCATCTACCCGGCGGCGGGCGGGTTGGGGGAGGGGCCCACCGTCACGAACGACGGCAAACAGCACTTCACCTGCATCGCCTACCACCCGTCCGGCCGGTTCCTCGCCGCAACCAGTAACGACAAGACGGTGAAACTGTACGACGTGGCGACGGGACTGCAAACGACGGCGTTCACATGGGAGATTGGGCGGACGCGGTCGGTCGCGTTCAGCCCGGACGGCTTGCTGGCGGCGGCCGGGAGCGACAGCGGGAAGGTGGTCGTCTGGGACGTGGACGTGTAGGGCGGGTGAGCGGGCCGAACCCACCGGCCGCCGTTGGAGACACAGTCGGGTGTACTCGGGGTCGGGCCTGAACGTCGTGACGGCTCGGGTGTGGCCGGCACCACGGTCAATGCCCCGCTCGGGGGCCGCGAACCTCCGCATCAGCCCACGCGTACGGGAGGTGTCGCCGCGGACGTGCGGCACGAGACTTCCCGTGGAGGAACTCATGGCCGTACTCACCCGTGACCTGCGTGTCCTGGCGGCCGTGATCCTGCTGTCCGCGTGTGCCGCCGGGCAGGACCGCAAGCGGGTCGAGAAGGCGGACGACAAAGACCCGAAGGCAACGCCCGCGAAAGGCGAGGTCGTGACGGGGTTGGGCAAGGGCGTGATGTACGTGTTCCAGGCGAAGGGCGGCGACTACTGGTTCGGGAGCAACGATCGGGGCGTGTACCGGTACGACGGGAAGGCCCTGGTCAACTTCTCCACGAAGGACGGGCTGGCCAGCAACCGCATCCGGGGGATTCAGGAAGACAAGGCGGGGGCCGTCTACGTCACCACCTACGAGGGCATCAGCCAGTTCGACGGCAAGGCGTTCACCACCCTGACCGCCCCGGACAAAACCGATCCGAAGGGGTGGAGGCTGCACGCAAACGACCTGTGGTTCGTCGGCCCGCCCGACGCCGGGGTGGTCTTCCGGTACGACGGCAAGGAGATGCACCGGCTGGGGTTCCCCAAGACCAAGTTGGGCGACGAGCACTTCGAGAAGATGCCGCGAGAGAAATTCCCGAACGCGATCTACAGCCCGTATGACGTGTACTGCATCGTGAAGGACAGCAAGGGCCACCTGTGGTTCGGCACCACCTGTGTCGGCGTGTGCCGATACGACGGGCAGTCGTTCGACTGGCTCACGGACTCGACCCTGGTGGAGGCCCCCGTCCGGTCCATCCTCGAAGACACGAAGGGCCACTTCTGGATCACCTACACCGGGCATGCTCCGTTCGACGGGTTCCGGGCGGTGACCGATTTCGGCAAGTTGCGAAAGGGGGCGGAAGGAAGCATCGTCGGCGGGATGTCGGTCCTCGAAGACGGCGACGGCAAGCTGTGGGTGGCGGCGTTGCGTGATGGGGTGAACAAGTACGACGGAAAGCAGAAGACGAACTTCCCCATCAAGGACGGCGACACCGCGGTGGACGTGTTCGCCGTGTACAAGGACAACCGGGGCGACATCTGGCTCGGGACGAACAACGGCGGGGCGTACCGGTACAACGGCAAGGCGTTTGAGAAGTGGCGGCCGTGATCCCCCTCCCGCCACCCGACAGGAGAGGAAGCGGAGCGGACCCCGGAGAAGCCCGAGCGGAAGGGAGATGACCGCATTCCTCTGACACTGGCCTACAAGTTGCCTGTCCTCTGACTGCCCAGAGAGGAGCACTCGTCATGAATGCCGTCACACCGACGCCCGAACTGGACGACCAGAGCCCAGGTCTCCCTCGACTGGTACTCGAAGCCCGCGTCCGCCTCGGCCCAGACGCTACGCCTGAAGAGGTGGCCGATGACCTGCGGGGACAGTTGCCTGAGGTGACGAACGCCCAGGTGCGGGATGTGTGGGACGAAGGGCACCTGCCGGGGTGAACGTCCCCGGCCACTCGCCCTTGATCACCCTCCCCGAACAGGAGGGCGTCCGCCCTCTTACCGTCTTGCTCGATGAACCCCGCCCGTCCCCGATTGCCCACATTCCGGACACCATCCCCTTCGTGCGGTGCGGCGTTTGATGGCAGCCTCCGTGAGCGGTTCCGAACCTCCGGGACGCCGCCGAGCAGATGAATCGAATGACCACTGCCACCCATGTCGTGGTCGGTCGTCAGGACGACCGACCACCAGGAGATGACCGAGCTGGTCGGCAAGATTGGAAGCACCTCGGGCCCCGAACACCGTTGGGACTTGGCGGACACGCTGATCGCGGAGGTGATGCGGCACGCCATCGCCGAGGAGATGTACGTCTACCCGGCGGTGGAGAGGCACGTGCCGGACGGCAAGGAGATGGTCGAGCACGACAAGCAGGAGCATGCCGAGATCGTCAAGGGGATGAAGCGGATCGAGGACGCCGACACGACCGCCCCGGCTTCCTGGAGCGGGTCGAGGAGCTGGCCAAGGTGCTGCGGCACCACGCCCGCGACGAGGAGGACGAACAGTTCCCGAAGCTCCGCATGCACGTCCTGGCCGCCGACCTGGTCGAGCCGGGCGAGGAGGTGGAAGCCGCCAAGAAGCTGGCGGAGGGCTGGGGGCCACACAGCTTCACGGCCGACCCGGACGACCACTGCCGGTGCGGCGGCGAACCGCTCTCCCCGGACACGGGTCAGTAGCAGCAGTGCCAGCGTGAGGGGGTCATGGGCCTGTTCAACACCGTCCGGGGTGAGCTAACGTGCCCGCGGTGCGGCCGGCCGATCGACGCCGAGGTGGAGACGCGGCTCGGGTGGACGCACCAGACGCTCACCCTGCGGGTCGGCGACGCCTACCCGTGGAACCACCCGGACATGCCGTCGGAACGACCCTGCGGCGGGAACGCGGTGGGGGACGGGTACTGCGAGTGCCCGGCGTGCGGGAATGACTTCTCCGTCCACGTGGTGGTGGAGGGCGACGTGATCCGGCGGTTGGAGGTGGCGGACGGCTGACCCGCGTCACCCCTTCCCGAGCAGGCCGTCGACGACCCAGCACCCGCGGGCGTGCGGCCCAACACCCCGGCAGTGCCGGAGGATCTCCGCCTCGTCGCACCCGGCCTCCTCCAACGCGTCGGCCAGGACGGGCATGCGGTCGAATGCTCGTTCCGCGTCGATGCCGCCGGCGAGGGCGACGACCGTGGGGGTGAGCCACTTCGGGTCGAACGCCGTCGGGCGGTGCGGGTTGCCGAAGATGCAGCGGATCAGCCCGCACTCGACCGCCTTCCCGCCCGTCGGGTACTTCCGCCGTGCCTTCTCGACGGCCACCGAGAGGCCCTCCATCGCGTCGTCCGTCACCCCGCCGTATCGCCCGAGCAGTCCGGCGTGCGGGTGCTTGTCCTTCTCCGCCTGACGCACCCGCTTGCGGGCGGCGAGGAAGTCGGCCCGGCTGGCCACCCCGTCGGCAAACCCCTCCGCCACGTCGAGCACGTGCGTGACGAGCGGGTCGGGCGGGAGGGCCATCCGCATGCAGGCCACCGTCAGCAGCCGGAACCGCCGCGGGTCTTTCTTGAAGCGGTGGTAGTCGTGGATCGCCCGCGGGTCGGTACACGCCCGCCACTGGTCCTCGGTCATCGCCAACCTCCGTATCGGGCCTTCTCGCCTCACTCTTCGACCGTCCGGGGCTTGAGCAACTCCTCGCTGCTCGGCGTCACCTGCGTGGTGGACATGGCGTAGTACGGGGTCCGTCCCAGCCGCACGAACCCCATCTGCCGGAAGTACGACCGCAGCTTCACCGGGGCGGCCCGCCGCCCCTCCTTCGTCTCGGGGGCGGGGATCCAGTCGGCCGGCACGCGGAGCTGCTGGTGGGCGGCCCGGCGGAGCGGGGAGAGTTCCGCGACCACCAGCCCGCACCCGCCGCCCAACAGGTCGATCACCTTCCGGGCGACCAGCAGGCCGAGCTTCAGCTGCCGCCACTTGGGGTCCAGGATGATGTAGTCGAGGACGAGCAGGTCGATGTCGAACGAGTCGAATCGGTCCACCAGTGCGGGCTTGAACTCGTGCCCGTCCGGCCGGTAGAGGAACGAGCACAGGTCGAGCATCTCTTGGGAGTGGCAGTCGGCCACCTCGAACAGCGACTCGCCTCGGTTGGCCGCCAGCCCGGCGTGCAGCACCTGGGCGTGGACGTACCCGGCGAGCGTCTCGCTGTTGCCGTCGTCCGTCAGGTGGACCACCTCGCCGGTGTGTTCGGTGATGAGATCGCTCGGATCGCCGTCCACGGCCAGCGGAACGCGGGTGTGCATCTTCAGGTCGAAGAACGTCATGTCGGCTCGGCAGGGGAAGGGACGATTCCATTCTTCCCGCGTGATCCCTCCCCGGACAAGCTCAGCAAACGGAAGTGGCTACCGAATGTGACGGAGGAGTGCCCACACCGCGGCTCCTGGGAGGCGCCATTCGAGGTCATCTTTTCGCCCCACAAAGGTTCGCAATGCCGTGTCGCAAGCGGATGGAGAGTAACAGTTTATGGCTGGAGAAATGGCTGCGAAATCGGGTTAGATGCCCCATCCGCAGGCGTATAATCTGATACCCAACCGGAGAGACATCGTGAACGAACTTGAACACCCGGCCGAGATGCCGGCCGTCGAAAATAGGCCCACGCTCGAATCCGTCGAAACCTCTCTTGAGCCCACCCCCCATCACGTCGATCCGGTCCGCTCGGCGGCCGGGCGGCTCGGCGGGAAGCGGGTCCACCAGCTGGCCGAACTGGGCCGTCAGTACGAGCAAGAGCACGGGCTGAAGGCGGGTCGACAGCGGCTGAAGCAGCTCGTCCAGCTGGGCAAGCGGTACGAGGCGGAGCACGGCCTGAAGGTGGCCCGCCCGCGACGGCGGAAGGGCGGGGACGCGTGGCAGGAGTTCCTCGTCGCCCTGGCCCGCGTGGTGAAGCCCGCCCACCGGCCGGCGGTCGAGCAACTGGTCGCCGCGTTGCAACCGAGACCGGAGGCCGCCCCCGCCAGCCGGGCGGCGTGAGCCGAGCGGAACACCTGAGATGAGACTGGCGGCTGACGGCGAGAGAAGGACGAAGCCCGCTCCAGTAAGGAGGCGGGCTTCTTCGTTTCGCTGGGCCCCAATCCGACCGTGTCCCGCGGCGGCCCGCTCCAGCCCGCCATAACGATCCGGCTCACGAGCGACCCGAACGTGCGGCACCCCCAGGCGGGGGACGGGACGGGCAGGCCGCTCGGCCGCTCCGTCCGGGGCCAGCGGTGGCCGACGCACGTGCCTTGCGGGACGGGTTTATCCGGTTCAGCCCAGATGTCCCGGCGGGTGATGGGCAGATTCACGCCTCCCGCCCGTGCGGGGTCTGATGGGGCGACAACTACCGGCGTACCGGTGGGAACTCCCGTTCCGTATGATCCTACCCCCAACCGGGAGCCGCAAGACGGACTCGATGCCTGTCCGTTCGTTCACCTGAGAACAGTCGATGTCTACCCCTCCCGCCCGCCGGGGCCGCTGGATCCCGTCACGCGACCGCTACCGGGAGTTCGTCGGCAACTACAAGCGGCGGAAACTCGACGACACGCCGGAATCTGCCGGTGCCTCCGATTCGGATTCCCCAACCCCGCCACCCGCCCTCACCCGTCGCGACCACCTGCGGGCGTACCTCCGCTGGCTGCTGCCTCACAAGGCGGCGGTGGTCGGCGTCCTGTTGTTGTCGCTGGTCGTCGCCGGGCTGGAGATGGTCGAGCCGCTGTTCATGCGGTTCATGATCGACCGGGTGCTGCTGGCCACCGACGCCGACCCCGACTCCCGCCTGCTCCTGCTCAACCTCGCCGGGGGCACCTTCCTGGCCGTGGTGGTGGTGTCCAAGATCGTCGGCGTGTTCAAGGACTACCGGCTGAAGCTGGTCAACGCCAAGGTGGTCCTCTCACTGCGGAAGGCGTTGTACGACCGCTTCCTCAAGCTGCCCCTGCCGCGACTGTGGGAGATGAAGACGGGCGGCATCCTGTCGCGGCTGTCCGGGGACGTGGACACCACCGGCGGGCTGCTCCAGATGGGGCTGGTGTCGCCAACCCTGGCCGTCACCCGGCTGGCCATCGCCATCGCCATCCTGCTGACGCTCAACTGGCGGCTGGCCGTCACCGCCCTGGCCATCATCCCCGGTGCCATGCTCGTCAGCTTCGTGTACGCCCGGCGGGTGCGGCCCATCTACCGGGCGGTGCGGAAGGACGTGGAGGGGCTCGACGGGCGGGCGGGGGAGGCGTTCTCCGGCATCCGGGTGGTGCGGGCGTTCGGGCGAGAAGGGCGGGAACTGCTCGACTACCTGCTCGGCCGGCACACGGTCCTGCGGAAGGAGCTGTTCGCCCAGCGGCGGGAGCTGCTGCTGTGGGCCGGGTGGGGGCTGCTGGTGGGCGGGGTGAGCGTGGTCATCGTCTGGTACGGCGGCTACCTGGCGGTCACCGGGCGGGCGTCGGTCGGCGACGTGATGGCCTTCCAGTGGTACACCTTCCTGCTCCTCGGCCCGGTGTGGACGATCGTCAACTCGTTCGCCGAGTTGCAGCGGTCGCTGGCCGCCACCGAGCGGGTGTTCGAGGTGCTGGCCACCCCCGCCGACAAGCCCGACCGCCCGGACGCCATCGACGCCCCGGCGGTGGTGAGCGAGGTGCGGTTCGAGGGCGTGGAGTTCGAGTACCGCACCGGCCGGCCGGTAGTGAAGGAGTTCGACGTGACGGTGCCCGGCGGGTCGGTGGTGGCCCTGGTCGGGCGGAGCGGGGCGGGGAAGACGACGGTGACGGACCTGGTGGCCCGGTTCCACGACCCGACCCGCGGGCGGATCCTGGTGAACGGGGTGGACGTGCGGGACTACCGCCTGCGGGCGTACCGCGGGCTGCTCGCCCTGGTGCAGCAGGACGTGTTCCTGTTCGACGGGTCGGTGCGGGAGAACATCGCCTACGGGCGGCCGGACGCCACCCCGGCCGCGGTGGAGGACGCGGCCCGGCGGGCGAACGCCGAGGAGTTCATCGTCAAACTGCCGGGCGGGTACGAGACGGTGGTGGGCGAGCGGGGGGTGAAGTTGTCCGGCGGGCAGCAGCAGCGGCTGGCCATCGCACGGGCGATCCTGGCCGACCCGCAGATCCTGATCCTGGACGAGGCCACCTCGAACCTGGACACCGAGAGCGAGCAACTCATCCAGGCAGCGATGGGCTCGCTCCTGGCCGGGCGGACGACGTTCGTCATCGCCCACCGGCTGTCCACCGTGCGGCGGGCGGACCTGATCCTGCTGCTGGAGGACGGGCGGGTGACCGAGCGGGGGACGCACGCCGAGCTGATGGCCGCCGGCGGGGTGTACGCGGGCATGGTGGAGCGACAGGTGGCGGGCGACCACCCCGGTGAGCCGTTCTGAAAGCCGCCCGCGTCACGCCTGCCGAGCCCCGAGGTGTTCCTCGAGCCGCTCCGGGGAAAGCCTCCCGCCCTCGGCGGCGTCGACCTGGCGGACGACCATCTGCCGCATCCCGGCCGACGGGAACACGGACCGCATGATCCCCTTCGTCTTCCCGTCCCCCGCCTCCTCGAACGTGACCGTCGCCACGAACGACATCCCGGTCTTGTCCTCGTCGCCCCCGCCGCGGGCGAACACCAACCGCTCCGGCCGGACCACCTCCTTGTACACGCTCCTGTTCACGAACTCGGCCCCGTCCGGCCCCGCATGGTCAGCCGGCGGACGCCGCCCGGCCGCACGTCCCTCTCGTGGGTGGTGGTGGTGAACCCCCGCGGCCCCCACCACCGGTCCACTTGCGTCGGGTCCACCACGCCTCCCACACCAGTCCCCGCGGGGCGTCGAACACCCGCTCGACGGCGACCCCCCGGTCGGCGAGCGGGCCATGCGAAAACACTTCTCCGATATGAGAACATTTCAAAACCGGCAGGTGTGGGCGTGGCCCGACAACTCACCCCCGTCTTTGGCAGGTCGGGTGGTGACACCAAGCCAAGGCGACGAACTGCGACTCGTAATTTCAAAAGTGGTTTTGTGGACATCGTCCTGTCCTGGCGGCTGGGGGTCGAGTCCGACGGCCGCGAGGACGCCCCCACCCCTCGGCGAACCCGGAGTGAAGGCGGCCCCGCCGGGACGTGTTTGCCCTCGCCGACCGTCTGCCGTACTCATTCCCCGACGCCCCATCGAAATTCCCGACGCCGAAGACGCAGTCGCACAACCCGACGTCCCACGGGTGCATCCTGCCCGCCCGAACCGCGAGGTGCGGCATGAAGTCGCTGACCGAGTACCTGACGTTCACCGTCCCCGAGCGGATGGCGTTCCTGAACATCACCCCGACCCTCGAAGAGCTGGTCCGCAAGAGTGGGATCACGGAGGGGCTGTTGTTGTGCAACGCCATGCACATCACCGCGTCGGTGTTCGTCAACGACGACGAGCTTGGCCTGCACGAGGACTACAAAAAGTGGCTGGAGAAGCTGGCCCCGTTCGACGCCAGCCCGCAGACGTACGCCCACAACCGCACCGGCGAGGACAACGCCGACGCCCACCTGAAGCGGCAGGTGATGGGGCGGGAGGTGGTGATCGCCGTCACCGCCGGCAAGCTCGACTTCGGCCCGTGGGAGCAGGTGTTCTACGGCGAGTTCGACGGCCGGCGGGCGAAGCGGGTGCTGGTCAAGATCATCGGCGAGTGACGGGCGACCGTCCGGTGTCGTCCGCGGGGCCCGGTCGCCTGCCACCCCGGCGGGGAGGAGACAACATCGTGTCCATTCGAGTTGCCGACATCAGAGACGCCGCCGTGCTGGCGGACCTGGGGCGGCGGACGTTCCACGAGACGTTCGCCGCCCACAACAGGCCGGAAGACATGGCCGCCTACACGGCCGAGGCGTTCACCGTCGAGCGGATCGCCGCCGAGATCGGGGAGCCGGGTTCAGTTTTCCTCATGGCCGAGGTGTCCCAGACGGTGGTGGGTTTCGCACGGCTCGCCCCCGAGGCCCCGCCCGCCTGCGTCACCGGCCCGGCCCCGGTGCGGCTGGCCAAGCTGTACGTGTCGGCCGACGCCATCGGCTCGGGCGTCGGGGCGACGTTGATGCGGGCGGGTATTGAGTGGGCGAGGGGCGCAGGCCACCGAACCCTGTGGCTGGGCGTGTGGGAACACAACCACCGGGCCAAAGCCTTCTACGAGAGGTGGGGCTTCATCCCGGTCGGGTTCGAGACGTTCCGCCTGGGGGGCGACGACCAGACCGACGTGCTGATGCAACTGGCACCGGGCGAGCGGGGCGGATGACCACGTCCCGCCGGGCGGACGGGTTCAATCCACCCCAGCAACCCGTCTCGCCACCACGAACCACGCCTGCGGCCCGCCGTCGCCGGAGCTGGGGTCCGCCGGATCAGTCCGGACCTCATACCGAGACGCCTCGACGCTCTCCACTTCCCAGCCGTCGGCGAACGCCACTTCGATCTCCGTCCGGGACACCCGCCTCGGCCCTTGCGTCCCAGGCTCGGCGTCCGAGAAGCAGAGCATGAACAGGCGACCGCCCGGCCTCAGCACCGCCCCCAGCCCCTCGACGTACCGCCGCCGGTCCTCGTCACCGAAGACGTGGAACAGTCCGGAGTCGATGGCCGAGTCGAAGACCTCGGGCAACTCCTTGAGGGCCAGGGCATCCATCACCCGGAAGGTGGCCGTCAGCCCCCGCTCGGCGGCCTTCTGTTGTGCGAGACGGATCGGCTCGGCCAGGAAGTCGATGCCCGTTACCCGCTGGCCGCGGCCGGCGAAGAACATGGCGTTCTCCCCCGTGCCGCACCCGGCGTCCAGCACCGCCCCGGTGACCCGGTCGGCCGCGGCAAGGATCGCCCGTTGCGGCTTGCCGGTCTCCCACCGGGGCTGCCCGGCGTACAAGTTCTCAAAGCTGCTGCGGTCGTGGACGGGCATCATAAACCCCCGTGTGTCGTTACGGCTAAGGTAGCCGTGTCCGCCCTGCCGTCTGCGAACGCCCTCACCCTCGGGAGACGTCTCGTGAGCCGGTCCATCTCGGCCGTCGCCCTGGTCGTCCGCGACTACGACGAGGCCGTCCGGTTCTTCACCGTCGCCCTCGGGTTCGACGTCGCCGACGACACGCCCCTCACCCCCGGCAAGCGGTGGGTAGTCGTCCGCCCGCCCGGCGGCGGGACGGCCCTCCTG
>CAYMHO010000028.1:0-37983 GCA_964390195.1 uncultured Fimbriiglobus sp. | reverse complement strand
GACGGTGCCGAACATCGACGCCGCCAAGTTCGCCGAGATCGCCGACGGGGCGAAGCGGAACTGCCCGGTGTCAAAAGTGCTCGCCGCCGCCGAGATCACCCTGGACGCGAAGCTGGTATGAGGCGCACGGCGTGGTAACCCCGCCCCCGCCGACCACGCTCCGCGAGGATCGGCGACCCCTCCCCGGCGGGGCTGTGGGGCGGACACATTCTGGGGGTCTCGACCCCTCTCCCTGGACGGAGCGTCGCTCCGTCCGACCCTCCCCCTCAGGGGGAGAGGGCGTCCCAGGACACCGTAGCCGCGTGACCGGAAAGGCCAGCCGGGCGAGCCACACCCCTCTCCCCCTGAGGGAGAGGGTCGCCGGGGAGCGGAGCGACCCGGCGGGGAGAGGGGTTCCCACAGCCCACAAACACACCGGCCGAACGATGTGTTGGCCCCTCGGCCGGTGGGGAGGCGTCGCCGACGGAACGCAGTTCCCCGGCGGGGGTGGGGTGGGAGGATGCTCACGACTTCGCCGGGCGATGCTGTGTCACCCGCCCTTCAACTGATGCGACATCCGGAGGGAATCCGAATGGGCCTGTGGAGTCACCCGAACGTCTACAACACTTGCCTCCGAATCCTTCGGTCGAGGGGCTTCGAGTTGGAGGTCCGAGGTGAACCAGAACCCGACGGGTGTTATCCGGTGGCGTGTCACTGGATCGCCCGAAAAGGGGATTTCTATTTCTGCGGTGACAACCCAATTGAGCTTCTGGGGTTGGTCGCCGTCTACGATCATGTCCAGCCGGCCGGAGACACATCGTACTGGTGGAGTGTGAAGGGGCCGGACATACGCTCTGAACTACTCGAAGCGGCATTCCCAGATCTCCCCCAGGCCCCGAACCCCTCGCCATCGAACTGATGAACCCGGAGCCGCGTCCCCCACCCGAAAACCTCACGCCCTTCTCATTTTCCTCATTGACACGCACGCCGCGTGCTGGCACATTCAGGACACGGGCCGGTTTCGTCCGCCGACCCGCCCCGCCACCACCCCACTTTCCCAGTCCCGAGGTCCGCCCGTGTTCCAGATCAACGGGTCCGCCCACCGCACCTGCGACGGCGTCAGCCGCCGCAACTTCCTCCAGGTCGGGGCGTTCGGCGCCGGCCTGACGCTCGCCGGCGCCCTGCGAGTGCAGGCCGCCAAGAAGGAGTCCGCACCCGGCAAGCCGACCAAGCTGAAGTCGGCCATCTTCGTGTACCTCGGCGGCGGGCCGAGCCACATGGACATGTACGACCCGAAGCCCGACGCCCCGGCCGAGTACCGCGGGGAGTTCGCCGCCATCGACACCATCGTGCCGGGGGTGCAGTTGAGCGAACACTTCCCGATGCAGGCGAAGATGTGGGACAAACTGGCGGTGGTGCGGAGCCTGGTGAGCGCGGACGAGCACAGCGACAGCCTGGTGACGACCGGGTACACCGACCGCGTCAACATGGTGGCCAGCCACCCCAGCTTCGGTGCGGTGGTGAGCAAGGTGCGGGGCGACCAGAGCGGGGCGGTGCCGCCGTTCGTCAGCCTGCGGGGCATGAGCCGCGGCACCGAGCCGGGGTTCCTCGGGGTGGCGCACCGGCCGTTCACCCCCGGCGGGCCGGGCAACGCCAACCTGAAGCTCGCCCAGGGCGTGACCACCGACCGGCTGGACGACCGCAAAGCGCTGCTCGGGTCGTTCGACGACATGCGGCGGGACATGGACACGACGGGCACGGTGAAGGGGATGGACGCGTACACCGACAAGGCGATCGAGATGGTGACCGGCGGGGTGGTGCGGACCGCACTGGACCTGAAGAAAGAAGACCCGAAGACGCTGGAGCGGTACAAGGGGATGGAGAACTTCCTGACCGCTCGCCGGCTGGTCGAGGCCGGGGTCGGGTTTGTCACCCTCAGCTACGGCGGGTGGGACACGCACTCGGACAACTTCAAGACGCTCAAGCGGCAACTGCCGAACCTGGACCGCGGCATCGCCAACCTGGTGCAAGACCTGCACGACCGCGGGATGGGCGACGACGTGGTGCTGATGGTGGCCGGCGAGTTCGGCCGCACCCCGAAGGTGAACAACAACGCCGGGCGGGACCACTGGAGTCCGGTGATGAGCGCGATGGTGGCCGGCGGCGGGCTGAAGATGGGCCAGGCGGTCGGGGCCAGCACCGCCCGCGGCGAACGCCCGAAGGACAACCCGGTGACGGTGCCGCAACTGCTCGCCACCATCTACCGGGCCATCGGCATTGACCCGAGCCAGACGTTCCCGAACGGCAGCGGCCGCCCGATGTACGTCCTGGACGACCGCGAGAGCGTGAAGGAACTGGTCGGCTGATCCGTTTGCGACCTTCGCCGCCCGTCCCCTCGCCCCTCGTGGGTTGGGTCGGGACGGGCGGCGAAGCGTCTCGTATCCTGTCCGCATGTCTACACACCCGTTCACCACCTCCCTCCGCTCCGCCGAAGCCCACCTGTCCGCCGCCTGCCCGCGGCTGGCCCCGGTCATCGCCCGCGTCGGCCCGTGTTCGCTGGAGATGACCACCGACGTGTTCGCGTCCACCGTGCGGGCGGTCATCGCCCAGCTCATCAGCACGGCCGCGGCGACGACCATTTCCGGCCGGGTGACGGCACTGGTGAAGAACAAGATCACCCCGGCGAACATCCTGGCCCTGACGGACGACCAGTGGAAGCTGTGCGGCGTGTCCGGCGGGAAGCGGCGGGCGATCCGGGCGGTGGCGGATCTGTTCGCCGGCACGCGGGGGATGAACCGCAAGCTGCTCGAAGCGACCGACGAACAGGTGCGGGAGATCCTGCTGCCGATTCCCGGCATCGGCCCGTGGACGCTCGACATGCTGATGATGTTCAGCCTCGGCCGGCCGGACGTGCTGCCAGTCGGCGACATGGGCATCCGCGCCGGGGTGAAGGACCTGTTCAAACTGCGAACGCTTCCGGACGCGACCAAGCTGACCAAACTGGCGAAAGTGTGGCAACCGTACCGCACGGTGGCCTGCTGGTACGTGTGGCGGACCCGCGGGTGGAGCGGCAAGCAGGGGGAGTAGTTACGCGGCGGTTTTGCCTGCGGTTGGCGTGGCATGACCCCTTTCGTTTTTGACCCCGCTGCCCTCTTCCGCCGGGTGTGGCGAACCACCACAACTGAACCCGGCTGGGCGGTACTGGTGCCGGACGTGCCAGTCGATTCGTTCGCCCTCCGCCGCGAGATGGTGCGGGTGCTCTCGGAAATGTCGGCGGAAGCGGAGCGGGCCGGGCTGCCGCCGTTCGCGGTCGAACGCCTCGGCAGGTTCGACCAGCAGGTGTCCACCCGCTTCCACCGTGACGGCGCGGCACCGGGGTCGTTGTTGCTACTGGGGTACGAGCCGAGCCGGATCGTGAGCCGGTTGTTCGTGGCGGACGCGGCACGGGCGGCGGAGGTGGCAGGGGTGGGCGTGAACGCCTTCCTGAAGGCGAACCACCCACTGCGGCCGGCGAGTGAGGCCGCACTGGCCGGGGTCACCACCGAATTGAATTGGCCGGCGGATCGCGGGGCGATCGTGGTGGTGAACAACAGCCTGTTCCCGGACGGCGAGCCGGGGCGTCCGCTCGGGCTTCTCCACAAGGGGCTGATCGACCACCCGGACCCGAAGGCCGCACGGGTGATCAACTCGCTCGGTGCGATGCCGGCGGACGAACCCGGACGGGCGGCCCTGCCCGCGTCGGCGGTGGAGGCGTTCGTGACGCGGGCGGATTTGGATTGAGCCACCGCGGACAAGCCGGCCACGCACGCCAGTCGGCCACCTGTTAGCCCGACGCGCGAGCGAGGGGCCAGCCGCCGCCGCGAGAAGGCGGGAGGCCGTGGGAGCCGTTGACCTCCCCGCTGATCGGACAGGCCGCTGGCCCCTCGCTCGCGCGTCGGGCTAACAGGTGGTTGTCACCGCCCAGCATCCTCAAAACCGCCCACCTGCTTCACTGGGTTCGCCTCCGTCGGCACGGGCAATAAATTCGGTCCCGCCGTCGGCGGCTCGATCACCGCGATGTCGCACAGGCCCCACGGCCCGCCACCGAGCAGTTCGTTCATCAGCTTCGACTCCCCCTTCCGCCGCATGTCCCGCTCGCCCGTCACAGTCACCCGGCACCCGACCGCCCCGCGGATCGTCTCCTTGAACCCGTGCAGCGAGTGGTCGTGGGTGAACAGGATCACCGTCTTCGGGCGGAAGTGGCTTTCGAGGATCAGCTTGTTCGCGTCCTTCGTCCGCACCGGGGTGATGTCCCGCCGGCCGGTATAGAAGGCGACGCTGCTCAACTCGCGCGGGTAAGTCACGACAGTGGCGTCGGGGTCGTTGATGTACTCCGTCACCAGTTCCGGCTTACCCATCGGCGATCGCTCCTTCGCATACCACGGCAGGGCGACGAAATGGACCACACCCAGCAGCACGGCGAACGTGCCGACCAACCCGCGGGTGAGCCAGGAGGTGTTCCACCTGCTACGGGCGATGAATTCGCCGAGAGCCAGGCAGAGCGGCGGGTACGCCGGCAGGATGTACGTCGGCAGCTTGCTCCCGCTGATGCTGAAGAACGCTACACACCACAGGCCCGCCAGCAGCCAGAACCCGCCGGCGACGGAACGGGTCGGTTCGCCCTTCAACAGGCTGCGAACGTACGGCACACCAACTACCACGCCGGGCAGGAACCCGAGCAGCAGAACCGGGGCGTAGTACCAGACGGGTTGCAGGTGATCGAACGGCTTCACGAACCGCAGGACGTTGTGTTCCCAGAAGAAGTACCGCAGGAACTCCGGCTGCTGGCAACCCATCGCGATGTACCACGGCAGGTTGACGGCGACGACCACGGCGGCGAACAGGAGGCAGTTCCGCCAGCCGATGCGTAGCCGCGAGCCGAAGGCGAGCGCGTTGGGAGTCGACGCGCTCGCCTCCGGCTCGCGGCTACGGGTCAACCACCCGAAGGCGATCAGCGGGGGGAACAGCAGCACTTCGGAGATCGGCCCTTTCGTGAGAAACCCCAGCCCGCTGAACACGGCGGCGGCGACCCACCAGCCGCGGCGGAAGGTGCCGGTGCGGACGGCTTCAAACCCACACAGCACGGAAGTGGTGACGCAGAACGAGAGCAGCCCGTCCAGCACCAGTAGCCGGGCGATACCGAGGAACCCCGGCGCGACCGTCAGCAGAATGGCAGCCCAGAACGCCGCCCGCTCGCCGAGGCTCCGCCGGCCGAGCAGGTACAGCATCAGAATGGTGCCGTGGACGCACAGGGCGGGAACGAGTCGGGCACTCGCCTCACTGACCCCGAACAACTTGTAAGAAAGCGCCACCAGCCAGTACATGAGCGGCGGCTTGTCCAGGTACGGCTCGTTGTGCAGCGTCGGCACCACCCACGAGCCGTCTTCGAGCATCTCTTTGGGGATTTGTGCGTACCGCGATTCATCCGGTTCCAGCAGCATGAAGTTCATGCACGGGTAGAGCAGCACCGCGGGAAGCAGCAGCACCAGTATCAGCGACCGCAGTCGAACGGCGGTGCGGCTGTCGGCGGCGGTGGGGAACAGGATGCCGGTCCAAAGGTGACGCACCCAGGCAATAGGAGTCATGCGCGGCGAACCCTTCCGTGGGAGAACGGGAGTGTACGCCACCCGAACGGAAGTGGTCAATTCGGTTTGCCGCGACACGAAGGGGAGCGCGGGCGGTCCGCGCTCCCCTTCGTGTCGCAGCAATCCATATCGGATCACTTCACCTCGAACTCCCGCGTTACGGTCTTCACTTCGATCTTCGCGGTTGGGGGGTTCAGCACGTCTACCTCGAAAGCTCGGCCGACGCGGTTGCCACACACGTCCTCCAGCCGGGTGTCGATCACCAGCGTGTACTTGCCCGTCGTCCACACGCTGTTCCCCCCGCCGATGTCGGCCCACGTCGCCCCCTCGGGCACCCCCATCGGCAACTCCAGCCGCTTGCCGTCCTTCTCCACCCACACCATCCGGTTGATCAGGGCGTGGTCGAGCGGCTTGTCGAACGTCACCCGCAGGGCGCCCTTGCCGTTCGGCGGGGTGAGCGTCCACTTGCTCGGGTCGATGGGCGTGTCGTCCGGGTCGCGGGAGGAAAACTTCCACCGCCTGTCAGCCTTCAGCGGGAAGCCGGTGGCATCGGGCCAGTCCTTGCCCACTACCACCTCGTACTTTTTGCCGCTCTCCAGGATCGGCCCGGCCACCTCCCGCGGCTTCAGCCCCCGCTTCACCCGCCCGGGGTCGAACAGGAGCGTCAACCGCGTGCCGTCGGACGTCCACAGCTCTTCGCCGATCTCCAGAAACGCATCGACCACCTCGGTGCCGTCGGAGCGGAGCAGTTTCACGAACTTGTACACTTCGCCGCGACTCATCGGAGCAGAGAAGTGCAGGTACACCCGCAGCAGGTTCTCGGGCACCTTCTCTGCGGTCGGGTGGATGGCCAGCACCTCGGTCGGCTTGGCCGGCGGAGTTTTCACCACCTCGAACTCGGCGGTGAAGGTATCGAAAATGAGGCGGTATTTGGTGCCGGGCGAGGGCGGGAACCGCGGGGTGAAGCGGACACCATCGGGGGTCGCCTCGGTGGTGCCGGCGAGCGGGGTCACGTCGGCGTAATCCTTCAGGGCCTTCTTGTCGTCGACGACGTACACCTTCAGTTGCTCGGGCTTCGCCCCTTTGCTTTTCACGTTGAACGCGAGCGGGGCGCCGGTTTTCGCGGATTCCAACTTGGCCACCACTGTGCGGACGGAGTTGGTGCGGAAGGCCGGGCGGAAGCCGTCGTCGCGGAGCAGGCAGGCGAGGCCATTCAAGTTGTCGGCGAGCCGGTCCTCGGCGTCGTCGTCGGTGTGGCCGATGATGCCGACCGGGCCGGCGTACTTGCTCTCGCGGATCACCTTCAGCAGCTTCGCGTCGTCCTCGCCGTCGCCCAGGCACAGGATCTTCCGCCCCTTCTTGTCGCCGTCGGGTTCCATGCCGTTCAGGTTGAGCGAGTACAGGTGGGGGGCCATCGCCCTCAGGTCGTCGGCGAGTTTGTCCAGCCGGTGGTGGCCGTGGTGCAGGTTGTACACGACGCCGACGTTCTCGCACGTGGCCGCCTTCACCACCGCGACGAGGTTCTCCGGCTCGCCGGTCCACCCGCCGTGGTTGTACAGCCCCACCTTATGACCGTGGTCGGTAGCGGTCTTCGCCAGCTTCGCCACCAACTCGGCCGTCGCCTTCACCTTCTCGTCCTGGCTCAGTTTGGCGTCGGGTTGCGGCAGCATCACCCACAGTTCGGTCTTCACCTGGTGCTTCTTCAGCACCGCCAGCAACTGCTCGCCGTCTTTGCCCACCCCCGCCGGGAACCACACCCCTTGTAGCGTGATGCCGGCCTTCTTCAACAGCCCGACTTCGGTGTCGAACGTCGGCAGGTGCTCCGCCCGCCAGTCGTACACGTACTTCGTGAACCCCAGCCGCTTGAGCATGTCCACACGGGCTTCCGGGCCACGCTTCTTGGCATCGAACGGGACGATACACCACGCCGACAGGTTACTCTTGGCAAACGGGTCGGCGGCCGCGACGGGGAAGGTGACGAGGAGGAGCAGCACGAATGCGAGGGAAGTGCGGGGCATCGGGGAGGCTCCGGGTGGGTTGTCGTTGTATGCCCCGATTCCCGTAGCGATACCGCCGCCTCACCGCCTCTTCACCGGTGGCGGGCGATCCTGCTGAAATCCCCCGCCGGCCGCGGCGTCTTTCCTGTAACCGGTCGGTCACGGCGGGTTAAACTGGCAGGCCGTCGGCGTCATGTGAGTGAGACATCCCGTACTCCCGAGCGGGGGGCGTCATGCGTTGCACCTGGGCAGGGTTGGCAATTCTGGCCGCGAGTGCGGCGGCGGCGGCGGACGACAAGCCGCTCTCCACCAACAAATCGGACTCGCCGAAGGCGGTGCGGCGGATCGCCGCCGCCGTCGACAAGCACCTGGCCGACGACTGGAAGGCTCGCAAGGTCACCCCCGCCCCGCTCGCCGACGACGAGGAGTTCTGCCGACGGGTGTACCTGGACGTGCTCGGCCGCATCCCGAAGGTGAGCGAGGTCCGTTCCTTCTCCGAAGACGCCACCCCGGACAAGCGGGCGAAGCTGGTCGAGACGCTGCTCGGCAAACCGGGGTACGCGGCCAACACCGCCGCCCACCTGCGGGCGGCGTGGCTGCCCGAGACCGTCTCCGACCAGTTCAAGATCTTCCAGGGCAACCAGTACGAGCAGTACCTGACGCGGAAGCTGGCGGCCAACACCCCGCTCGACAAGATCGTCCGCCAAACGCTCACCGCCGACGTGGCCGTCGGCCCCCGCGGGCGAGTCGGATTCGTCGCCCAGCAGAACCAGGACCCGGACCTGCTCGCCATCCAAAACTTCTACCAGGCGCTGGAGGCCAAGCCGGAGAACCTGGGGGCGACCACCACGCGGGCGTTCCTCGGGTTCAAGCTGGAGTGCGCCCAGTGCCACGACCACCCGTTCGCCCCGTACACCCGCACCCAGTTCTGGCAGTTCGCCGCCTTCTTCGCCGAGTTCACCCCGCTCCCGCCGACCGGCCCCAGCTTCGTCGGCCCGCTCGAACCGCAGCACAACAAGAACCGGCTGGTCATCCCCGGCCTGAACAAGGAGGTGACTGCCAGGTTCATGGACGGCACCGCCCCGGAATGGACGGCCCGGCGGTCGCCCCGACAGGAACTGGCCGACTGGGTGCTCGACCCGAAGAACCCGGCGTTCGCCCGGAACACGGTGAACCGCATGTGGCAGCAGTACTTCGGCGTCGGCCTGCTGGACCCGGTGGACGAACCCGGCGACGCCAACCCGCCCAGTCACCCGAAGCTGCTCGACGAACTGACCAGGGCGTTCACCGACGCCGAGTACGACCTGAAGCTGCTCGTCCGCGGCATCACCGCCAGCCGGGCGTACCAACTGACCAGCCGGCAGACGGACGACACCCAGGCCGACCCGCGGCGGTTCGCCCGCATGAACCTGAAGGGGCTGAACGGCGGGCAGATCTACGACAGCTTCGTCGTCGCCACCGGCCTGCGGTCGAACGCCCCTCAGCCGAACCAGCCGGTGTTCCAGCCGACCGACACCCCGAACCGGTTCGCCTTCCGCACCCTGTTCCCCATCCCGCAGAAGCCGATCGAGACGCAGACGAGCATCCTGCAAGCGCTCACCGTCATGAACGGCCGGCTGGTGGCGGACCAGACGAGCGTGGCCGGGGGGGAGACGCTCGGGGCGATCGCCGACGCCCCGTTCCTGGACACGGCGGGCAAGGTGGAGGCCCTGTTCTACGCCACCCTCACCCGCAAGCCGACGCCCGAAGAGAAGGAGAAGTTCACCAGCTACGTCGACCGCGGCGGGCCGAGTGGCGACAAGAGCAAGGCCCTGGCGGACGTGTTCTGGGTGCTGCTGAACAGCACGGAGTTCTTGTTCAACCACTGACCCGAGACCTCACCCCCCGGCCCCCTCTCCCAGGGGAGAGGGGGTGTTCAACCTGAAAATGCACCGGAACATTCGCGAACGATCCTGAACCGTATCGGTCTTGAACACCCCCTCTCCCCTGGGAGAGGGGGCCGGGGGGTGAGGTCCGAGACCAACCACCCACACACGAACCAATCACACACCGAGACCCCACTCATGTCCACCCTCGCCAACATGCACCGCAGGCATCTGCTCCGCGTCGGCGCCGTCGGCCTCGGCTTGGGCGTGTCCGGCATGTTCAACCGGCTGGTGCAAGCCGGCGAGAACGACCCGAAGCGGAAACGACAGTGCATCCTGCTGTGGATGAACGGCGGGCCGGCCACTATCGACCTGTGGGACCTGAAGCCGGACCACGAGAACGGCGGGCCGTCGAAGCCGATCAAGACGAACGCCCCCGGCCTGATGATCGGCGAGCACCTGCCGGAGGTGGCCAAGTTCGGCGACCGCCTGGCCGTCCTGCGGGGCATGTCCACGAAGGAGGGCGACCACAGCCGGGCGACGTACCTGATGCGGACGGGCGTGCTGCCGGTCGGCGGCATCCAGTTCCCGAGCATCGGCGGGCTGCTGTCGAAGGAGTTGGGCGACCCGAAGGCGGAACTGCCCAACGCCGTCAGCATCGCCCCGCAGCGGTTCTTCAGCAACGACGCCTTCGGCCCCGGCTTCCTCGGCCCGAACTTCGCCCCGCTGATGGTCGGCGACAACGTGTTCCAGCAGCAGGGCCAGCAGTTGGACGTGGACGCCACCCTGAAGGTGCAGAACTTGGACCGCCCGGCCGACGTGAGCAAGGAGCACGCCGACGCCCGCCTGGAGATGCTCCGCCACATGCAGGCCGACTTCGCCGCCACCCGCCCCGGCAGCATCTCCGCCGCCCACACCTCGGCGTACGACCGCGCCACCCGCCTGATGCAGTCCGACGCCGGCAAGGTGTTCGACCTGACCCAGGAGAAGGCCGACGTGCGGGACAAGTACGGGCGGAACCTGTTCGGCCAGGGGTGCCTGCTCGCCCGCCGGCTGGTCGAGAAGGGGGTGGCGTTCGTGGAGGTGAACCTGGGCAACTGGGACACCCACGGGGACAACTTCACCGCCGTCGCCCGCCTGTGCGGCACCCTCGACAAGGCGTGGGCCGCGCTCATGGGCGACCTGAAGGACCGCGGGCTGCTCGACTCGACGCTCATCGTGTGGATGGGCGAGTTCGGCCGCACCCCGAAGATCAACCCGAACAAGGGCCGCGACCACTGGCCGAACTCGTGGGCGACGGTGCTCGCCGGCGGCGGCGTCAAGGGCGGGCAGGCGGTCGGCAAGACTAGCAAGGACGGCACCACGGTGGAGGACAAGCTGACCACCACCGCCGACCTGATGGCCACCGCGTGTGCCTGCCTCGGCGTCGACCACACCAAGCAGAACATGTCGAACGTCGGCCGGCCGATCCCGATCGCCGAGAAGGGGGCGACGGTGGTGAAAGAGGTGGTGGCGTGACCTCCGACCCAGGCCTCACGGCCTGGGCTTTGGGAACGACCCTTTCAGGGTCGAACACTCTCCGCCCCGTAGGGGCGGTTCTCACAGCCCAGGCCGTGAGGCCTGGGGGATACCGTCCATGCTCCTCTCCGCTCTGGCCGTCGCCGCCGCCCTCCAGGCCACCCCGCCGGCCCAACCCACCCACGGGCTGACCACCCGCCCGTTCACCCCGCGGGCGGACGCCTTCGTCCCCGGCGTCCGCCCGCACTTCCTCGACCACGCCGGCCGGACCGGCCCGCCGTTCAAGCGGAGCGAGGCGGATAAGGTGCTCGACACGTTCGAGGTGGTGTTCCTCACCCGCACCCGCCCGGTCCGCGTGCGGGTGGTCGCCCGGACGACCGGCCAGTCGCTGAACGAGCGGTTCGAGAAGCACCTGGGCGACATGTTCGCCGCCTTCGACCGAGACGGCGACAAGGTGCTGAACAAGTACGAGTGCGAGCTCATCTTCTCGAAGGCCGAGTTCCGCTCCATGCTCGCCGGCGGGTTCGCCTTCCGCGGGCAGAGCGGGGCGCTGCCCAGCCTGGAGGTGGTGGACCGGGACGACGACGGGGTGGTCGGCTTCGAGGAGTTCGCCGAGTATTACACGTCCGAGATCGCCAAGCTGACCGCCGCCCGCCCGTCCTACGCCCGCCCGGCCGGGAACGACCCGTACACCCCGGAACTGTTCGCCCGGCTGGACGCCAACAAGGACGGCAAGCTGACCGCCGACGAGCTGAAAGCCGCCGAGAAGATCCTCACCCCGCTCGACGGCGACGAGGACGAGACGGTGAGCGGCGGGGAGTTGCTGGCCAACGCGGTCCGCCCGAACCGCCTCGGCGGGGCGGCCACCGACGGCATGATGATGGACGGCATGATGGGCGGCGGGAGCGGGAGCACCGACCCGCGGAAGGCGTCGGAGGACGTGCAGGTGGTGCTCGGCCGACTGCCCGGCACGCTCGTGCAGACGGTGCTCAAGCGGTACGACGCGGACGGCGACTACGACTTGTCGAAGGACGAGGTCGGGTTCGACGACGCCACCTTCGCCCGCCTGGACGGGAACAAGAACGGCAAGCTGTCGGCCACCGAACTGGACGCCTGGCGGAGCGGCGAGCCGGACGCGGTCATCACCCTCACCGTGGGCCACACGCTCGACGCCTGCAAGGCCGAGGGCAAGCTGGTCGGCGGCGGCAACGGGGTGGTCATTCCGACGCAACTGACCGCCGACCGGATGGTGCTGCGGGTGGGCAAGCAGACCCTCGACCTGGCTGCCGTGCCGACCCCGGACTACGCCCGCACCCGCACCAACCCGTACGGCTACCTGTTCCCGGCGGACAAGAAGTTCCTGACCGAGAAGGACCTGGTCGGGCCGCAGTACCAGTTCCTGCGGGTGGCGTTCGACCCGGCCGACTTCGACGCCGACGGCAAGCTCACCCGCGACGAGTTCGACCGCTACTTCGCCCTCCAACAGAAGACCGGCCAGCTCGGGCTGACCCTTACCCACGCGGTGCAGACGCCCAACCTGTTCCAGCTGCTCGACGGGAACGGCGACGGGCGACTGGGGGTGAAGGAACTCCGCACGGCCTACGAGCGGCTGCAGCCGCTCGAGCCGTCCGGCGGGAAGGAGATCACCCGGGCCATCCTGCAACCGTCGGTGACGGTGCGGCTGGGCACCACCATGTACGGCGCGGCGGACTCGGCCATCTACGCGGTGCAGGCGCCCGCCGCAGCCCGCCCGTCCGCCGCCGGCCCGGTGTGGTTCCGCAAGATGGACCGCAACGGCGACGGGGACGTGTCCCGCGGCGAGTTCCTCGGCGGTAAAGAGGAGTTCGACAAGCTGGACGCGAACAAGGACGGGCTTGTCGGCCTGGACGAGGCCGAGGCGTTCGAGGCGAAGGCCCGGCCGAAGAAGTAACGTTCCCCCCTTAGCCGCGAACGGTGCGAGCGCCGGACACGCGAGCGAGGGCCAAGCCACCCTCTCGATCGCAGCCCATCTGTCGTGCCCCACCCCCGCCGGGGACTGCGTTCCATCGGCGACCCCTCCCCAGCGGGGAAGGGGTGGGTGTTGTGGGTTCTCATCCCCTGAGCGGACGAGCAGGCCACCCCCACGCCCTCAGCCCGCTGGGGAGGGGTCGCCGCTCCGGGCGGAGCGAGGACGGCGGGGGTGGGGCGACCCGACCGACAAACACTTCCCCTCGCCCCCCTTGCACCCGCGCCGCTTGTCGGCGACAACTTGGTCGAACGCCCGTGCTGCGGCGGCGATTCTCCGGCCCGCATGCCGGTCGCCCGGCCGCTGGCGTTCGCTCACGGAGGCACACCATGCGCGGTCTGTTCGACGAGTTCAAGGCGTTCATCTTGCGGGGGAACGTGGTCGATCTGGCGGTCGGGGTGATCATCGGGGCCGCCTTCGGGGCCATCGTCACCACCCTGGTGAACGACATCCTGATGCCCCCCATCGGGTGGGCGACGGGTGGGGTGAACTTCAGCGACCTGGCGATCGAACTGCCCGGCAAGATGCCCACCCCGGAGACGAAGGACAAGCCGCAGGCCGAGCAGGTGTTCGTGCCGGTCAAGATCGGGTACGGGAAGTTCATCCAGAAGGTGATCGACTTTTTGATTGTCGGCCTGTGCCTGTTCTTCGTCATCAAGGGGGTGAACACCCTGATGCGGAAGAAGGCGGCCGCACCGGCCACCCCGCCGGAGCCGACACCGACCGAGAAACTGCTGGCCGAAATCCGCGACGCGGTCAAAAAATAGAGCTACAGTTGAACGACGGGCCATTCGTCCCGCCCGGCCGCTCGCGATGCAGGACATCCTTTCCACCCTCAGCCAGTCCGCCCAGACGGTCGCCGTCCTGCTGGTGGCCGCGCTGGTGTGGCCGATCGTGCGGGTGATCCGCGAGCGGTACCTGGTGTACTGGGCGTGGGGGTGGGTGTGCCTGGCGGTCGGGCTGACCGCCCTGTTCCTGTCCTTCCGGTATCCGGCGGCGGCCGCCCCGTTGCGGGCGGTGTACTGCGGGGGCGGGAGCGGGTTCGGGTTCCTCCTGTGGGCCGGCTGTCGCCTGTACGCCACCGGCCGGGCGGTCCACCGCTGGCACCTCGTCTGGCTCGCCCCACCGCTCGCGTTCGCCGCCGTCGGCCCGTTTCTCCTGCCGAACATCTCCCACCTGTTCGGCTGGCAAGCCGGCATCCTCACCGCCTGGTTCGCCGCCGCCCTCGCCCAGTTGCACTCGGCCCGCACGCACCCCGGCTCGAACCTCGGCCGGCGGGTGTTCGGCGGCGCGCTCGTCGGGCTGACGCTGGTGTTCGCCCACTACGCCGTGCTCATGCTGGTTTACCAACTGTACCTGCCGGCCGACTTCCGCTACCCGCACCTGGCCTACTCGTCCCTGTACGATCTGATCCTGGAGGCGGTGCTCGCCCTGGGGATGGTGTGCATCGCCACCGAACGGATGCGGACCGAACTGGAAGAGAAGGCGCGGCGGCTGCGGGAGGCGGCGGCGGAACTGGAACAGACCGCCCGCACCGACCCGCTGACCGGGCTGCTCAACCGCCGCGGGCTGGCCGAACTGCTCACCCACCCGGAGCGGCTGCCGGCCGGGTGCGTGGCGTCGGTGGACGTGAACGACCTGAAGCCGCTCAACGACCGCCAGGGACACGCCGCCGGGGACGTGGCCATCCAACTCGTCGCCCGGGGACTGCGGACCCTGTTCCGCGTCACCGACCCGATCCTGCGTCTGGGCGGGGACGAGTTCGCCGTCGTCATGCCCGGCGGGTCGGTCGAGGAGTTGGCCCGGCGGATGCGACTGCTGGACCAGACGCTCCTCGACCAGCGGCTGCCGGGGGTGGACGGGCCGACGGACGTGCGGGTGTCGTGGGGGGTGGCCGCGTACGCCGCCGCGGGCGACGTGCCCGCCGCCCTGCGGGCGGCCGACGACGCCATGTACGAGCAGAAGCGGGAGCGGAAGAAGGGGTCCGGGTCAGGCGTCCGCGGCGGGGCCGTCGTCGCCTGACCCGCCCCCGCCGCGGCCGGACCGGCGGGCGGCCTTCTGGGCCTTGTGGACCGCCAGGTCCCGCCGCAGTTTCGCCTCGTGGTCCTCGCGGATGATCTTGTACTGCTGGAGGGCGTACCGGCGGGTGGCCATGGCGTCGGCGAACGCGAACCCGAGGACGACGAACACCAGCCCGATGACCGCCGTCCAGTACGCCCCCCACACCTTCACCAGCGTCTTCTGTTCGGGCGTCATCTCCCGCTTCCGTTCCGGGTCGGCCGGCGGGTCGGCGGCCCCCGGCGGGTTCTCCGTCAGCCGGTCGATGCTCACTTCCAACCCGGACAGGTACGCCCCGGCGATGAGCAGCCCGATGAGGACGAGCAGGCAGCCGGTGACCAGCCGCCGGCGGTGCCGCCCGCGGAGGTAGCCGAGTTCGTCACTCGGCACGTGGGTGCGGGCGCGGAGGGCGGCCATCCCGCGGAACTGGAACCAGGCGGTGAACAGGCCGAACACCACCAGCCCGGTCGCCAGCGTGAACGCGAGGGGGGCGGTGTTCACGGCGGCTCCGGGCGAACGGCGGGAGGGGCGAGGGTATTGTAGCCCGGCCGAAGTGGGGCAAGATGTCATCTCGCCATCCGTTGGCGAGATGACATCTTGCCCCACGGTCACTCCAGCCCGGCCGCCCGTTTGCGGTCGACGGCCCGTTTGTCCCGCGGCGTCTTGGCGTCCAACTCCTTCCACCCGTTCACCGCCTCGGCCTGCCCGGCGGCGGCCGTCACCTGCCCGCTCGCCACCTTCGTCAGGGCCTTCGCCAGCAGGGCGTGAACGGCGTCCACGTCCGGGGTGCGGAGGCCGAGGGCCGGGTTGAGGGTGTTGGGCGCGGTGTACTCCCGCACCGCCTTCGCCAGGTCGGCCGTCCGCTTCGCGTCGAACCCGTACTGCTGCCACAGGCGGGGCTGCTCGCCGGCCTGCTCGGTGCGGAGCGGCCCGCCGCCGACGGCCGGGGTGTCGAGGGTGGCGGTGCTGCCGATCGGCCCGCCCAGTTCGCCCAGCAGCGCCCACGCCGCGTCCGGGCTGGCCGCCGACTGCCGCACCACCCCCACCAGTCCGCCGCCGGGGTAGTGGGGGATGCGGTTCACCCCGGTCGTCTTCTGCCGGTTGCCGGCGTCGTCGAAGTAGCCGTCCGACCCCGGCACCGGCCCGACCCCGAACCGGGCGTCGATGCTGCCGGTCGTCGGGTCCTTCGGCAGCCGGTTCAGTTCGCCGAGCGGGACGACGGCGGCGACGGCCGAGCCGGACAGGACCGCGGCGGTCGGGTCGCCCGGCTGGGCCGGCCGCCACTTGGCCGTCGACTCGAACCAGCGGAACGCCTCGCCGAACGCCGGCCCGCCCACCCGCCCTTCCCACCTGTCGGCCGGCCCGTTCCGCAGCACGTCCATGTCGACGAAGAAGGACAGCCCGCGGAAGTACGGGTCGGGGCCGCCGTCCGCCTTCGGCCCGCCGGTGAGCGGCGGGCGGTCGTAGCAGGCGGCGATGTGGCCGAGGGCGGCGACGGCCGCGTGCGGGTCGGCCGTCAGCGGCGGGAGGGCCGGCTTGCCGGTGCGGTCGGTGGCGAACTGGCCCAGGTCGGCCAGGTCGGCCCAGGTGCGGACGGGCAGCGGCGGGCGGGCGTGCTTCTGTTTGAAGGCGTCGGCGAAGGCGGGTTCGCCGAGCACGTCGGCCCGGTACAGCAGCACGTACCCTTCACCCGACAGCGGGACGGCGTACCGCTCCCCGCCCCAGTGGGCCAGCCGCGACTGGTACACCGCCAGCAGCCCGCCCCACTGGAAGTTCGACCCCTCGCCGACGACGGTCGCGGGCACCGGGCGGAGACCGGCCGGCGGGTCGAACGTGCCCAGCCGGTAGGCCGGGACGAGCAGCACGTCGGCCTCGGCCGGGCTGGCCGCGGCGGTGATGCCCGCCCCGGTGCGGTACCCCCACGCCCGCGCCCGCGGGCTGAACACCTCGGCCAGTTTCTCGTCCCCGTACCACACCTTCAGCCCGGCCGCCGCGTGAGGCTTGTCGGCGACCGTCGGGACCACCACCGGCTTCGGCCCGCACCCGCACCCGGCCGTCAGGCCGAGCAACCCGGCCAGCACGACGGCCGCCACCCGACCGACCGGCAGACGTTTTTTCGCTTGCATCGGGACACCTCCCGGGTTCTAATACGTTGTGAGGGTGGGCAGAGGTCTCACGTTCCGTTCGAGACTGCTCGCCCCCACGGTCACGGCCGCCAGTTACTCGCACACACCGCGCGTCCGGGCCAGCTCGCCACGCCGGGACGGATTCGAGCGCCTGCCGGCGTGTTGAAGGACTCCCAATTTATGAAAGTGAATCTGGTCGTCACCGCTGCCGGGCCGAACCAGGGGCGGTCGATCCCCATCAGCGGAGCCAAATTCGTCATCGGCAGGGACCCCGGCTGTCACCTGCGGCCGGCCAGCCAGGCGATCAGCAAACAGCACTGCGCCATCCACCTCCGCAACGGCCAGGTGTGGGTGCAAGACTTCGGCAGCACCAACGGCACGCACATCAACGACATCCCGGTCATCGGCGAGGCGCAGGCCAAAGACGGCGACAACCTGAAGATCGGCCCGCTCGAGTTCCGCCTGCAGATCGTCCCCCAGCCCACCCCGGCCGACGGCACCCCGCTACCGGACAAGCTGAAGGCGGTGGCCGGCAAGTCCAGCGCGGCCGTCAAGCCGGTGACCGTTCCCGCCCAGATGCCCACCGGCCCGGTGCCGATCAAACCGACCTCCGGCAAAGACTCGGACACCGCCGACGGCATGCCCAGCCTGCCCGCCGCCGCCGGCGGGGACGAGGACGCGGCCGCCATGCTGCTGTCGATGGATGACACCCCGACCGGCGAGGTGGCGAGTGTGCCCGAGGGGAGCACGGTGATGGACGCCCCGGCCGTCGACGCCGCCGGCCGCATCATCCCGCCCAAGCCGGCCGACAAGAAGAACGAGACGGCCGAGTCGGCCTCGGCCGCCGGCGACCTGCTCAAGAAGTACTTCCGCCGCACCGGTGGGTGACGGCGGCGTGGCGCCTCTCTCTCCCCGAGGGCTTCCGTCGGCAACGGCGGAAGCCCTCGCCGTTTCGTCACCCCGCCCGCTTCGCCTTCTCCTCCGCCGAACTGCCCCGCAGGTAGAGCGGTTCCAGCCGCATCAGCTCGTCCGGACTGAGCGGTGGCAACTCCCGGGCCACCCGGTACGCCGCCTCCACCCCCGGTTCGACGACCGCCGACGGCACCACACCGGCCGGCAGTTTCCCCGCGAAGCTGACCACCCCAGGGCCGGCGACCGTCGGGGCGGAGTCCTTCACCCACTCGTCGAACGGGACGATCCGCAACTCGCCCGCCGGCACCCCGTCGGCGAACCGCTGCAGGTAAATCATCCCTTGCAAAGCGTCGGCGATCACGTCCACTTCGCCCGGCACGTCCGCCGCCACGGCGCGGAACGACGGCACGGCGACGAGCGGGCAGCCGACCGCGTAGGCGAGCGTCTTCGCCACCGTGAGGCCGACCCTCAGGCCGGTGTAGCTGCCCGGCCCGACCCCCGCCGCCACCCCAGCGAGCGACTTCGCCGCCAGCCCGTGGTCGGCGAGCAGTTGGCGGACGGTCGGCACCAGGAAGCGGTTGTTCTGCCGCCCGGCACCCAGATCGACCTTGCCGAGCACCTGTCCGCCGCGGGCGACTCCCACCCGCGACCGGCCCGACGTCTCGAGGATCAGCCACCCGCCCATAACGCCCTCCGGAGTTCGTACCCCCGCGGGCATCCTACACGCCCGGCGGTCCGGTGTCTGTCGCCGCCGCCGGGAGGTCACCGGCGCCTACAATGCGGCATCCGACCGACGTCCCACGAGGAGCAGCCATGCCGACGGAAGTCGCCACCCTGGGCGGGGGGTGTTTCTGGTGTACCGAGGCGGTGTTCGAGCGGGTGAAGGGGGTGAGCCGGGTGGTGTCCGGGTACACCGGCGGGCACGTCGAGAACCCGACCTACGAGGAGGTGTGCGGGAAGAACACCGGGCACGCGGAGGTGGTGCGAGTCACCTTCGACCAGGCGGTGGTGAGCTACCGGCAAATCCTGGAAATCTTCTTCGCCACCCACGACCCGACGACGCTCAACCGCCAGGGGGCGGACGCCGGCCCGCAGTACCGCTCGGCGATTTTCACCCACTCGGACGAGCAGAAGCGGGTGGCGGCCGAGGTGATCGCCGAACTGAACGCCAGCGTGTTCGGCGGGAAGATCGTGACCGAGGTGACGCCGGCCGGCGTGTTCTACCCGGCCGAGGACTACCACCAGGGGTTCTACCGCAACAACCCCGGCCAGGGGTACTGCGTGGCGGTGGTGTCGCCGAAGGTGGCCAAGTTCCGCAAGCAGTTCGCGGACCTACTTGGCGAGCGGCCCGCGTGAGCGGGCTGATTCAAAGGCGACCCGAATCAGCGGCCTGACGGCCGCCGCTCGCCCGGCACCTACTTCCGCCCGGCGAGTGCCTTGTGCGTCTGGCTGGCGCTGGCGGCGGTTTCGTGGTCGCCGGCGTTCACCACCTTCCCGTCCTGGATGACCACCACCACGTCGGCCTTTTTCACCGTACTCGAGCGGCGGGCCAGCACGATGATGGTGCGGCCGGGTTGCAGGCGGGTGATGCTGTCGTCAATCAGGGCGGCACTGTCCGGGTCGAACGGCTCGGTCGGCTCTTCGATGACCAGCACGGCCGGGTCACGCAACACCGCGCGGGCCAACGCCAACCGGAACCGCTCGCCCGGCCGCAGGGCGACACCCCCGCCGCCGATGACCGTCTCGTACCCGTTCGGCAACTGCTGCACGAACCCGTGGGCGTGGGCGATCTTGGCCGCCTCCACGATCTGCGGGCGGGTGAACGAGTCCCCGCACCCAACGTTGTTCGCCACCGTGTCGGTGAAGGTGGTGTGGTCGGTCAGCACCATCGCCACCTGCGTGCGGAGGGAGTCGAACGTCACCCACCGGGTGTTCTCGCCGTCGAACTTGATCTCCCCGCCGGTCGGCTCCAGGAACCGGGTGAGCAGGAAGGCGAAGGCGCGGGCCTCGTCCGGGTCGGAGCACAGCACGGCCGTCCGCTTGCCCGCCGGCAGGGTGGCCGACACCTGCTCCAGCACCATCCGCCCGGTGCCCGGCTCGCGGTAGCTCACCTCCAGCAGTTCGATCTTGCGGGCGAGCGGCTGGAGGAACTTGGCGGTGATCGGCTGTCCGGCGTCGGTCCGCCGCTCGAAGAACTCGTCCACCTCGGCCTCGGCCGCCCTCCCCTTCCGCACCTTCACGTTGGCCGCGATCCACCGCAGGGTGCCGACCGCCACCGCCACCCCGCACGCCGCCTGGACGGCCAGCCCGGCCGGGCTGAGCTGCCCGCCGATCACCACCCGGATGGCCACGTACAGCACCAGCACGCCGGTGATGGCGGCGACCGTGTACAGGGTGGGCTTGGACAGCGTCTCCCCGCGGTGCTGGCGGCGGGCCGTCTTCGCCAGGTCGGTCAACTGCCGCTCCACCCGCGTCTGGCTGAACCGCTCCATCAGGTAGCACTTCACCAGCAGCATCAGCCCGAGGCTCTCCCGCATGACCGACATCTGCAGGTCGCTCCGCCGCTCGGCCACGCGGGCGTCCCGGCGGAACCAGACGGCCGACTGACCGGCCAGCAGCCACACCAGCCCGCCCAAGAAGAGCACCGCCAGCCCGACCCACAGGTGAATCACCAGCAGCACCACCACGGCCACCGCGAGCAGCGTGACCACCCGCGGGACGGTCGTGCGGGCGGCGATCTCGCCATCTTGAATGGCTTCGACCTTGGAGGTGATGAGCTTGCCCACTTCGGTCTGGTCGTCGGTGTCGATGGCCAGCCCGCCCAGGCGGTAGCAGTGGTTGTACACGTCGCGGCGGAGCAGGCGGGCGTCGTCGATGGCCGCCGACCCGGCCAGGTGGGCGGCGGCGTTCTGCAACAGGATGCGGGCGATGAGCATGACCACCGCCACCGCCATCAGTTGTGTGAGCAACCCCTCGGCGGTGCAGGCCCACTCGTTCCAACTGGCGACCCACTCGAGCGCCGGCTTGACGGCCGGGCTCGTCCAGTGCCCGTCGACCCGCTCGGCGGCGGCCTTCAACCCGGTCGGTGGCACCCCCCGGCTGACCAGTTGGTCGGCCGCCAGGTACACCACCGGCACGAGAAGGGCGAGGCAACCGGTGGCGAGCACGGAACAGACGACGGCCAGCACGCCGCTGGCCGCGGACGGCGAGGAGTCGCTGGGGGGACTGCTCACGGGGCACCTCTGCGAGTGCAAACGGGCGGCGAATCGAAACGACGGGCGGCTGCTGTAAAGTTACCACCCGACGGGAGGTGCGTCACAGGGCAAAACGGCCGAACGGCCGGGCGCGATGGGGCGGATGTCGGGGTTGTACGGGGGAGGCGGTCGTCGGTCCGGTTGCAAGGAGTCCAACCGGACACAGTGTTACTTCGTCGGGGGCAGCTCGATCAGGGTGTGATACTTGTTGTCGTTGCTGCGGTGGCCGAGGAAGAACAGGCCGGCCGGCCCGGTGTACACCTTGTCGAACCGCGAGCGGACGGCCCCGCCGTCGTCGGTGAAGCACAACACACCGTCTTCCAGTTTCCACCCGGTCTGGTCCGGGATGCCGCTCAGCTTGCCGTCCGGGGCGAGACGGACCGCCGGACCTTCCAGACTGCCGTCAACCAGTTGGTGGTTGTAGATGAACGTCCTCCCGGCCACCTGGGTCGCGGATAGCCCTTTCGGGGTGGGCGGCGAAGTTGGCGGCGATGGAGGAGGAACCACCGGGGCCGGAACGACCGGAGCCGGTTGGGTGGTTGGGGCGGCGGGTTGACAGCCCACAGGGATCGCAAGCAGGAGGAAAGCGATAGCGACACGACGCACGGCGGGCCTCCGTTGCCCAGGTGGAGAATGCGGTTCGTCACCACACGCAGAATGTTGCATGGCGAGCGAGTCGGCCCGCTCGCCACACATGTGTTCGAAACCCGGGTCGGTCGGTGGGCGGGTCTGTAAGCCGGGTTTTGTCCCGTGTGGCCGTTGCCGACCACCCAGTGACGATCATTTTTCTAGCCCCACGGTCTCCCGTGGGGTCGAGCAGCCTACCCGCGGATCGTAACGCACCGGGCCGGTGCTGTCCGCTGTTTGGCCTTGCTTCCGGTGGGGTTTGCCGAGCCGGCGGGTCACCCCGCCGCTGGTGCGCTCTTACATTAAGGGCTTTCGCCCCGCACCGTTTCACCCTTACCGGCATCGTCCGTCGTCCTTGGTCCCTCGTCCTTCGAAAACACCCGACGCGTGTCGGGCCAATCGAAGGACGAGGAACGAAGGACGAAAAACGAACCGGCGGTATACTTTCTGTTGCACTTTCCCGCCCGTTGGCGGCCCGCGCCGGGACGCTGACCGTTACCGGGGGTGGGGGTTACCCACCACCGCGCCCTGTGAAGC
Source organism: uncultured Fimbriiglobus sp. (assembly GCA_964390195.1). Taxonomy (GTDB): domain Bacteria; phylum Planctomycetota; class Planctomycetia; order Gemmatales; family Gemmataceae; genus JALHQU01. The sequence goes on along the minus strand of CAYMHO010000028.1, from coordinate 15,481 downwards.
CCGGACTTTCCTCCCCCGGTTGCCCGGCGGCGATCGTCCGACCCGTCCACCGACCGACTGGTACTGTAACGGAGCCAGGCTGGTTGGGGAAGGTTCAGACCGGATCGGGTGTGTGGGGCCCTGTTGATCATCTTGATACTGTTGAGAACGACGCCCGATCGGGTTGCCCTTGCCCACCCCCGCGACCCCGTTATGATTCGCCCGCCTTCCGGAGTCAGCTTGACCATGTCCGAACCGGCCCGTCAAACGGCGTTCGACCCGCTCGCGTTCGCCCGCTCGGTGATGCGTGGCGAGGCCGACGCGGTACGACTGGCCGCCGACCGCCTCGGGCCGGCATTCCTGCGGGTGGTCGATCTGCTGGCCGACTGCCGCGGGCGGGTGGCCGTGACCGGGGTCGGCAAAAGTGCGGACGTCGGCCTGAAGATCGTCGGCACGCTGAACAGCACCGGCACGCGGGCGTATTCGCTCGACGCCACTCGGGCCGTGCATGGCGATTTGGGTGCGGTTCACCCGGATGATGTGGCGTTGCTGTTGTCCCACAGCGGGGAGAGCGAAGAACTGCTGCGGCTGCTCGGCCCGCTGCGGGAACTGGCGTCGGCGGTGGTGGCCGTCACCGGGAATCCGAACGGCACGCTCGCCCGATCCTCGTCCGCTGCCATCGTTTACGGGCCGATCGTCGAAGCCTGCCCGCTCAGTCTCGCCCCCAGCAGCAGCACCACGGTGATGATCGCGTTGGGCGATGCCATCGCGTTCACCCTGTCCGAACGCCGGCAGTTCACCGCCGAGCAGTTCGCCCGCTTTCACCCGGCCGGGAGCCTGGGGCGGAAGTTGGCGGGGGTGGAAGCGTACATGCGGTGCGGGCCGGAATTACGGATCGCCGGGGCGGGGGAAACGGTGCGGGCGGTGTTCGCACGGGCGAAGCAACCCGGTCGGCGGACCGGGGCGGTCATGCTGACCGACGACGCCGGTACCCTCGCCGGCATCTTCACCGACAGCGACCTCGCCCGGCTGTTCGAGAAGAACGCCGACCCCGCGTTCGACCGACCCATTGCCGAGGTGATGACCCGTCGCCCGCTGACCGTGACGGTTGGTGAAAAGATGGGGGCGGCGATCGACCTGATGCGGGCGAAGAAGATCAGCGAACTGCCGGTGGTGGACGCCGACGGCAAGCCGGTCGGCATGCTCGACGTGACCGACCTGATCGGGGTGGACCTGCCCGACGACCCCAGCCCGCCTCCAACGCTGAAGTTGGTTGAAGACGGGTGAGAACGGCACGGGATGATGCGGATTTCAGCGCGGGTCAACACGGATGACGGCAGATTTCTTCTGATCGGATCTGCGTGCATCCGCGCTGAAATCCGCGTCATCCGCGTGCCCGCCTTGAGTAACTCAATCCACCGAGGCCCTCGATTGGACCCCGCGGATACAATCAAACTGCGCGCCACAGCCGTTCGCCTGCTGGTGCTCGACGTGGACGGGGTGCTGACCGACGGGCGGATCGTGTACACCGACGCCGGCGACGAACAGAAGCGGTTCCACGTGCGGGACGGGTCCGGGCTGAAGGTCTGGCAGTCGCTCGGATTGAAAGTGGCCGTGATCTCCGGGCGCACGTCGAAGGCGGTCGAACGGCGGGCGGCGGAGTTGGGGCTGGCACCGGTGTTGTTAGGGCGGGACGCCAAACGGCCGGCACTCGACGAGGTGTTGGCCTGGCATCAGGTGACCGCCGAGCAGACGTGTGCGATCGGCGACGACCTGCCCGACCTGCCGGTGCTGCGGCGGTGCGGGGTGGCGGTGGCAGTGGCCGACGCTTGTGCTGAGGTGCGGGCGGCGGCGGATTACACCACGCACGCGAAGGGCGGGGCCGGGGCGGTGCGGGAAGCCGTCGAGTGGCTGCTCACCCTGCGGGGCGAGTGGGCCGGGGTGGTGGAGCGATACCAGGGTTAGCCGCGAGCCGGAGGCGAGCGGGTCGATTCCTCCGAGGGCTTCATACCGTGTGGACGCCACGACGGGTCGGGCTGCTCCTCCTGGGCGTGCTGGTGCTCGTCGCCGGGTTCACCGTCTACACCGTCTTCCTCGGCGGGTTCGACGGCCTGCCGGCCCTCCCCGAGAAGTACCTGATCCCCGGTAAGGGCGGCAGCACCGGGGTGGTGTACCGGCTGTCCACCACCACCCGCCAGCTGCAACTCGCGTTCGGGGAAGGCAGTCCGGAAGGCAGCTCCGACGTCCGCATTTACAAGCACCGCCTGCCGCTCGCCGACCGCAACGGGGTGATGGCCATCGGCTCGCCGCTCATGAAGGGCACCCCGCAGGTGGAGGTGGCCCCGGTGAGCGTCGCCCTGTTCGGCCCGCCGAACGCCAAGGTGCGGCCGGGCGAGCAGGCCGAGATGACCACCCTGCACGCCGACCGGGCCATCCTGCTGTTCGACCGCCCCATCAGGCGGATGGAGGACATGACCTCCGCCAAGATGCTGCGGATGGAACTGGTGAGCGAGCCGGACGACGACCCGAAAGCCCTGGCCGAGACGAAGCGGGACCCCCGGCAGGGCCGCATCTGGGTGACGAACAACCGCAAGTCGCCCGACCCGGCCGACCACCTCGTCCTCCGCACCCCCGGCCCGCTGCTGGTGCAACTGCCGACCGAAGACGGCCCCGAACCGGCCGACGCCAAACACATCTGGACGGCCGCCTCGGTCGAGGTGTTCGACCGCCGCAACATGCCGCGGCGGCTGCGGGCGCGGGCGGCCGAACTGGCCAAACTGCCCGACCCGACCGCCGCCCGCAGCGCGGTGGCGGAACTGCTCCAGGCCGACCCGATCCCGCCGTTCGCGGCGACGGTGTCGGCCGACGACCCGCGGAAGTACTCCGACGACCTGCGGAAGTACGCCGAGGACCTCCGCCGGTACAACGCCGTCGCCGACATCCTGTCCGGCCGCACACTCCCCCCGCCGACCGCCGTCGGCCGCGGCATGGTGGTGCGGCTGACGCCGTCCAAGAAGGACCCGAACGCCCCCAAGAAGTCCAACTCGTTCTCCGGCGTGCACGACCTGACACTCGGCGAGGGGGTGCTCATGTGCCTGTGGACGGACGGCAACGCCGGCTTCCCCGGCGGTGCACCGGACACCCCCCGGCCGTCGTCCCCCGCCCCGTCCGCCGGCCGCCCGCCCGGCCCCTACGCCGACCCGCCGCTCGCCTCCGCCGCACTCGGTGGCGGGCTGGTCGACGGCGGCACCCTGGCCGAGCGGTACGAGACCCGCTCCCTGTGGGTCGTCAGTACCCCCGGCGCCTTCCAGTACGACCTGGAGAAGAGTCAGGCCACGTTCGACGCCGCCGCCATCGCCCCGGACGGCGGGCAGAACTTCGTCGTCGCCACCCGCCTGAACGCCCGCAACCAGACCGACGACCTGATCTGCACCAAGCTGGTCCTCGACCTGGGCGACCCGGACAAGGAGAAGGCGAAGCCGACCCCCGGCACCAACTCGGCCCTCGACGGCGGCGGGCTGGTGCTGCGGAAGATGACCGCCAGCGGCCCGCAGGTGTCCCTCTCCGCCCAGGCCGACGGGCTGGAGGTGTCGTGCTGGCAACTCGTCCACGAGACCGACCGGAAGACGAACCGCACCGTCACCACCCTGGTCGGCAACGCCGAGGTGCCGGTGGTGGCGAAGCACTCGGGCAACCGCCTGACCGCCGGCGACCCCGTCACCCCGGCGACGGTCATCCTGTCGGCGAAGGACGGCCCGGACGGGCGGCGGGAGACGACCGCCAGCGTGGTCGGCCCCGGCCGGCTGGAGTTGGTCGAGCGGGACGCGACCACGGGTGCGGTCACGACGAAGGTGGCCCAGTGGGCGAAGCGGCTGGACCAGGAGAAGTTCCGGCCGGGCGGCAACCAGGGGGCGAAGGTGCTCGACCTGTTCAAGTTCCAGGAGAACGCCGCGTTCGTGGACGCCGGGAGCAACTTCAGCCTGCGGGCGGCCGACATCTGGCTGTGGGTGAACAACGCACCCGCCACCCCCGGCGCCGGCCCGCAACCCGTGATGGGCGGTTCGCCGGAACAGCTCGTCGCCCTGACCGACGTTCACCTGGACTCGGCCGACCTGGTGGTGCGGCGGACGAACAAACTGACCGTGTGGTTCGACGACATCGCCCCGCCGAAGGTGGCCCCGCCCGAACCGGCGCCCGCCCCCGTCAAGCCCGCGGAACCGAAGCCGATGCCGGCCGCCGGCCCGCCCGCCCCGGTCAAGCCGGGCGAACCGAAACCGCTCCCACCGGTCGTCGTCGCCGACCTGCCGAAGCCGGCCCGCCCGGTCGACGCCCCGCCGGCCGAACCGACCCCCAACCCGCTACAGTTGCAGGCCGACACGGTCGAGGCCCGCCTCGGCCGCTACCCCGACCCGCTCGCCCCGCCGCCCGTCGAGAACAAGGCGAAGAAGGTGAAGTACGAACTGCTGAAGGCGCGGTGCGACGACAACGTGACCGTCCACCAGGATCCCGACCCGAACGACCCGGCCAAGCCGGCCAACGGGTTGGACATCACCGGGCACAAGCTGTTCCTGGAGAACACCCCCGGCGGCGGGGGAAGTGTCCTCACCGTCCACGCCCGCAAAGACGAGTGGGCGATGGTCGCCTTCGAGGACACCATCATCTACGGGCCGGTGGTGGTGATCGACCAGCCGAACAACACCGCGTCCGTGGCCGGACGGGGCAAGCTGCGGTCGCTCACCGGCACCGACGTGGCCGGGAACGACCTGAGTTCGCCGTCCGAGCTGACCGTCGACTGGACCGAGCGGATGAAGTTCGAGGGGGCGAAGGCGTTCGCCGTGTTCGTCGGCAAGGTGGCGGTGCAGCAACTGACCGAAGGGGACAAGCCGAAGGCGGTGAAGGCCGCCCCGCAGCCGGACATCGTCCCCGTCGCCCACCGCGAACTGCTCCCCGCCCCGCGGGAGTCCGGCGTGGTGAACACCGCCACCACGTCCAGCAACCTGTGGTGCCACCAGCTCGACCTGACCCTCGACCGCCCGGTGTACTTCAACCAACTCCGCAAGAACGACCGCAACAAGGCGAACCAGAAGGCCGCCGAGGAGAAGCCGAAGGTGAAGGCGGCGGTGGCCGTGCCCGACCCGACCGCGGCCGACGACCCGAAGCGGGCGAACGAGCGGTACGTGTTCTTCCGCGAGACGTCCACCGCCCCGGCCGGCGAGGTGACGAAGGCCCGCCAACTGACCGCCAAGCAGATGGACTTCGCCAACCAGACCAAGCGGCAGGAGCTGTACGCCACCGGGCCGGGCGAGTTGCGGTTGCTCCAGGCGGCGAACCAGTCGGACGATCAGAAACAGCCGGGGGCCAAGCCGGCCGCCCCCGAGATGAAGCTGACGGTGGTGACGTTCCAGAAGACGATGACGGCGGTGGACGAGGGGAACGGGCTGTACCAGCAGGCGTCGTTCGAGAAGGGGGGCGTGGTCATCCGCACCCCGACCGCCGACCTGACGCTGAACGTCGAGGCGCACGCCATGCCGCCGCGGTCCGAATACCTGAAGAGCGAGGACGACCTGATCGTGTCGTCCTCGAAGCCGAAGAAGGAGGCCGAGCCGGACCAGCGGCTGACCGCCCTCGGCAACGCCGAGTTCCGCGACGACAAACGCACCGGCACGGGCGACAAGATCGTATTCGACGGCACGCGGGTGACACTCGAGGCCGGGCTGGGGCGGATGGCCTCGCTGTACGCGAACAAGCGGGCGGTCAACCAGCAGCAGTCCACGCGGGCGAAGAAGTTCGTCTACAACAGCGTGACCGGGGTGGTCGAGCAGACCGACTCGTCCGGCGGCACCATCCTGCCGGGGCGGTGACCCCGACCGCCGCCGCGGGCGGACGTCATCCGCCCGCGGCAAGGGGGCGATCACTTCTCCGCCTGTTGGGTCTCCTTCTTCGGGTGGAAGGCGACGGCCAGCAGGATCGCCCCGACGAGGGCGGCGAACATGGAGAACTGGAACACGATGGTGTAGTCCACCGTCTCCACCACCTTGTCCGTGGCGGTCTGCACCTTCATCTCGTACATGCCCTTCAGCTTGCCGCACAGGAAGTTGGCGACGAACGGCCCGACCCCCAGGATGAGCACATTGAACAGCCCCTGGGCGCTGCTCCGCACGTCCTTCGGGAAGTGCTTGTCCACGAAGATGTACACGGTGGCGAAGAAGAAGGCGTAGCAGATGCCGTGCACCACGTTGATGAGGATGGCCGGCACCTGGTCGGGGACGAACGCGAACACGGCGAACCGGACCGCGTGCCCGAGCACCCCGAGGATCATCGTCCACCGCCAGCCGAGCGTCTTGAGCACCCAGCCGAGGGCGAACATGGTGAGGATCTCGGCGATCTGCCCGATCTTCATCACCGGCCCGACCCAGTGGCCGGGCAAGTCGACCGCCCCGCCGTCCGCCTTCGGGCCGAGGAAGGTGAAGCTCCAGAAGAAGAAGCTCTGGTGGACGGCCGCGTCGATGAAGGTGACGACGAACAGCACCAGGATGGCCGGGTGGCGGAGCAGCTTGAGGGCCTTCACCCAGGCGAGCGAGTCGCCGCCGGCCGCCTTCTTCGGCGGGGTGTGCGGGAGGAGCAGGCTGAACGCGGCCAGAACGAACGAGGCCACCCCGGCCACCAGGAAGATGTACCGCTTCATCTCCATCGCCGCCGCCCCGGTGAGCGAGGTGGACAGCATCTTGCCCAGCCACTCCTCCTCCGGCTTCCGCCCGGCCACCGCCGCCCAGTCCACCAGCAGGAAGATGAACGGCCAACTGGCCGCGATCCACCCGATGGTGCCCCACACCCGCACCGGGCCGAACTGCTTCTCCGGGTTGGTGAACGCGTTGAACGCGATGCTGTTGGTGATGCTGATGGTGGGCACGTAGAAGACGGAGTGCAGGAGCATCAGCAGGAAGAACGGCCAGAAGGCGGCGTCGGTGGCCGCCTTCACCGCCTCCTTGTTGGTCGGGTCGGCCACCTCCGGGCGGATGAAGAACAGGCCGAGGATGGCCGCCCCGCCGATCAGGTGACTGACGGCGAGGAACTTCTCGGCCGCGAACGTGCGGTCGGCGAACTGGGTGCTGAAGAACAGGGCCACCAGCGCCCCCACGTTGAACGCCCCGAAGATGAGCGGCAGTTGCCAGTCGTTGTTGAACCCGAGCTTCGGGATGTAGTCGAACCCGAGTTCGAACCACGCCCCCCAGATGAAGAACTGGAGGAACATCATCACGCACAGCTTCGCCATGGTGGCGAACGACATCGGGGCGGCGGAACCGCCGGTCGGCGGGGGGACGGACGCGGGTGCGGCCATGAGCGGAGGACTCGGAAGAGGACGGCGGGAATGGGGAGGAATGTAAATGCCGCCCCGGCGAGCGGCAACGGAAAACCCCGCCGGCCGTGGTATCGTGGCTGTGACCTCACGGAGCGACCGGATGACGATGCAGGCGAGCGAGCGGGTGCTCTTTCGCGGGAAGTCTTTCTTCTGCGACGAGGAGCCGCTGGAGTGGGTGTTCAACGAATGGAAGTGGGAACGCCCCGAATTCGACGAGAACAGCACCTCATGCTACCGCGGGTACGTCGGTAGTTGGGAGGTGCGAGACGGCGACCTCTACCTCACCAGGATCGATTGCCCGACGGTGAACGGAGCACCGTACGGCCTGCATGATTTGTTTCCACTCGCCGATCCGGACGGATTGTTCACAGACTGGGTGACCGACTGGCTCGGCTTACTCGCCGCCGAGGAGCAGGGCCCGAAAGCCCACGACTACCAACTCGCTGTCCATCGAGGCAGGGTGATCGCTATCCACAGCTTTCCAGTCCAGGCTCGACCTCGTTCCGACTACATCTTTCACCAAGCCAATCACTCCTGCCGCCCCACCGTCACACTCACCCCATATCTCGACACGGCATTTCCCGACGAGGTTCCGTTCATCCGGGCACTGCACATCAACTGGGCCGACCACCTGCCGCGGCTGGTGTATGCCGACTGGCTTGAGGAGCGGAACGACCCACGGGGTGAACTGCTGCGGGTGGATGTGGAACTGGCAAAATCGCCGGGGGACGACGACCTGCTCGCCCGCCGCAAGGAGGTTCTCGTGACTGTGAAGGACTGGTTCTGGATGAAGCTGATCGGGTGTGACCCGCCGCGGAACGAGTGGGGGTGGGAACAGCGGACGTGGTGAACGGGCGGTCGCGTGGTATCATTTCCCCCACGATCGTTTGAGGCCGCCGCCATGACCTTCCGCCTCGTCGTGTTCGACTTCGACGGCACCCTGGCCGACTCCATGCTGGCGAGCATCCGCATCTTCCAGGAGATCGGGCCGGGGCTGGGGCTGAAGCCGTTCGACGACCTGGAGGCCGCCCGCAACATGCCCACCCGCAAGGTGCTGAAGGCGGTCGGCTGCACCTTCTGGAAGATGCCGAAGGTGATCCGGGCGTTCCAGGCGAAGGCGGCCGAACACGCCCCGCACCTGAAACTGCACCCCGGCGTGGCGGACGCACTGGCCGCCCTGCACGCCCGCGGCACCCGGCTGGGCATTTTGAGTAGCAACCAGGAGGCGAACATCCGCAAGTGCCTGGCGGCGAACGGGGTGGAGCAGTTGTTCGGGTTCGTGGTCGGACACCCGCAGTTGTTCGGGAAGGCGCGAGCGATCCGGCGGATCCGCCGGCGGGAGCGGGTGGAGCGGGCGGAGTTCGTGTACGTCGGCGACGAGAGCCGTGATCTGGATGCGGCGCGGAAGGCCGGGGTGAGCGTGGCGGCGGTGTCTTGGGGGTTCCACACACCGGCGCTGCTGGCCAGCATGAACCCGACGTACATGCTCGCCCACCCCGGCGAACTGCTGCGGCTGGCGGGCGAGGCGGCGGCAGCGTGACCAACCCCCTGGAACCGGGAACGCAGTGACCGGGTGGGCACCAACCCACCCGGTCACTGCGTTCCCGGTTCCATCTTCCCCTTGCACCGCCGCACCACATCCGTCATCATTCCTCACTTCCCCGGCCGTGCGAAGGATCGCCCATGGCCCATGTGACCGGGCAGCGGATGCCCCTCCCCCTCCCGCGGCGATGGATCGCGGACCTGCTGCACGCCGGCCGGCGGGTGCCGACCGTCACCGTCGAGCGGCAGGTGAACGTCGCCCCGGTGGCGCTCGCCCGCAGGCTGTTCCCGCACCCGCCGTCGTGGGTGCTGTTGTTCACGAAAGCCTACGCCGTCGTCGCCAGCCGCCGCCCCGAACTGCGGCGGGCGTACATGCCGTTCCCGTGGCCGCACCTGTTCCAGGCGGACGAGAGCGTGGCGACGGTGGCCGTGGAGCGGGAGTACAAGGGCGAGCCGGCGGTGTTCTTCGGCTCCATCCGCCACCCGGACCGCCAGCCGATCCGCCAGCTGATGCAGCACCTGGTCCGCTGGCGGACCCACCCGGTGGAGAACATCCGCTCGTTCGACCGGCTCATCCGGTACAGCAAGCTGCCCGGCCCGCTGCGGCGGCTGGCGTGGTGGTACACGGCGAGCGTGAGCAAGCGGTGGCGGATGCGGGTGTTCGGCACGTTCGGGGTGAGCGTGACGGCCGGCGACGGGGCGACGGCGCTGAACCTGATCTCGCCGCTGACGACGAGCGTGAACTACGGGGTGCTGTCGGGCGACCACACCCTGCCGGTGCGGGTGCACTTCGACCACCGGGTGATGGACGGCGCCCCGGTGGCGCGGGCGCTGGCCGAGTTGGAGGTGGTGATGAACACGGCGATCGTGGCCGAACTGCGGGACCTGGCCACCCGCGCCCACGACCTCACCCCGCCGCCGGAGGACGAGGAGTCGGAAGCGGCCTGAGGCCCGCCGTCACTGCACCGCCTTCTCGCGGAACTTGCCGCTGTACTTCTTCCCGCCGTGCTCCCCGCTCACACTCCCGGCCAGTTTGTCGTCCTTCTTGAACAGCTCGTGCGTGCCGACGAACTTCGACGACGAGTTCGGCACGGCGTTCAGGGTGACGACCGTCGGCGGCTCGCCGGTGAGCGACAGGGTGAGCGTCTTGGCGGTGACGGCGACCTCGGCCTTCGCCTCGTCGTCCAACACGTAGACGGTGGCCGTGCCGGTCGGCCGGTCGATGACCACTTCCAGGTGAAACTCCTCCTCGCCCCACTCGACCAGAGGCCCGCCGTGCGGGCCGCGGCTCGGGTGGTTGTGGGCCGCCTTCTCGGTGGGTGGGGTGGGCGTGGTGGAGCCACACCCCACCTGGAGGGCGAGGGCGAGGGACAGCAGAACGGATCGGGTCACGTGTTCTCTCCGGGCGGGGTGGGGCGTGCCAATTATTCAACGGACCGGGGGCGGGGCGGCCGGCGGAACCGCGGGGAACGCCTCTTCCATCAGCAGCCCGGACAGTTCGCCGGCCGCCTTCCACGCCTCGCCGAGCGCCCGGTTGTACTCCAGCTTCGCCTCCGCCACGGCCCGTTGCGCTTGCAGCACCCGCAGGTATTCGACCACCCCGCGGTCGAGCTGCTTCTTCACGAACTGGTAGCCCTCCTCCGCCTTCGGCAGGATGGCGGTGCGGTACTTCTCCGCCCGCTGCTTGGCCGCCGCGTAGGTGCGGAAGGCGGTCGCCACCCGGTCGGCCAGGTCGTTCTGCACGCGGGTCACTTCGAGGGTGGCCGCCACCACCTCCGCTCGCGCCGCCCGGATGTTCCCCTGGTTCTTGTTGTGGATCACCAGCGGCACGCTCACCCCGACCGACCAGTCGTTCGACTGGTTCTGGTTCTGCCGCACGTACCCGATCGACCCGGTGACGTTCGGGATCAACTCTGCCTCCGCCCGCCGCACCGCCGCCTGCGCCCGGTCCACCGCCGCCGCCGCGCTCCTCACCTCCGGGTGGTACTCGATCACCGCGTCGCGGATGGCGTCCAGGGTGTACTCCGGCAGCGGAGCGAACACGTCCGCGACGAACGGCCCGACGGCCAGCCGCGCGTCACCCACGAGCGCCGCCAGCCGCCGCTCGGCCGCCGGGATCTCCCGTTCGAGCGTCTCCTGCTCCGTCTTGAACCGCTCCAGCTCTAACTCCAGCGGCAGCACGTCCCCGCGGGTGAGGGTGGCGTTCACCGCCTTCTCCGCCCGCGTCGCCTGCTCCACCGACTGCCCGGCGATGCCCACCACCTCGGCGATCACCACCCGTCGCTGCCGCAGCGCCGCCAGCTCATAGGCCGCCGCCCGCACCGCCCCGACGACCGCGTAGCGCTGGGCGAGCGCCTCCAGGGTCGCCTGGTCGATCTCCTTCGCCGCCACCACCTGTGCCAGCCACAGCTTCCCGCCGAGGACGAACTCCTGGCTCAGTTGCGGGGAGAGGATGCCCATCGGACCGGTGCGGTCGCCCAGTTCGTCGGCGTTGAAGCTGAACACCGGGTTCGGCTTCAGCCCGGCCTGGTCGAACCGCCCGCGGGCCGACTCGACGAGTGCGTTCGCCTTCGCCAACCGCGGGTTGACGCTGACCGCCATCGCCACCAGCCCGTTCACGTCCGACGGTGCCGGCGACGGAGTCGGGGTTGGGGGGGTGGTCGCCTGCGCCTGAACGACGCCGGATGAAGGGACTGGCGGATGAGCCGACGCCCGAACCGACACGGGTGCCGCGGACGTCTGTTGCTGCGCTGAGAAGTTGGCACAGCCGATCAGCCCGGCGGAGGCGAAACCAACAGCGGCCACCAGCGCAGAACGCCCGCGTGTGACACGATCAATGATCCGGAGGTGCAACACCATTTCTGATCCTGCAGGTGCGTTATCCTCCTTATCGTCGGCAGGGCCGGCACAACTTTCCCAAATTGTGCCGGCCCTGCCGGTCGATCACTTCTTCTCCGGCATGTTCCCCTTCGGCGTGGGCATCTCCTTGCCGTACCTCGCCTTGTAGTCCGCCTTCGCCTTCTCCATCAGGGCGGGGTCGCAGATGAAGCACTGGCTCTTCGCCCGGTTGTGCTTGTCACACCAGTCGCCGGCCGCCTTGAACTTCTTCGCCGCGTCCTTGCTACACATGCTGCACTCCTCCTCGAGGATGCCGTGCGGGTTGCACCACTCGCCGCCGTCCTCGGCGGACGGGTCGGTCGGGGTCGTCTTGTCCGTCACCTTCGCCGTCTTCCCGTCGCCCGTCGGGGCCGCCTGCGGGCCGCACCCGACCACCGCGAACAGCCCCGCCACCAGGGCCACGAACAGCAGCTTCTTCATGTCGAACCTCTAAAGAGAAAGGGGTGGTTTCGCACCCTTTTGTTGCCGGGGGTCTGTGACACCGGTCGGACCGGCCTCACAGAGGCCGGCTACAGTTCCGAAACCACTTCGGGATGCCCGTCGTCGGGCGGAACGGCCTTCCGGCTCGGCCACCGGAACACCACGAACAGCACCCGCAGCACCAGCAGCGACATGACCATCGCCGAGATCACACCGCCGATCACCACCGTCGCCAGCGGCCGTTGCACCTCCGCCCCGGTGCCGGTGCTGAACGCCATCGGCAGGAAGCCGAGCGACGCCACCAGGGTCGTCATCAGGACGGGTCGCAGCCGCGTGATCGCCGCCTCTTCCACCGCCCGCTCCAGCGTCCGCCCCTTCCGCTGGAGGGTGCGGACATAGCTCACCAGGATCATGTCGTCGAGTACCGCCACGCCGGACAGGGCGATGAACCCGATGCCCGCCGGGATGGAGAACGGCATGTCTCGAACCCACAGGGCGATGATGCCACCGACCCACGCGAACGGCACGCCGGTGAACACCCGCAGCGTGTCCGGGATGTTGCGGTAGGTGGCGTAGAGCAGCAAGAAGATGAGCACGAGGGCGATCGGCACCACGATCATCAGGCGGGTGCGGGCGCTCTCCAGGTGCTCGAACTGACCGCCGTAGCCGATGTGGTAGCGGCCGGGCGGCAGGGTGATCTCGGCCTTCAGCCGCTCCTGCACCTCGGCTACGAACCCGCCCAGGTTCCGGCCCCGCACGTTGGACGTGATGGCGAGCCGCCGCTGCCCCCACTCGCGGGTGATGGTGGTCGGCCCCTCGATGACGCTGATGTCGGCCACCCGCGACAGCGGCACCCGCTCGCCGCCGGCGGTGGGAAGTTGAATCGCCCCGACCGCATCCGGGCTGTTCCGCCACTCGTCCGGCAGCCGCACCACCAGCGGGAAGCGGTACTGCCCGTCCACCACCTCGCCCATCGGCTTGGAGCCGATGCTTTCGATCAAATCCAGCACCGCCCGTGCGGGGATGCCGTATCGGGCCAGTTGGTCCTGCTTCACCTTCACCTGCAACACGGGTTGGCCCTTCACCTGTTCGGCCGCCACGTCTACCGCCCCGTCCACGGTCTTCATCACCCGCTCGATCTCAGCCGCCTTCTTCGCCAGTTCGTCCAGGTCGTCGCCGTACAGCTTCACCGTGAAGTCGGACCGCGTGCCGGCGGTCATCTCGTTGATCCGCATCTCGATCGGCTGGGCGAAGGCGAACTTCAGCCCCTGCACCGACCGGAGTTCCTTCTGCACGAGTACCGTCAACTCGTCTTGCGACCTCGCCTTCGTCCACTTCGCCCGCGGCTTCAGGGTGATGAAGATGTCGGTCAGTTCCACCCCCATCGGGTCGGTGGCCACCTCGGCGGTGCCGACGCGACACCAGACGTGCGCGATCTCGTCGGGGAACTCCGCCAACAGGGCCTTCTCCAACCGCGTGTTCGTCTCGACAGACTCTTCCAGACTGGTGCCGGCGAGCCGCACCGTGCCGAGGGTGATTGCCCCTTCGGACAGCCGCGGCACGAACACCGCGTCCTTCCAGAGCGGCGGGGCCATGAACCCGAACGTGACCGCCAGCACCGCCGCCCCGAACAGCAGCACCGCCAGCTTGTGCCGCATGGTGAGCCGCAGCACGGGAACGTACACCCACTTCACAACCCGGATGAGCAGCGGCTCCCGTTCGGGCAGCTTCTTCGGCAACAGCAGGCTGGCCAGGGCCGGCATCAGCGTCAACGACAGGATCATCGACCCGAGCAGGGCGAAGACGACGGTCAGGGCCATCGGGCGGAACAACTTGCCCTCGATCCCTTCGAGCGTCAGGATCGGCAGGTAGACGATGAGGATGATGAGTTCGCCGAACAGGGTCGGCTTCCGCACCTCCACCGCCGCGTCGCGGATGACGGCCAGTTTGCCCTTCCGATCCGCCTCGCCGCTGCTCAGGTGGCGGACGCAGTTCTCCACCATCACCACCGACGAGTCCACCACCATGCCGAAGTCGATCGCCCCGAGCGACAGCAGGCTGGCCGACACGCCGAACCACAGCATGCCGCTGAACGCGAATAGCATTGAAAGCGGGATGGCCAGGGCGACGATGAACGCCGCCCGCAGGTTGCCCAGGAACAAAAACAGCACGCACACGACGAGCAGCCCGCCCTCGAACAGGTTGGCCCGCGCCGTGGCGAGGACGTAGGCGATCAACTCGGTGCGGTCGTACACTGGCACGGCCTTCACCCCCGGTGGCAGCGAAGGCTTCACCTCGTCCAGCTTGTCCTTCAGCCCCCACGTCACCTCGTGCGAGTTCTCCCCCATCGTCATGAACCCCAGCCCGAGCACCACCTCGCCCTTGCCGTCGGCGGTCACCGCCCCCCGCCGCACCTCGTGCCCGATCCGCACGTCGGCCACGTCTCCGAGCAACACCGGCACCCCCTGCCGGACGGCGATCTGGATGTTGCGGATCTGTTCGAGGGTGACCGTCCGCCCCACCCCCGCGACGAGCAGCATCCCACTGCCGCGGTCGATCACCCCGCCGCCGACGTTCTGGTTGTTCTCCCGGATGGCGGCCGTCACCTGATCGAAGGTGAGGCCGTACTTGGCCACCTTGGTCGGGTCGATGCGGGCCTGGTACTGCCGCTCGAACCCGCCCCACGAGTTCACCTCCGCGACGCCCGTCACCGCCCGCATCTGCGGGCGAACCACCCAGTCGTGGACGGTGCGGAGGTCGGTCTCGTCGGTCCCCTTGCCGGTGATGACGTAGTGGTACACCTCGCCCAGCCCCGTACTGACCGGCCCCATCTTCGGGCGGTCCTGGCCTTCGGGCAGGTGAACGGCGGCCAGCCGCTCGGTCACCAGTTGGCGGGCGAAGTAGATGTCGGTGCCGTCGGCGAACACCAGCACCACCTGCGACAGGCCGAACTTGGACACCGACCGCAGGGTCGTCACCTTCGGCAGCCCGGCGAGCGCCTGCTCGATGGGGATGGTGATCTGCTGTTCCACCTCCGCCGGGCCGAGGGCCGGGGCGACGGTGTTCACCTGCACCTGCACGGGCGTGGTGTCGGGGAAGGCGTCGATGTCCAGGTGACGCACGGAGAACACGCCGGCCACCGCCAGGGCGACGGCCCCGAGGATGACCAGCCAGCGATAGCGGAGCGAGAAGTCGATGACCGCGTTCAGCAACGGGAGGACTCCCAACTGTAGCCGGCCTCTGTGAGGCCGGGAAATGTAGTAGGCACACTCCGTGTGCCGT
>CAYMHO010000027.1:0-38455 GCA_964390195.1 uncultured Fimbriiglobus sp. | reverse complement strand
GGGTGGTGGTGGCACTCGGCGCACGCGATCCGCACGCCGAGGAACACCTGCGACAACGTACTTGCCGCTTCGCCTGGCTTCGTCACCACCTTGAAGAAGTTGGCCGCCGGCACCTCCTTCAGTGGCCCCTCGGCGGTGAGCAGTTCGCGGGCGAAGGTGTCGAACGGCTTGTTCTCGGCGAAGGCGTCGCGGACCCAGCGGTAGTAGGCGTGGGCGCGCTCGTGGCCGAGTGCCTGGCGGTCCACGCGGAGGATGTCGGCCCACCGCTTGGCCATCAGGTCAGCGAACTCCGGCCGCTTCAGCAGTTCATCCACCCGCTTGGCCCGCTTGTCCGCCGACTTGTCGGCGAGGAACGTCCGCACCTCGTCGGAGGTCGGCAGCGAACCGGCGAGGTCGAGCGTGACGCGGCGGAGGAACTCGGCGTCGTCGCACAACCCGGACGCGGCGACGTTCAATTTGACGAGCTTCTTCCCGACGAGGCCATCGATGAAGTTGAACTCCGGCATCTTCTCTGTGACGGCCGCACCCGGTCGCGGGACGATCGCGCGGAACAGTCCCACCTCGCCCATGTACGCGGCCATGACCGCCACCTCGCCCGGCGTCTCGGCGGTCGTCACCAACCCCGCCGCGGTCACGGACGCTAACCCCTCGTGATTCACCTGGAAGCGGGCGTGGTCGGTCACGTCGGTTTCGCGGCCGTCCGTGTACTTGGCCCACACGCGGAGTTGTTGCGTGGCCTTCGTGCCGAGGATTTTCTCCGTCGGTTCGACTCGCAGCGAAGCCAGTTTCGGCGCGTTCGGATCACCGACGGGCATCCCCGCTGCGATCCAGTTCCGCAGCGTGGCGTAGTCCTTCGTGTCGGTTTTGATGCGGATGCCGCCGCCGTGTGGCATCGTGCCGCTGGCCTTGCGGAGCAGCAAGCTTTCGTCCGGCGCGGCGGCATTGATCCGCCGGCCACGGCCTTCCTTCACGAGCGCAGAATAATCGGCACCCGGATCGAAGGCGAACACGGACAACTTGAACCCGCCCTGTCCCTCGGCCTTGCCGTGGCACCCGGACGAGTTGCACCCGTGGCGGCTCAGCAGCGGCTCGATGTCGTTCCCGAAGTGCGGGCCGGGCGGTGCGGCCACCGCGATGGCGGACGTCAACACCACCACCAGTGGGAAGGCGAACGGATTCACGGTGGATCAGGCTCGGCGGAGAAGCGAACACCGGCGGGTAGATTCTTGTACCACCCTGAGCGACCGGACACAAGAACGTGTCTCGCAAAAGCAGCCACGCTGCCACGCCAGTCGGCCACCCCAAGTGACCCGTTGGCGGCAGGAATGGGATCCGTACGCGCCCTGCCGTGAGTCGGAGCTGGCGTGCAATGCTCGGTGACGGCGGTGAGTCATCAGAATGCTGGAATTACTATGGGTTTCAAAGTGACCAGCCGGATGATCTTTGTGGAACGGGGTCAGTGCCCTGGTGGATCACGGTCTCGCGTGAACCAGTTCCCGATTTCGCACCGCAGGGTTCGCGAACTCGGAACGGCTGATCGGCGAGAGTTGGCGGCTATCACCTGTGGGTTCCGGTGGAACCCCGATGGCTCTGCCGCTGCCGACCGTGTTCGCCGACTGGCACGACCCACGGCGAGAGACTGCGAACAAACGGCACCCGATCACTGATGCCCTTACGCTGGTCACCTGCGCGGTCGTCAGTGGGGCGGACTGTGGGACGACATCCACGGGTACACCGACGGCGAGAAGACTTCCTCTGCCGCCTCCTACCACAGGCCAACGGCATCCCGTGCAGGCCCCGTTCGAGCGAGTCAAGCTCGGCCCGGCCCACTTCGTCGCCGCCTTCGGCCGGTGGATGACCGCCACAGCCGAGCAGTTGCCCGCTGTGCAGCACCGCGTGAGGTTTGTGCCGGTACCACCGACCTGCCGCTCCCTGCTGTCACTCGTTTCACGCCGGCGGCTTGTCGCCCCACGGCCCGCCGGGCTCCCATGTCTGATCGAAGGGCTCTTCGCGGCGGATCGCGTCCGTCGGCGGCCGGAGGAACCTGCGGACGCGGTTCACCACCACCGGCAAACTCATCCCCTGCTCCACCAGTTTGGATCTCGTCAGGAAGCCCTGCCACTGGAGCCGCTTTGTGTCCAGGTTGCCCGGCACCAGCAGGGGCGTGTCGCGGATGCTCTCGGCGTCGAGCCGACGCAGGCGGAACGGCCGCGGTGCCGTGGGGGCAGGCCTGGACGAGTGCGTTGCGCTCGGCACCGTTTCGGCCGGGCGGGTCAGGACAGGAGTCCTTTCACCACGCTCCCGTGGACGTCGGTCAGGCGGAAGTCACGGCCCTGGAACTTGTACGTGAGTTTCTCGTGGTCGAGGCCGAGCAGGTGCAGGATGGTGGCGTTCAGGTCGTGGACGTGGACCGGGTTCTCGGTCACGTTGTAGCCGAACTCGTCCGTCTCGCCGTAGGTTGTGCCGCCCTTGACGCCGGCCCCGGCCATCAGCACGGTAAAGCACCGCGGGTGGTGGTCCCGGCCGTAGTCGGTCGCCGTCAGCGCCCCCTGGCTGTAGATGGTGCGGCCGAACTCCCCGCCCCACACCACCAGCGTGTCCTTCAGCATGTCCCGGTCCTTCAGGTCGGTCAGCAGGGCGGCGGTCGCCTGGTCGGTGTCCTTGCACTGCCCGCGGATGGCCTTGGGCAGCCCGCCGTGGTGGTCCCACCCCATGTGGAACAGTTGCACGAACCGCACGTCCCGCTCGGCCATGCGGCGGGCGAGCAGACAGTTGGCGGCATAGGAACCTGGGCGGGCCACGTCCGGGCCGTAAGCCTCCAGCGTCTTCTTCGTCTCCTTCGAGAAGTCGATCAAGTCGGGCACGCTCGTCTGCATGCGGAACGCCATCTCGTACTGGGCCGTCCGGGCCTTGGTCTCGGGGTCGTTCGACCGGTCGAACTCCTGCTTGTTCAGCGCGGCGAGGCGATCGAGTGTGGCCCGGCGGTCGTCGCGGCCCACCCCCGGCGGGTCGGACAGGTACAGCACGGCGTCGCCCTTGTTGCGTAGCTTCACCCCCTGGTGCTGCGACGGCAGGAAGCCCGCGCTCCAGAGACGGTCGTACAGCGGCTGGTCGTCCGGCCGGCCGCTGCCGAACGAGGTGAGGACGACGTAGGCCGGCAGGTCCTTGCACTCGCTACCGAGGCCGTAACCCAGCCACGCGCCGATGCTCGGCCGGCCGGGCAGTTGGCTGCCGGTCTGGATGAAGGTGATGGCCGGGTCGTGGTTGATGGCCTCCGTGTGGACGGTGCGGACCATGCACCAGTCGTCCGCGTGCGAAGCCATGCCGGGCACCAGCTCGCTGAACCACATCTCGGACTTGCCGTGCTTCTGAAACTTGAACGCCGACGGCGCGACCGGGAACTTGGCCTGCCCGGAGGTCATCGTCGTCAGCCGCTGGCCCATGCGGATCGAGGCCGGCAGGTCCTCGCCGCGGCGCTTTTCCATCGCCGGCTTGGGGTCGAACAGGTCCACCTGCGACGGCGCGCCGGACTGGAACAGGTAGATGACCCGTTTCGCCTTCGCCACCGGCGCGGGGGCGGCGGCGACGGGGTTCGCCAGCGACGCGAGCGCGGCCAGCCCCAGCCCGCCGGCCGACTGGCGGAGGAACAGGCGGCGGTTGATGCGGTCTTGGAGGGCGACGGCGGGGTTCATCGGTGGGGTTCCGGATGTGGCTGTGTTGTGTCGAAGTCCTCACCCGGCGAGCTTTGCTCGCCACCCTCTCCATGAATGGAGAGGGTATCGGGTGGTCCGTGGATCGTGTTCGTCGTCGGGTTCGCTGACCGCCTGAGCCCCTTGAACACCCCCTCTCCATGAATGGAGAGGGGGCCGGGGGGTGAGGTCTCCGCTCTTGACTCACGGCCGGACGACGGCTTCGTCCAGGTTCAACAGGATGTTGGCGGTGACGGCGTGGGCCGCCAGTTCCACCGCATCCAGTTTCGGGTCGGGCTTGCTGTCGCCGAAGGCCAGCAACTTGGCCGCGGCAGCCGGGGTCTTGGCGAACCTCGCGCGGTCCGCGACCAGACCGTCGAGCAGCACCTTCGCCTCGACGGCGGTCGGTTCCCGCGCCAGAACGACCCTGACGGCGAAGCGGATGCGCTCGGCGTCGGTGGACCCGCCTTCCTTCAGCATCCGCTCGCCGAGCTTTCGCGCCGCCTCGACGTAGGTTACTTCGTTGAGCAGCGACAGGGCCTGGAGCGGCGTGTTCGTCCGCGACCGCTTGACCGCGCAATACTCCCGGCTGGGGGCGTCGAACAGCAGCATCGTCGGCGGGGCGGCCGTCCGCTTCCAGACGGTGTACAGGCTGCGGCGGTACAAGCCGTCGCCGGTGTCATGCTTGTAGCCGCGGAGGTCGCCGTACCGGCTGGTCTCGTCCCACACGCCCTCGGGCATGTACGGGCGGACGCTCGGCCCGCCGACCTTCTCGACGAGCAGGCCGGAAGCGAACAGTGCCTGATCGCGGAGGGCTTCGCCGCTCAGCCGCAGGCGCGGCGCGCGGGCGAGCAGGCGGTTGTCCGGGTCTCGTTCGAGCACCTCCGGCGTGGCCGTGTTGGCCTGCTTGTACGTGGCGCTCGTCACGAGGAACTTGTGGAACGCCTTCATGTCCCACTTCTTCGCCGGCTCGCCCGCCACGGGGGGCAGGACCGTCGGGGCCATGAACTCGGCGGCCAGCCAGTCGAGCAGTTCCGGGTGGCTGGGGAACTCGGCCTGCGAACCGAGGTTCTCCGACGTCTTCACGAGGCCGGTGCCGAAGAACCGCTCCCAGGCGCGGTTCACCCACACGCGCGCGGTCAGCGGGTTCTTGTCGTCCACCAGCCAGCGGGCCAGTCCGAGGCGGTTCGCGGGGGCGTCCTTCGGCATGGGCGGCAGTGCCGCGGGCGTCCCCGGCGTCACCTTCTCGCCCTTCTTGTCGTACTCCCCGCGGATCAGCACGAAGGCGTCGCGGGGCTGGGCCGCCTCCTTCATCACCATCACTGTGGCGGACTTCTTGAGCAGGGCTTCGCGGTCGGCCTTCAGTTTGGTCTCGCGGGTGAGGGCCGCCTTCACCTCGCCGTCGGCGGTAGCCAGGAAGTGCCGTTCCACCTCGGCCTTCTCGGCCGGGGTGCGCTTCGCCGCGTCCGTCAGGATCGCCTTCCGCAGGCCGTCCGAAATGCCCGGCCCGGACAGGCTGACCTCGGCGGCGGGCAGGCCCGTCGCGGACAGCCGGAACCGGCCGATGGCGTGCTGTGCGAGCGTCCCGTGGACGACCCGCACTGTGAGGGTGGCGTCCTTCGGTACGGCCACCGGCTTGTCCAGGAGGAGCATCGCCTTGCGGTTCTCCTTCTTGGTGGGGCCGTCCACCGCCCAACCCTTCCCGGCCTCGCTGCCGAGCACGTTCTTGATGTCCCACCCGTTCTGCGAGTAGTCGGCCTCGGCGCGGGTGAACTTCAGCGTGACCGGCTTGTCCAGGGTCGGGGCGGACAACACCGCCTCCACGCGGGTCAGCACGAAGTTGCCGTTCGGCGCGCGGCCGGCGCTGTTGTCGGGTAGGCTGGCGTCGGTGAACGCTTCGAGCAGCAGCCCGCCGAACTTCTCCTCCGCTAGCGGCGCGGCGACCTCGTAGGTGACGTTGGTCGGGTTCGCCCCGCCGGCGAGGTACGAGCCGTCCGGTTGCTTCGTCAGCGTCGTCTTGCCGGTCGCCTTGGCCGACTTCGGTTCCAGCACCCGCCACACGGCCCCCTCACTCCCGAGCCGCTTCCGGACGTCAGCCTCCCACGCGGCTTGCAGGTCCGGCCGCTTCGTCAGCAGTTCCGCCGTCGCCTTCGCCGCCGCGAGGATGTCGGCCTCGATGGCCGCGACTTTGGCTTGCGAGTCAGGGTCGGGCACAGAGACCGTCGGCTCCGTGTTCCGCGTCTCGCCCTGCAACGTGCCACTCTCCTGGACCGAGTTGAAGTAGGCGAACGCCCGGTAGAACTCCTTCTGCGTGATCGGGTCGTACTTGTGATCGTGGCAGCGGCAGCAGTTGAACGTGAGGCCGAGCCAAGTGCTGCCGGTCGTTTCGAGGCGGTCGATGACGGTCTCGACCCGCCACTCCTCGGCGATCAGCCCGCCCTCCCCGTTGAGCCGGTGGTTGCGGTTGAAGCCGGTGGCCACGACCTGATCGCGGGTCGCATTCGGCAGCAGGTCGCCGGCGATCTGCTCGACGGTGAACTGGTCGAACGGCTTGTTCGCGTTGAACGCGTCGATGACCCAGTTCCGCCACGGCCACTGGAAGCGACTGCTGTCCACCTGGAAGCCGTTACTGTCGGCGTAGCGGGCGAAGTCCAGCCACTGGAGGGCCATGTGCTCGCCGTACCGGGGGGACTTCAGCAGCCGGTCCACCACCACCTCGTACGCGTTCGGCGACCTGTCCGCCAGGAAGGCCTCCACCTCGGCGGGCGTCGGCGGCAGGCCGGTCAGGTCCAGCGTCACGCGGCGGATGAGCGTCGCCCGGTCGGCCTCCGATTGCGGCTTCAGCTTTGCCGCCGCCAACTTCGCGCGGATGAAGGCGTCCACCGGATGCCCGGCCGCCGGCGGCTTCGGTCGCTCCACCGGCAGGAACGCCCAGTGCCCCTGGTACTCGGCCCCGTCCGCGATCCAGCGCGTCAGCAGGGCGATCTGGTCCTTCGTCAGCCGCTTCCCCTTGCGGTCGGGCGGCATGGCCGTGTCGTCGTGGGCGGCCACTCGCTTCAGCAGCTCACTCTTCTCCGGCTTGCCGGGGACAATGGCCGTCTCGCCGGACTTCACCGGTGTCGTCGCGTCGGCGCGGACGTCGAGGCGGAGGCCGGCCTTCCGCTTGGCCGCGTCCGGCCCGTGGCACTGGAAGCAGGCGTCGGACAGGAGCGGGCGGATGTCCCGGTTGAAGGTGGGTGTGTCAGCGGCCCGTAGGTCGGCGAAAGGGAGAAGGCCGACGGCCCAAACGGCGGCGAACCGAGACAGCATGGCCGGGGCACTCGGGTGGTGGGGTGCGGGAGGGTGTTGCATCACCACAGTAATCGCTCCGGTCGCGCCGGACAATGCCCTGGTGCACTCAGTCGGCCTACCGCACCTGCTCCACGCGGCGGAGAAGAAACCGACCTGCCCCAAGTCCGCCGTCCTCGTATTCAAGTCAACAAAGCGGCGCGGACTCACGAGCGGGTGAAGATCGAGTCGCCTAGGGTGCCGGTGCTGTCCGCGAACGCCTCCTGTTCGATGTCCATCGCCCGAAGGACGCTCAGGTACATGTTGGACATGCGGGCGTCGTCCTTCCGCCAGTAAACGCCGTGCTTCAGTCCCATCTTCGACCCGCCGGCCACCAGCGTCGGCAGGTTCTTCGGATTGTGCGTGGTACTCGCTCCGCTGCCGAACAGGACGACGGTGTTGTCCAGCACCGTGCCGTCCTTGTCCTTGTACTTCGACAACCGCCCGAGGAAGTGCGCGAGTTGCTCGCTCAGGAACAGGTCGTACTTGCCGAACGCCAGTTGGCCGGCCTTGTCGGTCGCGTGTGACAGCCAGTGGTGCGTGTTTCCGAGCTTCAGCTTGATCGGGAACGTATCGCTGATGCCCATCCCGTCCTCGCGGTTGAGCATGAACGTCACCGACCGGGTGATGTCCGCGTCGAAGGCCAGCGCGATCAGGTCGAACATGGTGCGGTAGTAGTCGGCCGGTTCGCTCTCGGTCGTCACGTCCAGTTTCAGGTGCGAGTGGTCCTGCTTCTTCAGCGGCACGTCCGCCCACTTCTCCGAGGCGATCAGCCGCGCCTCCAGTTCGTCGAGCGACGTGAGGTACTGCTCCATCCGCTCGCGGTCGGACTTGCCCAACTGCTTGTCGAGAGACTTCGCGCTGGCGGCGACGGCGTCCACCAGCTTGATCTGCCGTTGGAGCCGCTCCCGCTCGGCCGCCTGCGACGCGCGGTCGCCGCGGAACAGGCGATTGAAGATGCGGCGCGGGTTGTTCTCCGCCGGGATCGGCCGCCCGTCGAGGCTGTACGAGATGGTCCCGGTGCGGGAGAGGAAGCCGGTGCCGGCGTCGATGGACAGCACCAGCGACGGCTGCCGGCAGTGCTTCTTCGTGTGCGAGGCGATGACCTGATCCAACCCCGCCGTGTTGTAGGTGCCCGGCTTCGGGTTGTGCAGCGGTGCGCCGGTCAGCCACATGTCCGAGCAGACGTGCGGGTCCGCCTTCGGCCCGCTCGGGTGGTGCAGCCCGCCGAGGAAGCTGACGTGCTTGCGGAAGGGGGCCAGCGGCTCGGTCGATTTGCCGAACACGAACCCGTTGCCGTCCGTCGCCGTCGGGAACCAACTCCACTCGTCGATGCCGTGCTTCTTCTCGGGCAGCGCCATGCCGTTGGCCGTGTACACGGCGCAGAACCGGCGGGGGGCTTGAGCCGCGACATCGGCCCCCATCGCGTCGAGGACCGGCAGCGCCAGCGAGACGCCGCCCACCCCGAACAGGAAGGCGCGGCGGTCCAGTTGCAGTGCGTTTGCCACGGGGAACTCGCGTTGGTGGGGAGGGCGGGGGTTACTTCTCGCGGAACATCGGGCTGTTCACGACGTGGCGGATCAGCGCTTGCATCCGGTAGCCGTCGGCCTTGAGTGTGAGGGCGTCCTTGCGGAGAAACTCCGTCTCGCCGTAGGTCAGGTCGCGGCCGGTGGCGTAGGTGGTCAAGTGCTTCAGGACGCCGAACGCCACCTGATCGATGCGGTCGTCGGCCAAGTACTTCCGCAGTGCGGTGAAGTCCGCCACTTCCGTCTTGTCGGGTAACGTTGAGCGGGCGTCCACTTTGACCGTCCTGAACAGGCCGCCGGCGTCGAACTCCTCGAACGGCACGCCCCACGGGTCGATCTTCGCGTGGCACTGCGCGCACCCCGCTTGACTGCGGTGCTTGACGAGCCGCTCGCGGAGGGTGAGCGACTTCGTGTCCTCCTTCAGTGCGGGGACGTTCGGCGGCGGGTCGTCCGGCGGCTCGGCGACGATCTTCCGCGCCAGCCACGCCCCGCGCTTCACCGGGTTCGACTCGCGGCCGTCGGACAGCCCGGCCAGGATCGCCGGTTGCGTCAGCAACCCGCCGAGGTCTTTGCGGTCGTGGCGGATCGGCTCGAACCGGAACCCGCTCTCGGTCTTGTCCGCCAGTCCGTAATACCCCGCCACCGTCTCGTTCGCCAGCACGAAATCGGAGGCGATCAGGTTCCGCGCCGGCAGGTTCTCGCGGATCAGGTGTTCGAGGAACCGCACCGGCTCCTGCCGCAATTCCGCCCGCGTATCACGGGTGAGCTTGGGGAACCGCTTGCGGTCCGGCTCCAAGACGGCGAACTTGTCCAGTGACAGCCACTGCCCGGCGAACTCGGACGCGAACCGGCGGAACTTCGGATCGGCCACCATCCGGACGACCTCGGCGTCGAGTTGCTTCGCCAGTTCCCCCTTCGCGGCCAGTTTCAGCAGCGCCTCGTCCGGCGGGCCGTTCCAGAGGAAGTAAGAGAGCTTGGCTACCAACTCGTAGTTGTCGAGCGGCTCGGCTGCCGGCGTCTTGCTGGTCTCGATCAGGAACAGGAACTGCGGGGAAGTCAGGATGACCTGGAAGGCGTCCTTCACGGCGTCGTGGAACCGCGCGCCGCCCTTTGCCGCCTTCTCGTACACGGCGACGAACGCGGCCTCTTCCTCGGCCGTCGCCGGGCGGCGGAACGCGCGGGTGGCGAAGTCGCGGATCGCCTTCCGCGCCGCGTCCGGTGTGGGGTCGTCCGTCGGGAACAGGTTGCGGTGCGGGGCGGGCGGCCAGGCGTCGCACAGCGGGCCTTCGAATTCGACGGAGCGGATCAGCAACCGGGGCATGTCGCGGCCGTCGGTGTACTCGCTCCGCACGCCGATCTCGCGGACGCCGGCGAGGTAGTTGACGTTGTCCTTCTCGACGTTCGGGTCGGGGTAGTTGCGGATCGCGCCATCGAACACGAACTTGGCGAGCTTCGTGTCGCGGACGGCCTGCGGCTCCCCCACCGGCGCGAGCGTGCTGCCGCAGTCGCGGCGGAAGCCCATGTGGACGCCGAGTTGCGGGGAGCGCTTCTCGAACGCCGCGAACTTCTTGGCGAGGTCGTGGTCGGCGGCGAGCGGGGTGAACGCGACCCGCTCCGGGACCGCGCCCTTCACCTCGACGGCCAGCGGCCCGGCCGGCAATCGTACCACGAGGAATGCCGGTTGCGTCGGCGTGCCGGTGAACCGCCGGTCGCCGAGCGACAGCGTCAGTTCGGCCGGCTTGGCGTCCTTCGGCGGGTACACGTCCACTTGATACACCCCGTCGCCCGGCAGCGTCACGGCCTGCGGCTTCTTCAGTTCGCTGGCCGTCACCGTCTCTTTCGCCTCGGCCGGCTTCGCGCCGGGGTCGAGCATCAGTCCGTCGTCGTACTTGGCCGCCGTCACCGTCACGCGGAACCGCCCGCCCTCGGGCAGTTCCCGCAGCGCGATCTTGAAATTCGCCCGCGGCCCGTAGGTGCTCTCCTGTCCGAAGATCTCCGAACTCGGGATCGCCGGCCGCAGCAGCAGCCCATTCGGAACGGTGCTGTACGCCCGCCCTTTCGGGTAGCCGTGGCTGCCGCGCAGGCAGGCGAAGACGGAGTGGTAAAGGCTGTCGTACTCCCGCCACCCGCGCACCGTGTCGTTCCCCTGATACCCCTCGATGAAGCGGTACTTCGTCCGCATGGCGAACGGCTCGTAGGCGAACGCCTTCTTCGGCTTGAGTTCCTCGACGGTGAAGTCGCGGTTCTCCAGCAAAAGGCTGTCCGCCCCGAGGATCAGCCTCTCCTTCAGCGGCTTGGGGTTGATGCCCTCGCCGAGGTTCACGCGGAAGTTCTGGATCACCGGCTTCGCCTTCGGATCGACGACGGCACGGGCCAGCGCCTGATCCGCGATGTCGAAGTACGCTTCGAGCAGCAGCGGGGAGATTTGCAGTGTGTCGCGGTTGTTCACGAACCCGTCCCGCGACACGGCGTCCGGCGGCAACCCGGCCGTCAGGTCCTCATCCAGCAGGAGCAGATCGCGGAGGGTGTTGCGGTACTGGGCGACGGTCAGCCGGCGGACGCTGCCGTTCTTGGGCGTCGGCCGCAGCTTGGCCGCCTTCATCGCCGCCTCCATCCACGCGACTGCCTTCTTCCGCTCGTCGGCTGTCGGCTGCTTGGCGTCCTCCGGCGGCATGGCGGCGGACTTCGCCTGAGCGAGGACGTGGTCCCACGCCTTCAGGTGGCGGTCCTCTAACTTGGCGTCGAGATGATCGACTCGGACGCCGGACGTCTGCTTGTCGGCGTTGTGACAGCGGGCGCAATACTGCTTCAGGAACGGCTTCACGTCCCGCTCGAACGCCGCTTCGGGCGAATCGGCGGCCAGAGACGCCGACGCGAAGGGCAGCGCGAGCAAGACGAATGGGAATCGAAGGGCGGTCATGAAGGCGTCCGTCAACGTGCGCCGCGGCGGGAAATCCGATCCGTGCAAGCTACCAGCCGGGCCGGGAAACCGCAACGAATACCCAGAACCGCTGGCCGGCGCGGGTGAGCGTTGCGGCGCTTCCACATTCACGACCGGAGGATGTCCGTGACGACGCTCCCGGCGTGCCCGTCCAGCAGAGTCAGTTCCGTCGCACCGCGCTTGTAGACGAGCTTCTTCGCGTCGAGGCCGAACAGGTGCAGGAGTGTGGCGTGCAGGTCGTGTTGGGTGACAACCTTCTCGACGGCGTGGTGGCCGAACTCGTCCGTCGCGCCGTAGGCGAGACCGGCCTTGACCCCGCCGCCGGCGAACCACCAAGTAAAGCCATAGGTGTTGTGGTCGCGGCCGACCTTGGCCGCCCCGGCGTCGTTCTGGACGACCGGCAGTCGGCCCATCTCTCCGCCCCACGTCACAAGCGTGGTGTCGAGGAGGCCGCACCGTTTCAGGTCCGCCACCAGCGCCGCGCTCGGCTGATCCGTCTTCTTGCAGACGGCCGGCAGACTGGTGCGAATCGAGCCGTGGTTGTCCCACTGCTGGTTGCTCGTGAACACCTGCACGAACCGCACGCCTCGCTCCACCAGGCGGCGGGCGATCAGGCACCGCGCGCCGTAGTCGGCGGTGACGGGGTCGTCGAGGCCGTAGAGCGCCTTCGTCTCCTTCGTCTCCCCGGCCAGGTCCATCGCCTCCTTCGCGGCGGTCTGCATCTTGGCCGCGAGTTCGTAGCCGGCGATGCGAGCCTCGAGGTCGTGTTCGCCGGGGTGCGCGGCGAGGTGGTCGCGGTTGAGCTCGTCGAGGTACTTCAGCAGGGCGGCCTGCGGTGCCCCCTTCAGGTGCGGCGGCGGGTCGAGGTTCGGGATGCGCGGCTCGCGGGGGCGGACGGCCGTCCCCTGGAACACCGACGGCAGCCAGCCGTTCGCCCAGTGTTCGACGCCGCTCACCGGCAGGCTGGTCGGGTCCGGCAGCGCGACGAACGCGGGCAACTCCCGCGACTCGCTCCCGAGGCCGTAACACAGCCAACTGCCGAGGACCGGGTGGCCGGAGACGATCCGCCCGGTGTTCACCGCGTGGATGCCCTGGACGTGGTTGTTCACGCCCGTCCGCATCGACCGCACGACACACACGTCGTCAATCACGCCGGCCAAATGCGGCAGCAACTCCGAGACCTCGGTGCCGCACTTGCCGCGCTTGGCGAACTTCCACGGCGAGCCAAGAACCTTGGAACTGGCCTGTGCGGCGTTGTCGTACTTGATGGTGCCGGGAAACGCCTTGCCGTCCAGTTCGGTCAACTTCGGTTTCGGGTCGAGCAAGTCCATGTGGCTCGGCCCGCCCTGCATGAACAAGGAGATCATCGCTTTCGCCTTGGCCGGGTGGTGCGGCGGCTTCGGCTTGAGGTCGAACCGCTGCCGTTCCAGGTCCGGCTTGACCGGTTCGGCGAGCAGTTGCTGATCCCGCAACAGGCAGGCGAGTGCAACTGAACCGACGCCGAAGGTGCCGTCGCGGAGCAGTTGCCGGCGGGTGAGCGGGTGCATGGCGGTCGCGGGTTGGAGGAGCCGGTCGGGAGCCGAGGCGGTTATTCGACATACAGGAATCGGTTGCTGCTCAGAAGCGCCTGGCAGAAGGCGGCCAAGGCACGCGCCTCCGGGGTGGGCGGGTCCGGCATCTTCGCGCCGGACTTTGGCGGGGCCGGCGGTGGAACCGCGCGGAAGGCGTCCGCCGAGGTCCGGAGGAACGCCAGCGCACCGGCGAGTTCATTCTCCGTCGGCTCGCGCAGGTACGCGAGCTTCCACGCTCGTGCGACCTGCCCCTTCGGTTCCGAACCGGCTTCCTTCGTGACGCGGCCGGCGAACGCCTCCGCCTGCGCGACGGCGAACTCGCCGTTGAGGAGCATCAGCGCCTGCGGTGCCCCGGTGCTGCTGGTCCGCGCCTCGCAGTTCGGCTCCGCCGTTGCACCGTCGAAGGCGGCCAGCACGCCGAGCGGCTTGGACCGCCGCACTTGGATATACACGCTCCGCCGCGACTCTTCGCCGGCCGGCACCGACTCGTCGCCCAGTTTGTACATGGCCCCGTCACGGTTCGCTTTGCCGATCACGATCAGCCCGGCGTCGTCCTCCATCACCGGCACCGGCGGCCCGAATGCCTTCAGATTCAGCTTGCCGGCCGTGGCGAGAATCGCGTCCCGCACGCTCTCGGCATCCAACCGGCGGAGGGGGAACCGGCCGAGCAGCCTGTTATCGGGGTCGATGGCGTCGGCCTTCGGGTCGCGGGCCGACGACTGCCGGTAGGCGGCGGACGTGACGATCAGGCGGTGCAGTTTCTTCACCGACCAGCCGTTCGCCACGAACTCGCTCGCCAGCCAGTCGAGCAGTTCGGGGTGCGTCGGGGCCTCGCCCAATCGGCCGAAGTCACCGGGAGTGCCGACCAGCCCGCGGCCGAAGTGGTGCATCCACACCCGGTTGACCAGCACGCGGGCCGTGAGCGGGTGCCGCGGATCGGTCAGCCAGTTCGCCAGGGCCAACCGCCGGCCAGACGTGCCGTCGGGGAGCGGCTTGTCGGGCACCTTCAGCGGCAGGCCGTTGTCGAGGACGGCGAGACCGCCAGGGGCGACCGCCCCTTTCGGCTGGTCCGGGTCGCCACGGTGGAAGAGGAACGTCTGTGGAATCTTGCCGCCCTGTTCGGTCAGCGCGCGGACGAACTCCTCCACCGGCTTCTTCTTCCGCACCTCCGCCACCGCGTCGGTCATCTTCTTTAGTTCGGCCGCCGCCTTCGCGTCGTACAGGTACAGCGACCCGGCCGATACGTTCAGGCTGGGGTTCTCCTGCATCAGTTTCTTCTGCGCCGGCGTCCGTTTCGCGTCGGGCGTGTCCCTTGCCGCGCGGGCATCGCCGCGAGTCTCCGTCGGTAGTTTCGCCAACTCCTTCTCGAACGTCGCCGCGATGAACTCGTCCTGCTTCTTCAATCGCTCCTTGTCGGTCTTCGCGGCCTCGGCCTCGACTTCCGCCGCCTTCTTCTTGTCAGCTTCGGTGTACAGCGACACTTGTCGGGCGGCGGGCGGCTTCCAATTGGTGATGTCGTACCCCGGCTCGAAGGCGGCGCGGAGGCGGTAGAAATCGGACTGCGGGATCGGGTCGTAGCGGTGGTTGTGGCACTCGGCGCAGCCGACGGTCAGGCCGAGGAAGGCGCTGGCGGTGATCTTCACGGTGTCGGTAAGGACGGCGTTGCGGGTGAGCTTCTGGTCCGCCCCCGGTGCCCCGCTGCCGTCCGGGGGCATGCGGAGGAACCCGGTGGCGATCAGGGCGTCGAGGTCGTCGCCCTTCAACTCGGCGAACGGCGGCTTCACCAACTCGTCGCCGGCCAGTTGCTCACGGATGAAGCGGTCGTACGGCTTGTCCGCGTTGAACGCGCGGATGACGTAGTCGCGGTACTTCCAGGCGTTCGTTCGTTCCGGATCCTGTGGGGAGCCGCCTTCTGAATCCGCGTACCCGGCGACATCCAGCCAGTGTCGGCCCCACCGCTCCCCGTACTGCGACGAGGCCAGCAACTTCTCGACCAGCCTCCCGAAGGCGTCGGGAGACTTGTCGCTCATGAACGCCTCGACTTCCTCGGGGGATGGCGGCAGACCGGTCAGGTCGAAGGACAGCCGGCGAATGAGCGTCCGCCGGTCCGCTTCCGGGTTGGGGTTCAGCTTCTTTTCCCGCAACTTGACCTGGAGGAACGCATCGACCGGATTCCGGTCTTTCGCGCCGGGCAGGTCCGGCACTGCCGGTCGGCGCACGGGCTGGAACGCCCACCAGCGGCGGTCGTCGTCGGTGATCGCGAACCCGGTCGCGAGCGTCTCCGGCTCTGGCGCTTCGACGGACGCGCCGCCGGCGATCCACCGCTTGAGGGTGTCGAACTCGGCGGCCGAGAGCTTCTTCTTGCCCGGCGGCATCTCACCGCTCTTCACCCGCGCGAGCAGCAGGCTCTCGTCCGGTTTCCCGTCCACGACTGCCGGCCCGGTCGCCCCGCCCTTGACAGCGAACCGCTTCAGCCGCAGGTCGAGGCCGCCCTTGGGCTTGTCGGCTTCACCATGGCATTCGGTGCAGTACGCCTTCAGGATGGGCCGGACATCGGCGTTGAATGCAGGGGTCTTCACCGGCTCGGCAGCGAGCGCGGAGCAGGCGAACAGGAGCACGGTGAGACCGGCAACGGGGAGGCGGACGGCTGGCATGGTGGAACGGGCCTGGTGGGAGGTCGAACTCGGCAGGGCCAGTGCCGAGCGTGTATTCTGCGCGGTGCGGCGGGTGGGTGCAAGCAAGACTTTCGGCACGGGTGACCGATGTCGGAGCGGGCAGTCGGATCAGCCGGCCGAATTGCTTTCGTTTTTCGAGACTTCTCGCTAGACGCGACAGCATTCGGCGCAAGTGCTCATTGGTGCTGTTCTTAAGTCCTGTTTCGGAGCTGCAACCAGACCCACGACGGACGACCAGGACCAAGGCGGAGTTCAGGGCCGACGAACTCGTGGCGTTTCCAGCCTGCCGAGAGGGGTCTCGACGAAAACCCCGTACCGACAGGGACCCAGTAGCTGTCGCGTCCAGCGAGAAGTCTCCGTTTTTCCGTCCATTTCGAGCGGTGATTGCATTTGGGCTGCGAGTGGTGTCGAATACACCAACCCGCCGAGTCCGCCCCCAACCCTCCTCTCCGTGTTCCCATGCTCTCCCTGGTCACCGCGTCAAACGGCCGATGCGACCCGCCCTCCCGTCGAGAGTGGCTCCGCGCCGGCGCGATCGGCCTCGGCGGGCTGACACTGCCGCAACAGCTCGCACAGCAGGCGCACGCCACACCCGGCACGCGGCTGGTGAAGGCGAAGTCGGTCATCATCTTCGGTCTGATGGGCGGGCCGGCGCAGCACGACACCTGGGACCCGAAGCCGGACGCGCCGGCCGAAATCCGCGGGCCGTTCGGCACCATCGCGACCCGTACCCCCGGACTCCGAGTCGGGGAGTTGATGCCGGAGACCTCGAAACTGACCGACAAGATCGCCGTGCTGCGGGCGGTGGTGACGAACGACAACGCCCACTCGTCCAGCGGCTACCAGATGCTGACCGGCGTGCCGCACCAGCCACTCAGCCAGGAGAGCGCGACGCCCAAGCCGCCGAACAACTGGCCGTCGCTCGGGTCGATCGTCCGCTACCTCCGCCCGGCCGCCGGGCAACTGCCGTCCGCCGTCACCGTGCCCGAACACATCTGGAACGATGGCAACTTCCCGTGGCCGGGGCAGGACGCCGGCCTGCTCGGCCGCAAGAACGACCCGTGGCTGATCCACTGCGACCCGGCCGACGCGAAGTTCAAGGTCGCCGCGCTGGCCCCGCCCGACGAGGTGCCGGCCGCGCGGCTGTCCGACCGGCGGGGGCTGCTCGCGCGGCTGGACCGGTTCGGCGGCGGGGAGGCGGTCGTGCCCTACGACGCCGGTACGCGGAAGGCGTTCGAGTTGGTGTCCTCCGGCGCGGCGCGGGCGGCGTTCGACATCGACCGCGAATCGCCCCGGTTGCGGGACCGGTACGGCCGCTCGCGATTCGCCCAGAGTTGCCTGCTCGCGCGGCGGCTGGTCGAAGCCGGCGTGTCGCTGGTGCAGGTGAACTGGACCCGCATCCCCGACCTGCCGAACCAGGGCGGGTGGGACACGCACAGCAAGCACAACGAGTCGGCCAAGCAGTTCCTCATGCCGATGATGGACCGGGCGTACTCCGCGCTGCTGTCCGACCTGGACGACCGCGGCCTGTTGGATGAGACGTTGGTGGTGTGGTTCGGAGAGTTCGGGCGGACGCCGAAGTTCAACGCGAACGGCGGCCGCGACCACTGGGGCCACGTCTTCTCGCTGGCGCTGGCCGGCGGCGGGGTCCGCGGTGGGACGGTGTACGGGGCCAGCGACAAGCAGGCGGCGTATCCGACCGACGGCCGCGTCGAACCGCGCGACCTGATCGCCACAGTCCTGCACCTGCTCGGATTCGCGCCCGACGCCGAACTGCGGGACGCCGAGAACCGCCCGTTCCCCGCCAGCCGCGGCAGCGTCCTCCGCGCGGTCCTCTGATTACCGCTTCTTCAGCGCGGTCAACTGGTCGGGCTTCTTGTGCAACTGGGCCATCTCGTCGGCCGTCAACGCCCGGTCGAACAGGGCGAACTCGTCCAGCAGGCCGATGTAGCCGAGGGACAGTTACACCCCCGCCATCTCCACATCCCAGCCCATCCCGATGGACTGGTCCTTCACCTCGCCAACCAACTTGCCGTCGAGGTACAGGGCGGTGGCGGCGTCCGCCTTGCCCGTGTCGAGGTTGTGGAACGTGAGCGCCACGTGGTGCCACTCGCCGGCCTTCCAGTCAATGTCACCGGCAACGCCGGAGTGCCCTCGACCTTCTTCGCCGGGTACTTCGCGGCCATTTCGTCCATCCCCTTGGCCATGTCCGCGGCGTCCGTGTACAGGTCCCGCGGGCCACGCCCCGGGCCACGACCGCGGAGTGCGCGTTCGCCGTCCGGGGTGAGCATGGCGAACGCCGTGTTCGCCGGCTCCCCGTTCACGAGCTTGCTCACGAACTTCTTCTCGGCCTCATCTTCGTAGGAGGTGAGCCGGATGCAGACGAACTTCTTGGCGGCGATCACTTCCAGCTGGGACAGGAAACTTCTGTCCATGGTGACCTTGCCCGGTCACCACATGCCGGACACGCCGGCACAGTGCGGCGCGGCGCTCACGAACAGGATCGGTTTCCCCGTCCGCTTCGCCTCGGCCAGACCCTGGTCCAGGGTGGCGTAGTTCTGGATGATCGCGTCAGACTTCGGCGACTCCTTTTCGGGCGTCTGGGCCGAGGCCCGTCCCATCGCGAGAAGCCCGACGGCCACGGCGGCCAGTGTGCGGAGCGCGAGTCGTTGCATGAATCTTCCCATTGCAGAAGGTGAACGGAGAGGGAGAGTTGGAACCCGGCAGGGTGGCTCAAGTTTCGTAACCCGTCACGCCTTCGAACCGCCGCGCAATCAGTCCGCTCCGACTTCGTCGCGTCGCCGCGCGATAGAACAATTGCCCGCTCGGTTCCGGCCGACCCACCAACTCCCCACAGGAAGTCTCCCGTGAACTCACGCCCGGCCCTCGCCCTGTTCGCGTTCGTCACCGCGATCGGTTCGGTTTCCGCCGACCACCCCGGCTGGAAGCACACCGGGTCGGTGTTCGTTCTCACCACACCAGAGGGGGCCGACCTGCCGGCGACGGCGGTCGTCGAGGACTTCCCGCTTCTGGTGCGGCTGCACAAGGACTTTTTCGACTTCGCCCAGGCCCAGCCGAACGGCGACGACCTGCGGTTCTCCACCGCCGACGGCAAATCGCTGGCGTACCAGATCGACGAGTGGGACGCGAAGACCGGCACCGCGAGCGTGTGGGTGCGCGTGCCGAAGATCACCGGCAACGCCCGCCAGGAGATCAAGCTGCACTGGGGCAAGGCCGACGCGAAGAGCGAATCGGACGGCAAGGCGGTGTTCGGCAAATCGAACGGCTTCCTCAGCGTCTGGCACATGAGCGAGACGGTGAAGGACGAGGTCGGCACGGTCGTGTCTAAGGACACCGGCACGAAGGCCGCCGCGGGGGTGGTCGGCCCGGCCCGGAACTTCCCCGGCCAGAAGGGCATTTCGGGCGGTAACAAGATCGAGGGATACCCGATCGGGTCCGCGTCGCACACCACCGAGGCGTGGTTCCGGGCCGAGAAGCCGAACGGCAACGTCCTCGCCTGGGGGAACGAGCACGGCCAGGGCAAGGTGGTGATGCACTACCGCAGCCCGCCGCACGTCAAAATGGAGTGCTACTTCTCGGGTGCAGACGTGACCGGCAAGAAGAGCATCCCGCTCGGCGAGTGGGCGCACGTCGTCCACACCTACGAGAAGGGCGAATCCCGACTGTACGTGAACGGGGTGCTCGACAGCGTCTCGAAGACGCCCAACGCTCCGCTCGCCATCAAGACCCCGGCCCACCTGTTCATTGGCGGGTGGTACGACAACTACAACTTCGTCGGCGACGTGGATGAGGTGCGGGTGTCGGCCGTCGTCCGCTCGCCTGACTGGGTGCGGTTGCAGTACGAGAACCAGAAGCCGACGCAGACGCTCGTCGGCCCGGTGGTGCAGTCCGGAAACGACTTCTCGGTGTCGGAAACGAAGGTGACAGTGGCCGAGGGCAAGAGCGTGACGCTCACGGCGAAAGCGGGTGGAGCGCAGAAGCTGTACTGGGTGGTGAAGCGGGATGGGAAGGAGACCGTGGCCGCCGTCGATCGGTTTACCTTCACCCTCAATGCCGGCCGTGTGATCGGTGACACTGCGGTGTTAGTGCAATTGAAAGCCGTCTTCCCGAGTGGGGTGAAGACGGCGGACGTGGCGGTCACAATCAAGGAAGCGATCCCCGAACCGCAGTTCACACTCGCCGTGCCGGCCAACTGGGACGGCCGCAAGCCGGTCGAGATCGTCCCGCAAGTGGACAACCTGAAGGCGATGCAGGCGGCCGGGGCTGGCAAGTTGAACTACTCCTGGACGCTCTCCGACATTGCGGTCGTCAAGGAAGTGATCGACGGCAAACTGGTGCTGAAGCGGGCCCAGAACAGCGGCACGCTGACCGTGCGGGCGGCCATCGACAACGGCGGTACGCCGAGCGTTCAGACGAAAACCATCAGCGTGAAGGAGCCGGCGACTGACCCGTGGGTGGCTCGCACCGCTGACAAGGACGAGAAGCCGGTGACGGGGCAGTTCTTCCCACGGGACGACAAGAACGTCGGCACCCTGCACTACAACGGCACGCTGAAAGACGCCGCCGACGGCGTGTTCCTCAAGCTGTACGCCGACGGCAAGCTGATCGACACCGCGACGGCCAAGCCGGCGGCCGACAAGTCCTACGCCCTTTCGCACTCACTCAAGCCGGGTCTCGTCAAGTACAAGGTGGAGTTCGGCACGAAGACCGGGAACGCCGACACGGTTCTCGAATCGGTGGACGACCTGGTGTGCGGCGACGCCTACCTGATCGACGGCCAGTCGAACGCTGAGGCCACCGACGTGGGCAAGTACGAGCAGAAAGGCACGAACGAGTGGGTCCGCACTTTCGGCAGCATGGCCGGCGACCCGAACAACTCCCGGCTCAAGAAGTGGGGGCACGCCGTCGTGCGGAGCAAGACCGGCGGGCAGTTCCAGATCGGCTACTGGGGGATGGCGCTGGCCGAACGGCTGGTCGAGAGCCAGAAGGTGCCGGTGTGCGTCATCAACGGGGCGGTCGGCGGCAGCCGCATCGACGTCCACCAGCGGAACCACGCCGACCCGACCGACGTGACCACCATCTACGGCCGACTGCTCTGGCGGGTGCAACAGGCGAAGCTCACCCACGGCATCAAGGCGGTGTTCTGGCACCAGGGGGAGAACGACCAGGGGGCGGACGGGCCGACCGGCGGGTACGGGTACGAGACGTACCGCCAGTTCTTCGTGGACATGGCCGCCGGATGGAAGACGGACTACCCGAACGTGCGGCAGTACTACGTCTTCCAGATCTGGCCGAAGGCGTGCTCGATGGGGGTGAACGGGTCGGACAACAAGCTCCGCGAGGTACAACGGAACCTGCCCACGCTGTTCTCCAACCTGCACGTCATGTCCACCCTCGGCATCCAGCCGCCGGGCGGGTGCCACTTCCCCATCGAAGGGTACGCCGAGTTCGCCAAGCTGATCGGCCCGCTGGTGGAGCGGGACTTTTACGGTGCGAAGGCGAAGGCGTCGATCACCGCCCCGAACCTGAAGCGGGCCCAGTTCACGACCGACAAGGGCGACGAGATCGTGCTCGAGTTCGACCAGCCGGTGAAGTGGGACGACAAGCTGGTGAGCGAGTTCTACCCGGACGGCGAGAAGGGGAAGGTGGCGTCCGGCTCGGCGACCGGGGCGGTGGTCACGCTCAAGCTGAAGGCCCCGTCGAAGGCGAAGACGCTGACCTACATCGACAGTGCCTCCTGGAGCCAGGACCGTCTGCTCCGCGGCGAGAACGGCCTCGCCGCTCTGACGTTCTGTGACGTGCCCGTGCTGCCGACGAAGTGACCAACCCTCAGTCCCATCACTCTTGAACACAGTCGAGGTTGAGCCATGAGACACGCGTTCCTCCTCGCCGCGGTCGTGGCGGCACTTGCCAACACCGCACGCGCCGCCGAGCCGCTGCTGCCGCCGCAGAAGTTGCTCGACACGGAGACCTTCTGGGACAACAAGGACTGGGACTGGTACACGGCCAACATCCCGTTCTTCGAGTGCCCCGACGCCGACATCCAGACCACTTACTACTACCGCTGGGAGTTGCTCACCAAGCACCTCACCTACGGCTCGCCGAACAGCGGGTACACGTTCACCGAGTTCATCGACCGGCCGTTCTGGTCGGGAGCGTACGGGGCCATCTCCTGCCCAGCCGGTCACCAGTTGTACGAAGCCCGCTGGCTGCGGAACCCGCAGATCGCCCGCGACTACGGCCGGTACTGGCTTCGCACGTCCGGTGCCCAACCGCGGAACTACAGCACCTGGCTGGCCGATTCCATTTGGGCCGTGCATCAGGTTCACCCGGACGACGGGTTCGTGAAGGACCTGCTGCCCGACCTGAAAAAGAACCACGAGGGGTGGGAGATGCGTCACTTCGTGAAGGATGTCGGCATGTTCTGGCAGACCGGGCACGACGACGGCATGGAGTTCAACATCAACAGCCGGCAGACGAAGGACATCCTCCGCGGCGCTCCGGGCTACCGACCGACGATGAACGCCTACATGTACGCCGACTCGCTCGCCATCGCGAAGGTGGCCGAGTTGACTGGCGACAAGGACGCGGCGAAGCTGTTCCGCGAGAAGGCCGCCGGGCTGCGGGAGAGGCTGCACGCCAAGCTGTGGGACGACCAGCGGAAGTTCTTCTTCCCCATGTACAAACAGGACGAGGAGGCCGACGGGCACAAGGTGAAGGCCCTCACGCTGACGTACCAGAGCGGCAAGCACGCCGGCAGCGAGTACGGCCGCGAGCTCATCGGGTACGTGCCGTGGCAGTTCGGCATGGTGGAGCCGGGCAAGGGGTACGAAGTCGCGTGGAAGAAGCTGATCGACGCCGAGGCCTTCGCCGCCACCTACGGCCCGAGTACGGTCGAGCGGAAAGACCCGATGTTCCTGCTCAAAAACTCCTGCTGCTGGTGGAGCGGGCAGTCGTGGCCGTATGCCACCAGCCAGACGCTCAAGGCGATGGCCAACGTGCTTCAGGACTACGAGCAGACCGCCATCACCCCGAAGGACTACGCCCAACTGCTCGGCACGTTCGCCCGCACCCACCGCAAGAACGGCAAGCCGTACCTGGCCGAGGCGTGCCACCCGGACACCGGCTCGTTCGAAGGGCACGACGCCTACAACCACAGCGAACACTACTTCCACTCGTCCTTCAACGACCTGGTCATCACCGGGCTGGTCGGCCTCGTCCCGCGGGACGACGACACCCTGGAAGTGAAGCCGCTCGCCCCGGCCGCCTGGGACTATTTCGCCGTGGACAACGTGCCGTACAAGGGGCAACTGGTGTGCGTGCTCTGGGATCGCGACGGCACCCGGTACAAGAAGGGCAAGGGGCTGCGGTTGTTCGCCGACGGGAAGGAGATCGCGTCGGCGGAGAAACTCGGCCCGCTGAGTGCCAAACTGCCCGCGGCCAAGCAGATGCCGCAACCGAAGACCACCGTCGTCAACTTCGCGGTCAACAACGACGGCACCTACTACCCGCGGCTGAACGTATCGTACACGAACCCCCGCACCCCGCCGGCCAAGCTGACCGACGGCAACTTCTGGTACCACCGCGACCCGCCGAACCGCTGGACGTGCGAGGGTTCACCGAACGCCACCGATTCGGTCGAGATCGACTTCGGCACCGAGCGGGCCATCCACACGGCGAAGCTGTACTTCCACGACGACGAGAAGGGCGTCACCCCGCCCGAGAAGTTCGCCCTGGAGCTGTGGGACGGCCAGGCGTGGAAGCCGATCACGGAAGTGAAAACCCCGGCCGGGCGACGGGCGACCGTCGCCACGTTCGCCCCGCTCTCGGCGACCAAAGTTCGGGCGGTGTTCACCCACGCCACGGCCGGCAAGACCGGGCTGACCGAGTTCGAGGTGTGGGGCGACGCCAAGCTGCCGCTGGCCGACCCGCCGCACCCGCCAGGCAACATCGCCTACAACCCCGGCGACAAGCCCTTCCCGAAGGCGACCGCCTCCTTCGCCGACCGCTTCGGCGGCAAGCCGATGTCGGCCATCGACGGCAGGACCAACTTCCTGCCCAGCCCGACCAACCGCTGGACGAGCTACGAGTCGCCTAACGCGACCGACTGGCTGGAAGTGGACTTCGGGGAAGAGAAGACCTTTCGGCGGGTGGAACTGGCCATCTACGACGACCGCGGCGGGGTGCAGCCGCCGACGAAGTATGAGGTGCAGGTGTGGGACGGCAAGGCGTGGCAACCGGTGAAGGGCGCGACGCTCTCACCGGAGAAGCCGGCCGGCAGCCAGTTCAACGAGGTGCGGTTCGAGAAGGCCACCGCGAGCAAAGTGCGGGTGGTGTTCACCCACGCGGGCAAGGCCCGCAGCGGGGTGAGCGAGATATTCGTGTGGAAGGAGTGAGCTGATGTCCGGTGAGGTCGTTTCCGTCGCAGGTTGGGCGAACATCGCGCCACAGGAAGTGATCAATACTCGCGGCTGCCTCTCGACAGGGACTGCCCGGCGTGATACGGTTCCTTCCCCCGCCTCCACCTCTCCCGGCCCCCCATGGCACGCTCCACCCCGACCCGACGACACTTCCTGAAGGCGGCGACGGCCGCCGCGCTTGTCGCCCCCGCCGTCGCGACGGCCCAGAAGACCTCGGCGAACGACCGCATCACGATGGCCACCATCGGCTGCGGCGGGCAGGGCCGCGGCGACATGGGCGGGTTCATGGGCTTCCCCGACGTCCAGATGGTGGCGGTGTGCGACGTGGTGCCGGAGCACCGCGAGCAGGCCAAGAAGCAGGTGAACGACCGCTACAAGAACACCGACTGCAAGGCGTACTCCGACTTCCGCGACGTGCTCGCCCGAGACGACATCGACGCCGTGCTGATCGGCACGCCCGACCACTGGCACGCGATCATCACCATCGAGGCGTGCAAGGCCGGGAAAGACGTGTATTGCGAGAAGCCGGAGTGCCTGACCGTCCGCGAGGGGCGGGCGATGGCCGACGCGGTCGCCCGCTACAGCCGGGTGTTCTCCGGCGGCAGCCAGCGGGTGCTGGGCGACTACGGCGACTGGCCGCGGACCATCTGGGGCGGTTCGCTCGGCACGATGAAGGAAGTCTTCGTCGATTGCTGGGGGCCCTCGGAGGATTGCTACCTGCCTGAAGAGAAACTGCCGAACGGGATGACCGCCGCCGAGTGGGAGATGTGGCTCGGGCCGGCCCCGAAGCGGCCGTTCCACTCGTCGCTCATCAAGGGCGGGTTCCGCCCGTTCCGCGAGTACTCGGGCGGCGGCATGACCGACTGGGGTGCCCACCGGTTCGGGGCGGCGATGTTCGCCACCGGCCACCACCTCACCGGCCCGACGGACATCATCCCGCCGGACGGGAAGGAAGTGAAACACCTCACCTACGTGTTCGCCGACGGCATGAAGATGTACCACGGCGGCACGCAGGACATCCGGTACGTCGGCACCGAAGGGGAGCTGGACCGCGGCAAGCCGAAGCCGGCCAAGCCGCCCCGCGCCTCGGACATGCCGACCTACCGCGGAAAGGGCGGCATCTTCGGCGACTTCCTCCACTGCGTGCGGACGCGGGAGAAGCCGTTCCGCAACATCGAGGTGGCCCACCGCGCCTGCACCGTCTGCCACCTGGGGAACATCGCCTACTGGCTGAAGCGGCCGCTCAAGTGGGACCCGGTGAAGGAGGAGATCGTCGGCGACGCCGAGGCCGCCCGGTGGCTCGACCGGCCGAAGCGCGAGCCGTGGTCGCTCTCGTAACCACCCGCCCGCGAACCCTCCCCACCACACTCCCACACCTCCCCACCATGAACCGCTTTGCTTTCGCCCTCCCCTGCGTCTTGATCGGCGCGGCCCTCGCCCTCGCACAACCGGCGCTCGACCTGAAGGGTAAGACGCTCGCCGCCACCTTCGACGAACTGCTCCCCGGCATGGCGAAAGCCGACAAGGGCGCGCAGCAGCGGTGGCAGGACCTCTGCAACGCCGCCGGTGCACCCGGCAACGAGAAAGTCCGCGCCGAAGCATGCACTCTGATGGCCGCCAAACTCGACGCGAAGACGCCGGCCCCCGCCCGGTTGTGGCTGCTCACGCAACTGGAGCGGATCGGCCGTGAAGAGTCGGTGCCCGCGATCGCGGGGGTGATTGACGACAAGGACGATGTGGTCCGCGAGGCGGCGGTCCGGGCGCTGGCGAGCAACCCCAGCCCGAAGGCCACCGCCCCGCTCACGGCGGCATTGAAGGCAGCTTCAGGCCAGCCCAAGGTCGGGCTGATGAACGCCCTCGGGCATCGCGGTGACCCGACGGCGGTAGCCGCGATCGAGAAAGAACTGGCGTCGACCGACGAGCCGACGGCGGTGGCGGCGGTGCGGGCGCTCGGCCGCACCCCGGGAGCCGACGCCCTTGCCGCGCTCAACACCGCGAAAGCCAACGCGAAGGGGGCGGTTCGCAAAGCCGTGGCCGACGCCCTGCTCACCCATGCCGACCGGCTCCGCAAAACCGACGCGGCGGCGGCGGCGAAGATCTTTGCCGGGTTGAGTTCGGCGGACGAGGCGAAGC
The DNA here is from genome assembly GCA_964390195.1 of uncultured Fimbriiglobus sp. Taxonomy (GTDB): domain Bacteria; phylum Planctomycetota; class Planctomycetia; order Gemmatales; family Gemmataceae; genus JALHQU01. Next base: position 12,152 of record CAYMHO010000027.1, on the reverse strand, counting down.
CGGTTCGCCTCGCAGCAGTGCGGGGTGAGATTCAAACCGCCGGGGACAAGGCGGGCGAACTGATCCTGAAACTCCTGAGCGGCGAGGATGCGGGGGCGAAGGCCGTCGCCGTCGGGCAGATCGAAACCCTGACCGCCGGCGCGCTCAAGACGCTCGCCGGCAGTCTCGACAAGCTGACCGCACCCAATCAGGTGGCGGTCGTCACCGCCATCGCCGCGAAGGGGGATCGCACGCAGGCGGCGGTCGCCCTCTCCGCCGCGAAGAGCAAGGAAGCGGAGGTGCAGCGGGCCGGCATCCTCGCCCTCGGCCGGTTGGGTGACGCCACCGCCGTCGAGTTCCTGCTCGACGCCATGTCCGGGAAGGATGCGACTGCGGGCGACGCAGCCGAGAGCCTCGCCTCGCTCCCCGCCGACGGGGTGAACGAGAAACTGATCGCGGTGCTGAAAGCAGAAAAGGCTCCTGCGCGAACTGTCGCCCTGATCGGCATCCTCGAACGCCGCAAAGCGACCGCCGCCGTGCCCCAGTTGCTGACCGCCGCAGGTGCGACGGACGAAACGGTCCGCCGGGCCGCGTTCGTCGGACTGAAAACCCTGGCGACACCGGCGGCCGTCCCGGAAATGCTCCCCGCGTTGCTCAAGACGCCGAAGGGGAACGACCGCGAGCAGGCGGAGTTGGCCGTCGTCGCCGTGAGCGCACAGTCGGCACCGGACAAGCGTGCCGAGCCGGTGCTGACGGCGATCAACACCGACGCGAAGCTCGCACCGGAACTGTTCCCCCTCCTCGGTCGCCTCGGTGGGCCGGGGGCGCTCAAACTGGTCCGCGAGTCGTTGGCATCGAAGGACACTGCTCTCCACGCCGCAGCGGTCGTCGGCCTGTGCAACTGGCCCGACGCGACGGCCAACGACGACCTGCTCACGCTGGCCGAGAAGGGGGCCGACGCCGAGAAGCAACGGGCGGTCCAGTCGCTGATCCGCATCAACGCCGTGCTCATCGACCGCACCCCGGAGGAGCGGCTGACCACGCTCGAAACCCTCAAGAAGACGATGAAGTTGGCCGCCCGCGACGAGGACCGTCGGGTGCTGCTCGAAGGGATCGGCTTCGTCCGCCACATCGAAACCCTCCGGTTCGTCGTGCCGTACCTCGACGACAAGACGCTCGGACAGGCGGCGTGTAAGGGGGTCGTCGAACTGGCCCACTCGAAGACGCTCCGCGAACCGAACAAGGAGGAGTTCGGGAAGCCGCTCGACCGCGTCATCGCCCTTTGTAAAGACAAGGCCCTCGTCGAGCGGGCCAAGCAGTACAAGGACGGGCGGTGAGTCGGACCCGCCCACCGGACCTGAGGTGAACGATGCTCGAAGTCGGCAGTTTTCGCGCCGCCCTCCACGGCGGTGTGTCGCGGCGGGCGTTCCTCGCCGCCGGCGCACTCGCCCCGACCGCCCTCGGCCTGCGGGCGGGTGCGGCCGAGCCGTCGTCCGCGAAACCGGCGTCGGTCATCCTCCTCTGGCTGTGGGGCGCGCCGAGCCACCTGGACACTTTCGACCCGAAGCCGAAGGCGGCGGCCGAGATCCGCGGGCCGTTCGGAACGATCCCCACCAAGACGCCGGGCGTGCGGTTCACCGAACTGTTCCCGAAGACGGCCGCCCGGTCAGACCAGTTCGCCCTCATCCGCTCGATGGTGAACGCCGACGGCGACCACCTGAAAGCCGGGTCGATCGGCCTGACCGGGATGCTCGAGGGCAAGACGGCCGAGGTGCCGAACTTCGGCTCCATCGTCGCGCGGCACCGGGGTGAGCAGGAGTTGCCGTCGTTCATGGCCATCGGCCGGGGCAACCCGCGGGACGTGGTCGGCCCGATGCGGGGGTTCGGCGGCGGCAACTGGGGGCGGAACTACGACCCGCTGCTCGTCGGCTGCTCGGACACCGGCGAGACCGACATCCCCGCCCTGAAACTGCTCGACGGCCTCTCCCCGGCCGCGCTCGGCGACCGCCGAAAGCTGCTCGGCGGCCTCGACCGCCTGAACCGCGCGGCCGACCAACCGGCGTTCGACCGGTGGGACGCCACCCAGAAGCGGGCCTACTCCCTGCTCACCACCCCGGAGGCGCGGGCCGCGCTCGACCTGTCGCGGGAGAAGCCGGCCGCACGGGAGGCTTACGGGCAGACTTCGTTCGGGCAGTCGTGCCTGCTCGCCCGCCGGCTGGTGCAGGCCGGCGTGCCCTACGTGCAGGTGAACTGGAGCCAGTACGTCGAGGCGATGACGCCCAACTGCGACTTCGGTTGGGACACGCACGTGTTCAACTTCGACCTGCTCCCCGACCGGCACGGCCCGATCTTCGACCGGGTGTACGCCGCCCTGCTCGACGACCTGAAACAGCGGGGACTGCTCGACCGCACCCTGGTGGTGGCGATGGGCGAGTTCGGGCGGACGCCGAAGATCAACGGCCAGGCGAGCCGCGACCACTGGCCGCAATGCTACTTCTCGATGTGGGCCGGGTGCGGCGTGCGAGGCGGCGCGGTGATCGGCGACAGCGACGCCACCGGCAGCGCCCCGCTGACCGAGGCGATCACCCCCGGCATGGTCGGTGCGACCATCCTGCAACTGGCCGGGGTGGACAGCCAGGCGCGGGCCGAGTTGCGGGTGCTCCCCGGCACGAGGGTCATCCATGAGCTCTTCTAAACCGACCCGCCTGACGACGGACGGCACACTCAAGCAAGACCCGGTCTACCTGACGGGCGGCGACCTCGTCTACACCCTGCTCGAATCGCCGATCCAGATGCGGCTGATGCGGCTGAAGGCGGGGGAGAAGAAGCCGTCGCCCCTGCACACGGACGCGGCCACGAACGAGTTCGAGGCGACGTTCACCGCCGACGGGTCGCACTTCGCCTTCGTCCAGAGCCGCGGCAACCTGAACATGAAGCTGGTTGTCCGCGACGCAGCGACCGGCAAGGACTCCGTGTTCGACCCCGGCGGCGGGTTCGCCGCCGTCCGCCGGCCGAGTTTCCACCCGAAGGGCGACCGCGTCTGTTTCGCCATCCCCGCCGCCGCCGGGCAGGAGATTGCGAGTGTCGGGAAGGACGGCAAGGACCGCAAGACACTCACCACCGGCGGGATCAACAACTGGCCGGCGTACTCCCCGGACGGCACCCGCATCGCCTTCTGCTCCAGCCGCGACGGGGAGTTCGACCTGTACGTCATGGCCGCCGACGGCACCGACGTGAAGCGGGTGGTGAAACTGACCGGCATGCAGGCCCGCCCGTGCTGGTCGCCGGACGGGAAGCGGCTCGCGTTCACCTGGAACGCGGATGGCAAGTACGACATCCACGCCGTCAACCTGGACGGCACCGGTCTGGTGCGGCTGACCGACGGGTTCGAGCGGGCCGACTACCCGACCTGGCACCCCGACGGGAGGTCGCTGGCATTCGTCGGCGAGCAGAGCGGCCGGTTCGATCTCTATCTCTTCGCAATCGAATGACCAATGCGCGGGCGGCGGAGTTGGTGGCACTGCGAACGAAACAGAAGTAGCAACCAAACGGGCACGCCGAGACCGGTGTTGTCGAACATCACACAACTTCAGCGGCGGACTCCGATGAACATGGGCTCGTGTCCCGTCACCCGAAGGGACTTTTTCACGCTCGGGGGCGTCAGCCTCGGAGTGCTGTCTCCGCTGGGGCTGTCGGTGCCACGCGTGTTGGCGAACGAGTCGACGAGTCGAGGCAAGAAGCAGATCAACGTCATCTTCCTGTTCCTGCAAGGCGGTGCCAGTCACATCGACATGTACGACATGAAGCCGGACGCGCCGGACGACGTCCGCGGGAGGTACTCCCCAGCGGCGACCAACCTGACCGGGTTACAACTGAGCGACCAGTTGCCGAAGCTCCGCGGGTGCACCGACAAGTTCTCGCTGATCCGCTCCATGTACACCGTCAAACCCGTCGATCACGGCGAAGGCGACGTCCACCTGATGTGCGGCAGCCCGGTTGACAAGAACCTCCAGGCACCCGGCATCGGCGCGGTTCTGAGCATGCAGCAGAAACTGGACTCTCGGTTCCTCCCGTTCGTGCACATGGGGAACATGAAGCACCCCGCCCACACTGCCCCCGGGTTCGGCGGGTTCCTGGGTCGCCAGTACGATCCGTACGTGCTCACCCAGGATCCGAATTCGCCGACCTTCGCGGTGCGGGAGTTCGAGCCGGACCCCGATGTCGATGTGAGCCGACTCGCCGGGCGCAAGACGCTGCTCCGCTCACTGGATCGTTACCAGGCCGAGCGAGAAAGTGCGCCGGGGTCTGCTCAGGCGCGGGACACGTTCGCCGAACACGCTTTTCAACTGGCGACCTCGCCGAAGGCCAAGGAGGCGTTCGACCTGTCGCGGGAATCGACCAAGGTCCGCGACACGTACGGCCGCAACCGGGTCGGTCAGGGGATGCTCCTGGCCCGCCGGCTGATCGAGGCCGGCGTGCGGTTCGTGACGATCCAGGGGTACGTGGACACCGGGATCTACGCCTGGGACCACCACTGGGGGATCTTCGGGCACCTGGACAAGCAGTTGCCGATTTACGACCAGTGCTATTCCGCCCTGTTGAACGACTTATCCGACCGCGGGTTGCTCGACACGACACTCGTCATCACGGCCGGCGAGTTCGGGCGCACCCCGAAACTGAACAAGGACAAACAGGGCCCCGGCCGCGACCACTGGTCGAACTGCTTCAGTCTCACGATGGGCGGGGGCGGGGTGAAGACGGGACAGGTGATCGGCGCCAGCGACCGTCTCGGAGCCGTGCCGAAAGAACGCCCCGTGTCCGTCGCCGACTTCGTGGCCACGGTCTATCACGCGTTGGGACTCGACCCCCATGCGGAATTCGTGGCGCAGGGCCGCCCGATGAAAATGCTCCCGACGGGAGTCCCGGTGAAAGAGTTGTTCTAGCCGCTGACTCCCGTGCTGTGGGAGGCCGACGCAGCATTGCTCGCTCAGCCGGCGGCGATGACGCAACAACTCCTGATGGAGCGGGACGTCTTGTGGCCGTGTCACTGCCCGGTCAACGAATAAATGACGACCTTCCGTTCGTTGTCGTCGGCGGCTGCAAGGAGGCGACCGTCGGGCGAGATGGAAATCGAGGTGATCCAGAAACCGCGTTCCGCGTGCTTGCCGAGGTCACGTACGAGTTTGCCGTGTTCGAGTTGCCAGATCTTCACGAGTTGGTCGCGGCCCGCGGAGAAGAGGTGTATTCCGTCGGGGTGGAAGGCGATGTCGTTCGCGCCACTGGAATGCCCGGGCGTCAATTCGCGGATCTTCTTGCCGGCGGATGGATCCAGTAGAGTCACCTTGCCGTTGGGACCTTCGACTTGGAGGTTGCCTCGGCACATGGCCAACCATTTGCCATCGGGGGAGTACGCGACCGCTGACATTCCGCCCGTGACGTCCTTGGTCAGATCGACTTTCATTTTGCCGGTGTCCATGTCCCACAAGTGAAAACTGGGCGGGACCACGATTTTATCTCGGCCGGGGACGTGTTGGGCGACGGCTACCGTCTTGCCGTCGGGCGCAATCGCCAGGCTGCGCACCCAGTTCTTGCACTGCCAGCGGAACCGTTCTTTCCCGGACGGCAGATCCCAGACGATGATGACGCCCTGATCGTCGCCGCTCACGAGCGACTTGCCGTCTGCCGACACCGCCAGCCCCTGAATCCACTCCTTGTGGCCGGTCAACTCCTGGAGCGGCTTCTGGACGATCACTTTTACTTCGTGGGGCGGTGGTAGCGTGGGCAGCTTGTCCACCTTCTCGACGACGCCCTTCAGCGGGGTTCCATCGTTGAGTACGATTTTGCCCGGTTCGCCCGAGTCGCTGAGTGCGTCCCAGTACTTCACTGTCCGGTCGTCGCTGGCGGAGATGAGGGTCTTGCAGTCCGGCGTGACGAGCAGGCGATTGATGGCCCCGGTGTGACCGGCGAGCCGACGGACCGGCTCGAGTTTGTCACTACCCTTCGCCGGGAGGTTGTAGATCAGGATGTCGCCGCGTTTGTTCGCTGCGGCGACCTTGTCGTTGCCGATGAACGCGACGGCGGAAATCACCTCGCTGTTCCAGGGGAGCGTCTGGAGAACCTTCACGTCGGCGAACGGATCGGCCATGGGAAACTCCCGTGTTCGGTGGGTGCGGCGAACCGTGTCACTTCCGGCGGCCTACCCCAACAGTTCCTTGATCGGCTTCGAGCCTTCGGGCGTCGCCCAGATCGGGCGGCTGCCGAGGAAGTGCTTGGCCCGGTGGTTGATGCCCAGCGTCTTGTACATCGTGGCGAACAGGTCGCCTTCGTTCACGGGGTTGTCCTGCACCTCGAAGCCGTCGCGGTTGCTGGCCCCGTACTGCTGGCCGCCCTTGATGCCGCCGCCGGCGAGGACGACGGTCCACGCCCGGCCGAAGTGGTCGCGGCCCGCCTGGAAGTTGATCGCGGGCGTGCGGCCGAACTCACTGGTCCACACGACGAGCGTGTCGTTCAGCAAGCCGCGATCCTGGAGGTCTTGCAGCAGCGACGCCCAGGCCGGGTCGAGCACTTGCAAGTTGGCCTTGTGAACCGGGAAGTTGTCGTTGTGGCTGTCGTAGCCCTGGTGACTGGCTTCGACGAAGGGGACGCCGGCTTCGACCAACTTGAGTGCCGTGAAGCACGCCCGGCCGAAGGTGCTGTCGCCGTATCGACTCTTGGCTTTGTCCCACTCGGCCGAAACGTCGAAGGCCTTCCGCGCTTTCATGAGCCGCAGTGTGCGGAGTTCGGAGGTGCGATGGGCCTCGAACGGTTCGCCGGGCCGCTGTTCCGCGAACCGCTGTTCCATGAAGGTCAACAACTCGCCGCGGCGGTCCTGTGTGTCGGCTGGTACGGACGGGTTGGCGAACCCCGGCAGTTTGCCGTCGTCGGCGACCGTGAACGGCTCGAACTGTGGACCCAGATACCCCGCACCGTACAGCCCACTCCCGGAGCCGATCTTGACGAAACTCGGCAGGTCGTTGTCCGGGTTCTCGCAGTACTTCGCGACCATCGCCCCGATTTCCGGGTGTGGGACGCGCTGGCTCGACGGGTAGCACGTGTGCATGTGATACCCGCCGATGCCGTGATCGACCGACGTGGTTCGCATACTGCGAATGACCGCCAGTTTGTCGGCGTGCTTGGCGATGTTGGGCAGGTATTCACAGACCTGGATGCCGGTGACGTTGGTCTGGATCGGCCGAAACGGGCCGGCCGTGGGTCGCCCCGGCTTCATGTCGAAGGTGTCGATCTGGCTGACGCCGCCTTCCATGTACAGCATGATGCACCGCTTTCCGGCCCGCTTGGCCTCCGCCGCTAGTGACTGCGAGTGCGTGAGCAAGCCCCAGTTCGCGACGGCATAGACGCCGGCCGTGGTGAGCAAGCCCTTCATCAGCGAGCGGCGGTTCAGGTGGTGCCCCGTGTTGCAGGCAACCCCCTGCGAGCGAGTCGTCATGGGCGGTCTCCGAGTTCGTTAGCGGTTGAATCGAAACTCCGAACACGACACCAGCACCCACATCGCGTCTTCCACCCGCTGCGCCGCGAGCTTCGCGTCCTTCGAGTCGGCGGTGAGGTATTTCACGAAGCGGTCTGTTTCCTCGGTGGTCGGCGGACGGCTCAATACCGACAGGAACATGCGCTCGACCTTCGTGTTCCAGTCCTCGGAGCCGGTGAGCAACTTGTCGGGCAGGTTGCCCTTGTTCGGCCGACACAGGACCCGGACCAGCTCGCCGTTGTGCAGGAACAGGTGCTCCGTCAGACTGCCCTGAAACCGCCCCTGACCGTCGGCGGGTTGCCCCAGGTACTGCAACATCTGAGAGCTCGGCTCGGCCTTCACCGCGGCTTCCACGCTCGCCCCCGTGGCCAGGTGCAGGGACGCGGTCAACTCTTCCACGCTCAGCGGACGGATCCGTGCCCGTTCGTAGTAACTCGGCATCGCGTCCTTGACCGGGCCGAGGTCCGTCGCCTGATACGCCTCGCTGTTGACGACCTCACGGACGAGCCACTTGAGATCGTACTTCCGCGCGACGAACGCCGTCTCGATGACCTTGAGCAGTTCGGGGTGGCTCGGCGTGTTCCGCGAGTTGAAGTCATCGACCGGGTGAACGAATCCCCGGCCCATGAACTGAGCCCAGACGCGGTTGACCGTCGCCTTCGCAAAATACGGGTTGTCCGTCGCGGTCATCCACTCGACGAACTTCTCGCGGCGGGAGAACGCCGGCTTCGGCGGCAGTTCGCCCGCCTTCAACTTCGGCTCGACGTAGTCCTTCGGCGGTTCCGGCTCGGTCAGCGTCGCACCGCTCAGGAACTTGGCCTTGATGGGGATCGTCTGCTTCTTCTTGGTCTTCGGGTCGATCTCTTCGGTCGCGAACAGTGCCTCGCTGACGGCCCTCTCGCCGACGAGGTACTGCTTGCCCTTCTGGTTCGTGACCTCGGGCTTACCCGGCACTTCCACGGCCATCGTGCGGACGAAGAACCCGGCCATGCCGTGGTAGTCCTTCTGCGTCCACGGCTCGAACGGGTGGTCGTGGCACTTGGCGCACTGGATTTGTGTCCCGAGGAAGAAACGTGACACCGCGGTGGTCATCTCGTCCGTGCCGTTGTTCACCGCGAAGAAGAGTTGCGAGCCGTCTTCCTCCGCCCGCAGGATTTTCGCGGCGATGCGGTCGGACGGTTCGTTCGCCTCGAACTGCTTGGCGAGCCACTGGCGGAACCGCTCACGGTTCCGGTGGCCGACGGTCCCTTCAACGAGTTTGGCATTGCGGCCGAGCATGGCCAGGTCCCAGACGTGGGACTGCTGCCGGGCGAATCGCGGGTCGGCGAGTAACGTCTCGATGAGCTTCTCGCGTTTCTTCGCGTCGGTGTCTTTAAGAAACGCCGACGCCTCTTCGGACGTGGGGATCATGCCGACGAGGTCGAGGTACACCCGCCGCAGGAACACGCTGTCCGACGACCGAGCGGGCGCGGTGATCTTCTCGTTCACCCACCCCGCCTTGATCTCGCGGTCGATGGTGTCACGCAACCGATCGTCCGCGGCTTTCAGCGGGGCGAGGAACGTGAACGCGGTCAATACGAAAAGTGCCATTCGGCGAGCGTTCATCTGCGGCTCCTGTATCGCCCCGTGACGGAGGTTAGCCGAACCCGGTGGAATCCCGTGCGGAAAGATCTCGAATCACGGCTACCGGGCGATCCCGGCGTGTGGGTACTTCGACACCGTCTCCCAGGCGATCTTTTGCAAGATCGCGTGCTGCTCGTCGGTGATCCCTTCCATCGAGTGCTCGGCCCCGCCCTTGGACTTGTAGGTGATGCCCTTGAACGACGGCTTCAACCCCTCCGGCGAGACGCCGTAGATGACGGCGAAGTCGCAGTAGCCGGCCAGCGCCCGCAGGTGTCGGTGGACGTTCATGTTGAACGCTTCCTCCTTCACCCACAGCTCGGCCGGGTCCGCGACGCCCGGGAACTTGCCCGCGGCGACCAGATCGACCAAAGCGAGTCCGGCCTGGGCGTGAGGCACGATCAAGACGACCCGCTTGCCGTGCTTCTTGTTGACCAGATCGACGTGGGCTTCCAACTCCATCGACTCTTTCTCGAGCGCCTTCTTGGTCTGTGCGAAGTCCGGGACGACCGTGTCTCCCTTCTTCGTTGTGGCGGGTTTCAGGAACATGCGCCAGCAGAGTCGGAAGTTCGGGTTCTTCTCAAGCCCCAGTTCCGCAACCCCTGCGAGGGCCGAATCGAAGCCGACGTGCTTGTGCCAGGTTTCATCGTTCGGAGCCCAATTCCACGTCGCGACCGTGAGCGCGTCGATGCCACCGCCGGCAATCTGTTTCTGCGCCCGCTCGGGAATCCCTTCTTTGCCGCCTTTCACAAAACCATGCCAGGTGCCGAAGTAGGGAGTGTCCGCTGACTTGTGCCCCGCGATGTTGGCGGCCTTCACGATCACGTCCATTTCCGCCCCGTTGGACATCAGGGTGTACGCGACCCGCAACCCCGTTGGCGACTGTCGGGAGGGAGCCTTCGGCGTTTCGGCGGGCTTGCTGGTGACGTATTGCGTAACGTCGGTTCGCTTGTGCTGCTTGTCGTAGACGAGCAGATGGGTCCATCGAGTGCCGTCCACCACGACGAGAACCGCCACCGCATTTCGGCCCATTTCGTCGACGTAGTACTTCACGTCCGCGACGCCGGGCCGTTCGGCTTTCGGCAACTTCTCGATGTAGTCGTTGTAATCGGTCACGACGCTATCCGCGGGCAGTTCCTTGGTCGCCTTCCACCCCTTCAACGCGTCGGGCACTGCGGCCGGGCCGTCGCCCGATTTCGGGAACGGCTTCTCGCCTTCTTTTGGTTTGGGTGCTTCGAACTTTGCGATGCCGGCGTAGGGGTACTTCGAAACCAGGTCCCAAGCGAGCTTCTGCAGGATCGGTCGCTGCTCGTCGGTCAGGCCGTCACCTTCTTTGCTCGGAAACTTGAGCCCTTCCGGCGACATGCGATACAAGGCCGCGAAGTGCATATACGTTCCCAAGCGCTGACCAAGAAGTCCCTGGTGCGGCATGATGTCGCCTTGCAGTATGGAACCGCGATCCCCCACCTTGTCTCGGTAATTCACTTTCGTGATGCCCGGGAACTTCCCGGCCACGATCATCTTCCGCACCTCCAGCATCCCGTCGCCGAGCGGCACGAGGAACACGATTCGTTTGCCGGCCTTGGCGTTGATTTCGTCGACGTAGGCCTCCTGTTCTTTGCGGGCCTTGTCCAACTTGGTTTGGTATTCCGCGAGGTCCGTCTTCTCGTACTCCTCGGGCGACTTGACGTCCTTTCGCCCGTCGTGCGTGAGCCAAGGCATCTGAAGGAGGACACGGAAGTTGGGATTGTGCTTGGGGCCGAGTTCCACGAGCGTCGGCAGAAACTTGGGGAACTCCGGTCCCGTCGAATTGTGCTGCCAGACGTAAGCGTCGATTTCGCCCTTTTCGAGCAGAGGCGTCACGTCCTCGATGCGGTTGCCGTTGATGCCGGTGATTTTCTTGTGCCCGACGATACCATCCGCCTGGCACAACGGCGCGGAGTTTTCGGTCGACCAACTGTGCCCGCCGCTCATCACCCGCAGACCGGCCGGCAGTTTCTTGGGACCTTCGGTCTCCGGGCCCGACGTTCCACTCTGCTGCTCAAAGACGACACGGAAGCCGAGGTAGCATCCGCGATAGGCTGAAGCATCCCGGCCAACACGAGCAGCAGAACGCAGGCGCTTCGCATCGCTCGACCAACCGCCGCCGCGTTGCACCTTGGCTTTCCCCGTCGTCGGGCCAGTCGGATCGACCTGCCTTTCTCTGGGGTAACTGTTCGGCTCGTACCAGTCTTCGCACCACTCCCACACGTTGCCGTGCATGTCGTGGAGGCCAAACGGGTTCACTTTGAATTGGCCGACGGGTGCCGTGAAGACGTGGCCGTCCTTCGCCTTGATGCCGATGCTCCACCCCGGAAACTTGGCTCGCGCGGTCGCGTCGGCAGCGTTGCCAACCTTCTCCAACCCTTCGGTGTCGTCGCCGTAGGCATAGGCGGTCTTCGTGCCGGCACGACAGGCGAACTCCCACTCGGCTTCCGTCGGCAGTCGGTACGTCTTCTTCTCCTTCTCACTCAGCCACTTGCAATAGGCCTTCGCGTCGCCCCACGAGACGCACACCACCGGGTGGTCGTCGGTCTGCTCGAAGCCGGGGCTCTTCCAGGTGACCTTCGCCTGCACCTCTTCGATCTTTCCGGTCTCGCTGATGCCGTAGGCTCCCTTCCCGTCTTTCTCGCCGTCGGTCTGGTACTTCGTGTCCGTCACGAACTGCTTGAACTGGCCGACCGTGACCTCATGGACTCCCAGGTGGAACCCCTTCGTGAGTTCGACCTCGTGCTGCATTTCTTGTGCTTCCCGGCCCGCCTCGCCCTCCGGCGAGCCCATCGTGAATTTGCCCGGCGGGACGAACACAAGCTTCATGCCCACGCCGTTCTTGATCGACTTGATCGGTTCCGGGGCCGCCCGGAGTGCCTCGACGCACAACGGGGACACCAGGAGAACGACGAACGCAGTGGCAGAGTGTCGCATGAGTTGCTCAGAGCCTGTCCAAAATGGGTGACGATTAGGTTCTGAGTCGCCGGACCATCAGGTG